>JBJHBD010000082.1:0-14531 GCA_050485305.1 Gemmatimonadota bacterium
CGGTCCTCGCCATGGTCTTCGGCCCTCGCTTGGGGCCGGATCGGGTCGCCGGCCGGGGTCAGCGGTGGAGTTCAGCGCTCCCCGTGGCCCGCATGCCCGTCATGACCCCCATGGCCGCTCCCCCGATGGACGGGAATCTCCACGCGGGTGTTCTCCCATTCCACCACCAGGTGCCCCGATCCTTCCCCATGAGCCATCCATCCGATGGTCATGGTCTCCACATGGTTTTCGATTCGCTGCACGGGGCGGGTGAAGCTCCCCACATCGTCGGCGCGGACGGCGTCGGTGATGGGGATCCCCCAGCGCTCATGGTTCCCATTCACCACGATCTCCCAGCTTTCGGCACCGGGGATGGCGTAGATGGCGTAGGTGCCGGCGGAAACGGCCACATCCCCGATGGTCCCGTCGAAGGGGAGCTCGATGGAGGTGGCCTCATTGGCCCCGAGGCGCCAGGGGGTCCCGAGGGGAACGAGTTCACCGAAGACCGTCCGATCCCGGGCCGAGGGGGCGCCGTAACAGACGTTCACGGTGCCGTCTCCGATCTGGAAGTTCAGGGCGGTGAGGGGGCTGGGCCGCTCGGCGGCCGCCTCATGGGTGGCCCCGCGTACAAAGCAGGACGAGGCGTCCTGGGCGCCGGCGGGGACAGTCATGCCGGCCAGGGCGAGGAGCCCCAGCGCCGGAAGGACACGATGCGTACGTACCATGGATCTCTCCTGGAAGAAGATGGGTTCCTGATGGGAACCCGCGGTGAACGAGTCCGGTCCGGACGGTAGAGGACTACCGCATCCCCCATCCCCGGGTTCCCCTGATCGGTGGTGAAGCTCCTCTACCGCACGTCGATCCCCACCCCCATCCGGAAGGTGACGTCGTCCCGCTCCAGCACCGAAGGGGGGCGAGTGTCGCGCCGCCACTCCACCGAACTGGTGAGACGGACCCGGGGTGAGATGGGAGCCATGACTCCCAGGTCGTTGAGAATCCGGAGATCCCCGAAGTCCGCCAGGGAGGGTTGCAGGTAGAGGATGTTCAGGATCCGCCCTCCCCCGGAGAAGTCCCGGGAGAAGACGGCGAGGTTCGCCATACGGAGGGCGTTCAACTCCGTGGGATCTCCCGGCGCGAGGCGTTCGGCGTCGAGGCGTTCCCACTCCTGCATGACCCCCGTCCCCACGGCGAGACGGGCACCGTCTCCGCGAATGAGGTTCGTCTGGATCCCCGAGCCCACCAGCCAGCGGCTCCGCAGGCGAAGGGTCTCATTCCGCTGGGTCTGGACAAAGTGGAAGCTCCGGGTATGCGGCGAGAAGATGTACGAGTATCGGAGCTGGACAAACTCCTGATCCAGGATGGCCCGCTCGTCGTTGGAGAGGTATCGCCCTCCGAAGATGACCCGCCCCCAGTGCCGCCCCGTGAGCCACCCCGTCATCCCCGAGCCGCTCACATCCAGAAGCTTCGTATTCCCACGCTGGAGCGCCATGGAGAAGTCCCCGGAGAAGTGGAAGCCGTCCACCTCCCGGAGCTGGAACCGCTCGGTGTTCAGAATGCTCTGGGCGGCGGCGGGTTCGATGGAAAATCCGGCGACGGTGAAGAGGGTGACGATGAGAAGGGCCGGTACAACGGCACCCTGGGGGCGGAGCCGGGGTCGATGGGCGTTTGTCATGGAGGAGAAGATAACCGCGACCTCACCTGGGCACGCGCCCCCCTTCACCCATCGGTGGCGTCGCGCCGGGAGAGTCCCGTGGCCGTGGCCCGCACCCCGGATCGGCGCGAGATTCACCGAGGCGCTCAATCTCGGACGAGCGCCCCCCCATCCCATCCGAGCTTCCACCTCCCGCACCATGACGAAGCACTACGATCGCCACTACTTCGACCGATGGTACCGCGGACCCGACGCCCCCCGGGGAGATGAGGAGCTGCGGCGAAGCGCGCTCCTCGCCCTCGCCGTCACCGAGTCCATCCTGAACCGGGACGTGCGGACGGTGCTGGATGTGGGAGCGGGGGAGGGACGCTGGCAACCCATCCTCCAGGAACTCCGCCCCGGGATGAGCTACCTGGGGATCGAGCCCAGCCCCTATGCAGTGGAGCGCTTCGGGGGTGAGCGGAACCTCGTCCAAGGGGAATTCGGCGATCTGGAGCTCCACACATTCGACGAGCCCTTCGATCTGGTGGTGTGCGCCGATGTGCTGCACTACCTGAGCGAAGAGGAGCTCCTCGCCGGGGTGGCAGAGCTGGCGGATCTCGTGGGGGGAGCGGCCTTTCTCGAGGTCTTCACCGAGGACGATCCGGCGGAGGGTGACCGGGAGGGGCTGTACTTGCGACCCGCCGCCTGGTACCACCGGACCCTCCGCGAGGCCGGCCTCGTCCCGGTGGGAATGCAGATGTGGGTTCATCGGGAGATGGCGGAGGACCTCGACGCCATGGAGCTTCTGGCGGAGCGGTGAGCGGAGGGGGCACGAAAGATGGGTGCCCCATGGTTGAAGGAACCCCGCGGCAACCCTCCCTGTACCGGTTTTATGCGGCTCGCCCTCGCCCTCCGAGTCCCCCCGCCCTTCTGGGGGTCGATCCTCATTCGCTCCGCGCTGGTCTGGGGCTTCCTGCGCTTCATGACCGCCTATCTGGGAGTGGGGCTGGAAATCCCCTTTACCGAGGGATTGGCCTTCTCCCCCCTCCGCTTCCTCTGGATCGGGGGATTCACGGTGGCCGCCGTCCTCATCGACGTGCACGTCCTCCGGGAAGGGGCCTTCCTGGCGGCACTCGGAATCTCCCGGCGCCGGGTGGCCACCCTCGTCCTTCTGGGGTGTGGCGGGTGCGAACTCCTCCTCCAGCTCGTTCGAGGCCTCTCCTGACGGGAGAAATCCTCCTCCGAGCCGAGGGGATCGGTCGCTCCTTCGGCGGGCGTCCGGTCCTTCGATCGGCTGCGCTCTGGGCGGAAGCCGGATCCGTCACGGCCCTGGTCGGACGCAATGGGACGGGAAAGACCACTCTCATGCGCATCGCCGCCGGAGCGCTGCGGGCGGACCATGGCTCGCTGAGTTTCCGGGGTGTATCCCGGAAGAGTCCCTCCGCAGCGGCGCTCGCTCGGGAGGGACTCCTCTTCCTCCCTCAGGACTCCCTTCTCTGTCGTGGGCTTCGGGTCACTGATCATCTCCGAGCCCTCATCTCGACGCTTCAGAATGGTGGGATCGCCACCCTTGGAGGGGTGCCCGGAGGTGCCGCCGAGACCGCAGAGGCCCGGACCGCGCGTCTCGCGGAGGAGTTGGGGGTGGCACCCCTCCTCCATCACCGCACCGAACAGCTTTCCCGGGGAGAGCGGATGCGAGTGATATTGTTCCTGGCCCTCGTCCGACGCCCCCTGGTGCTCCTGGCAGATGAGGCGCTGGCGGGGATCGCCCCCCGAGATGGGGACCGGGTGGCCACCGCCCTCCGGCGGCTTGCCGGGGAGGGGTGCGCCGTGGTGGTCTCCGGGCATGAGGTGAACACCCTCCTCACCTTCGCCGATCAGCTCCTCTGGTGCACCTCGGGAACCACCCGCCGGATGGGAGCCCCGGCGGAGACCCTGGCCGATCACGCCTTCCGCCGCGACTACCTGGGACCGGGGTTCAGGGGTTGAGAATGGAGCGATAGCCCATCCCTCACCTCAGCGACGCGCGGTCATCCCCCGGAATGAGCACCTGCCGCGCCAGCGACACCGGAAGTCCGATGCGGAGGAAGCGGTCGTGGAAGTCCTGAAGGGAGAACTCCCCGCCCCGTGACTCCACGTACTCCCGGTAATCCTCCCGGAGCTGGAGAATCTGCATCCGACCGAGGGCGTAGTAGAGGTACGTCGGGTTCCCGGTGCCACGCTCCACCTCCTGGAGGGCGGGGAAGCGGGCGAAGTAGGCGATCTCCTGGTACCGGTCGGTGGCGTTCTCCACCGTTTCACCGAAGGCGTGCATCTCCAGTCCCGCATACCAGCGGGCGTGACGCTGGATGGCGCGGCGGAGCTGCCCGAGGCGGATGGCCGGGTCGCCGTCGCCGAGCCCCTCGTCCACCATCATCTGTTCGGTGTAGTGGGCCCACCCCTCGGAGAGCGACCCCCAGTTGAAGACCTTCCGCACCCTGGACTCGATCATGGGGCGGTAGAGGAAGTCCACGAAGTGCCCGGGGAAGGACTCGTGGACGGTGATTCCCAGGAGCCCCGGGTAGTTGAAGTAGGTGAGGTGCTCCCGCTTCTGCGCCTCGGACCACTCGGGGAGGACGTTGGTGATGTTGTAGTACGCCTCGCCGGCGCGGGTCTCGAAGGGGCCGGGGACGCTCATGGAGGCGAAGCCGCCCCGGGCATAGGCGGGGGTTTCCCGCACCGTCGGTTGGGCATCGGTGGGGAGGGTGACGATTCCCCGCTCCCGGATGAAGGCCTGGAGCTCGTCCTGATACCGCTGGGCCGTGGCGATGAGTGCGTCTTCCGCCGGAAAGATCCCGGTGATGGAGTCCATGACCTGCGCGGGACTCCGATTCGGGTGGATCTCTCCCGCCACTTCGGCGATCCAGCGCTGATAACGCTCGATTTCCCGTTCGTTCAGCGCCCGCAGTTCGTCGGCGGTGAACTCCACATGTTCGTCGTAGCGAAGCTTCCGCTCGAAGAGCTCCCGCCCCAACCGGAAGTCCCCATTTGCCCGGGGAAGCAGGTCGTTCTCCAACCACACCGCGAACTCCGTCATGGCCCGCACGGCTTCGTTGTTCTGGAGGATGAAGTCACCCCTGGCGCCAAGCTCCACCTCGTTCAGCCCCTGCTCTTCCAGCGCCAGGAGCATGTTCCTCCGGAAGTAGCTCGCCGCGCCTCGGGCGCTTGCCGCCGCATTTCGCGCCCACAGTTCCGGTACCTCGTCCAGGTTCTCCCTGGCCGACTCGATGATCCTGGGGATCCCGGCCTGGCGTTGCGAGATCCACCGAAGGCGCTCCTCCAGAGGCGCAACATCCCGATCCACCAGGAGGGAGATCCCCGAAGAGATGGCCCCGGTGTAGAGAGAGGGATTCCGCCTCCACATCCGGATTTCCTCCACCTCCAGGAGCTGGCCCCGAACGGCGTACTCAAGGATCTGGAGATCCAGCCGATCTTCCAAGGGAAGGCGGCTCGAATCGATGACGGCCATCACCTCCAGCCACTGCCTCAGATCCCGGGCGCGCCGCTCCTGCGCCTCCGCCGAAAGATCGGTGAGCACATGATTGTGATCGTGAATCCCGAGCTGGGTGGCTCGAACCGGTTGGTCGGCGAAGTGCCAGGCCAGGAAGCCGTCCACGACGCGGTGGTAGCTGTCCCGATGTGTGGAATCGTCTCTCCCACAGGCGGCAAGGAACCAAGCGAGAGTGAGGGCGAGGAGGGTGCGGGTGAGGCTTCGCATGGCCTGTAAGCTGGGAGGATGGGTCCCGGAGCATCCCATCTCCGGAGGAGGAACCACCCTCCAACCCCATGTACGACGTCGCCGTTCCGTCACCGCCGGATTGACCCAGAAAAAACGGGCCGGAAACGCCCCGGCGAAGCTCGGGATTCGGGCGGGGAGTACTTTCGGCACCTTTTACATCGTATCTTGCATGTTGCCAGAACCATGGCACTTTCCCATTCATGGCTCCCCGAGGGCATGGGGACCCTCCCGCCTAACCCGTTGCGGGAACGGTAATTGGCGAGAATGCACGCGTTCGGCATGAACCGTGCATCGATCAACCCCCGCGACCGACCGGGCGGGACCCGGGAGCCATCAACCGAGCAGGTTTGCATGTCGCTCAAGAGCGGGAAGGGGAGGAAGGGGGGGAACGGGGGCTTCACCCTCGTGGAGGTGTTGGTGAGCCTCCTCCTCTTCACCGTAGGGGTCCTCGCCATCGCCCAGCTCCTCTGGTTCTCCATGGGCTCTTCCACCACGGCATACCAGCGTACCCTGGCCCACCTCCAGGCGCAGGATCTGGCGGAGCGCATGTGGCTTCGGTTGGATGACCCCACCGCCGTCCTGGACGAGTGGCGAAACGCACACGGAAGCTCCCTTCCGGGTTGGGGGGGCGATCTCTCGCAACCGCAGCCCGCCGAACCGGACCTCTACGAGATTCAGGTGGTGTGGGATGATCCGGCCTCCGCCTCGGCACGCGAGCACCGGTACCTGGTGCGACTCCCGGTGGTGGCGCCATGAAGATGGGAAAACGGCGCGCCGGCGTGGTTTCGAAGCGGATTGGAAATCGCCGGGGAATGACCCTCGCCGAACTCCTGGTTTCCACGGTGCTGGCCGGGGTGGTTCTCGCAGTGGCCACCTCCCTCTTCCTCACCCTGATGCGCGGGTTCGAGCGGCAGGACGCGGTGGGAGCGGTTCATGGTGATGTACGGGTCTCGGTGGAACGGCTCATCGGGATCATCCGCAACGCCGACATGGTGGTGGAGGGGAGTGACGCCGAGCGATTCGGAATCGAGGGTGGGAGGGCGCAGGCGCTCTGTGGTGCCGATCGTTGCTGGTTCGAGGTCACCGCCGCCGGACTCACCTCGCTCCCGGAAGGAGGGGGAGAGGGCTCCCGGCGAATCATTGCACCCATCGTGTCCGACATGAGTGTGGAGTACCTCCTCGACCTGGACGGAAATGGCCAGGTCGACTCCACCGCCGATCAGGTGGTCGACGGGGAGGACGTCCTGGCCGTTCGCTTCACTCTGGCGCTGGACAGCTCCAATCGACGGGAGCCCTTCTCGGGGCGCGTCGAGCTCACCACTACTCTCCGGGCCACGGTCATGGACCGGGTAGCCCTCGTGAACTGAGGATCTGACCACCATGCGCAACCGATCCGGATTTGCCCTTCCGATGGTCCTCCTCCTCCTGGTGGTGGCCAGCATCGTCGCCGTCGTGGGGGCGGCCATGGCGTCCAACCACCTCCGGGGGTCGATGAACCTCGAGTCCTCGGTCAGAGCGCTCCAGGCCGCGGAATCGGGGGCCGCCTTCGTGGTGAACGGCTTCTCCCTTCGGGAGTTGGAGTGGCTCGAGAATGGTGAGCGTTCTGCAGCGGAGATCGCTGCGCTGCACCCCCAGATTCATTCGACCCGCCCAGAATCGCCCAATCACGGCCCGAGCCGGTGGTGGGTCGAGTCCATGGAGTTCGATGGAAACGACGTCACCATCCGCGTTCGCGGAGAAGGGCCTGTCGAGGGAAGCCTCAGGACCATCGAGGTGATCTACCGACGGGGCTCCGCCTCGGCCCTCCGCCCCTTCGGGTCGGCGGTGGTGGGGTGCAACGGGATCAACCTTGCCGGATCCGGGCGCATCGACTCCTACGACTCGCGGCTGGGCCCGTACAATCAGGCCACGGCAAACTCCAACGCCGACGTCTCCACCATCAACGGGGACTTGACACTACCCGGAAACACTCTGGTACGGGGCGGCATCCATGTGGGTGGGAACCTCACCATGAGCGGAAGCGCAACGGTGGAGGGCTCCATGCAGGCCACCGGGAACGTGAACTTCCAGGGGAATCCCACCTGCCCGGCCACCACCGTGGAAGCAGGTGGGAACATCACCACTCCCGGATCGTGGTGGTGCCCCTCGGCCGACCTGGCCCCCGGCTCCGATGTTCCTCCGGTTGGGGGCGTCTGCGACCCCCTCGACGTCAACGAGTTTGTGGATGGGCAGCTCGAGGACGCCCGGCCTCCGGCAGGATCCTACCAGAGCGGGAACTACTCCGGATGGAACCCGAACCCCATCAACTTCACCTCCAATCCGGCCTTCAGCCCCTCCTTCTCCACCGGCTCCACCACCAACGTCATCTTCGACTCGGAGACGGTGGACGAGGTGTTCGTGAATGGGAACTTCTCGGGAGCGGGGAGTTCGATCATCCGGATCAAGGCCCCCACCACCCCGGGGAAGATCGGGCAGGTCCGGCTCTTCATCGATGGGGACATGAACCTTTCCGGTGCGGCCCAGCTCATCATCGAGCCGGGTGCGGCCCTCGAGGTGTACGTCACCGGGCGGGTGAATCTGGGAGGGGGCTTGGTGAACCAGAACACCTCCCCCACCCTCACCTTCGAGAACAACGGAGAGTCGGTGACCATCCCCACCTTCGCCATCTACTCCAGCTTCGCCGGGACGAACGGGGTGCAGATCGGGGGGAACACCCAGATCTTCGCCTCCGTGTACGCCCCGCGAACCAGTGTGACCGTGGCGGGCTCGGGCGGACTCTACGGAGCGGTGCGGGGTGGCACGGTTTCGGTGACGGGAGCCGGCGGGATCCACTACGATGAGGCGCTGGCCGACGCCGGAGCCGGGTCATCGGAAGATGAGGAACTCTCTCGCGTCACCCGCTGGATCGAGATCCACTGATCGGAACCCGCCCAATGAAAAGAAAAGAGCCCCCACCCGGTCGCGACCGGGTGGGGGCTCTTTTCTGTCCGTGAAAAGGGGTCGCCTATGGGCGTCCGCGCGGCCCTCGCTCATGGGCGCCCCGGTTCCCGGGGCGCCCTGCCGCGGGGACGGAGGCGGGCGGCCCTCCCCGCCCTACCGCCGGCGGGGGAGCCGGAGCGGAGCTTCGCTGCATGGAGGGTCCACTTCGTGGCGGTGCGTGCGCTCCCTGTACCACCACCACCCCCCGGGAGGGAAGGTGCGACCAGGTCGGGTAGCGATACCTCACGTCGATGACCTGCACCACCGGCATCCCCGAATACTGGGACCAGAACCAGAGGTTCACGTAGTCCACGATCTGCTGGTCCGAGAGGTATCCCACCCGATTGGGGCGCGACCAGTACCCGTGAGCCCGTCCATGGGGCGGGCCCCGTCGGGGGAGGTGGCGCACAAAGACGGTGGGGCGCACCCCCAGGTGGTGGGAAATGTCCATCCAGCTCCACCCCTGGAGGCGGAGCGCCACCACGGCTTCGGGGCTGACCCGCGCCTCTCGAGCGATGAAGTGCACCACGGGGATTTCATCGGGGTGAATGCCTCTGGGGAGGTAAGCGTGGGAGGTACGGACGGGGGTGCCGAAGACATGCCCGATGGCCAGATGGACGAGTCGGATCCCATCCCGGTCCAGGACCACTCCGGCGCTCACCTGCGCCTTCAGATCCCGGGCACCGGTCACGACGAGGACCATGGCCAGAGCCAGAGCCGGTGCGGCACGCGCGAGCTTCTTCATGGGACACCTCCCGGTTGCGGCGGCGGCCCGCAGCTCCCGAGGGGGGAGCGCGAGCCTTTCGCGGTTCGTGATCTCGCAGAGTGCAACGGGTGTGCCAGCGATGAAGACCGCCCTCCGCTCCGCCTGGAGTTACCCGCACAAACGATTGTCATTATAGGGAATACGGAGATTGTGAGCGTGATCGTCATCTTCCGTCAACCAGGGCTTTCCGTCCTCTTTAGAGGACACTTTACCCCCTGAGTCCCCTCTGACCTGCACTGAACCGAGGCCCGTTCGCACCGGAATTCCTCCCTCCGGCAGGGGAGAATGGGAAGCACCCGAGCGGCCCCAACCCCGTTGACCCCCTCCCTTCCGCCCCACTACCTTCGATCCATGCAATTCAATCAGCGGCACGCCCATCATCTCCATCATCGCCGGTCCCGGACGGGGCGGGTGGGAGCAGGCGTGCGCCGCTGATCTGACGCACCGACCAACGCTGCCCGACGACCCGTCCTCACTGGACGGGTCGTTTTTTTTTACCCTCCCGGAGCGCCTGGCCCACAGGATTTCCGGCAGCCCCACCACAAACCAATAAGGACGCCGAGCCCGTGCTCAGGATTGCCATTCCCAACAAGGGGCGCCTGTCGGAAGACGCCCTCGACCTCTTCGCCACCGCCGGCCTCAAGGCCGAGTTCCGGGCCGACCGCGCCCTCCTGGCCCGCCTCGGTGACGCCTTCCAGGCCATCTTCGTCCGGGCCCAGGACATCCCCGAGTTCGTGGCCGACGGCGCCGCGGACCTGGGCATCACGGGAGAAGATCTGGTGCAGGAGTCGGCCCGCCCCGAGGTGACCGAGCTCCTGGACCTGGGGTTCGGGCGGTGCCGCCTCGTGGTGGCGGCCCGGGATGAGAGCCCCCTCTCCGCCCCGGAGCAGGTTCCCCCCGGGAGCCGGGTAGCCTCCTCCTTTCCCGAACTCACCCGGCGGTACTTCCAGTCGATGGGAATCGAGATTCAGGTGGTCCCCATCTCCGGCGCCGCCGAGATCGCTCCCCACCTGGGGGTGGCCGACCTCATCGTGGACCTCACCTCCACCGGCTCGACCCTCCGGGTGAACGGGCTGAAGGAGATCGGGACCATCCTCACCTCCACGGCCCGCCTCATCGGAAACCGGGAGGCCATCGCCGCCGGCGATGCCCCCCGACAGGTCACCGAGCTCACCACCGCCCTGGAGTCGGTGCTCCGGGCGGCGAAGAAGCGCTACCTCATGACCAACGTCCCGCGAGACCGGCTGGACGAGGTGCGGAAGGTGCTCCCCGGCATCTCCGGGCCCACCATCGTGGACGTGCTGGATGGGGGGAAGTGGGTGGCGGCCCACGCGGTGGTGGACGCCGACGCCGTGTACCAGACCATCGCCCGGCTGAAGGAGCTGGGCGCCGAGGGGATCCTCGTCACCCGCATCGAACGGCTCATGCCATGAAGCTCGCCATCGACACCCGGGTGGAGGCCCTCACCGAGGCGGAGCGCACCCTCCTCCTGGAGCGCCGCCCCACCGACGAGTCCGCACTCCGGGAGCGGGTCCGGACCATCCTGGACGAGGTTCGCCGCGAGGGCGACACCCCCCTCTTCCGCATGGCCCAGGACTTCGACGGGGTGGAGCTCACCCGCCTGGAGATCCCTCGCGCCCGCTGGGACGAGGCCCTCGCCGCCCTGGACCCCGCCGTTCGCGAGGCGCTGGAGCGGGCCGCCCGGAACATCCGGGAGTTCCACGATGCTCAGATTCCCCCGGAGGTCATGGTGGAGGTGGAGCCCGGGCTCCTTCTGGGTCGGCGCACCGTCCCGCTGGAGGCGGTGGGGGTGTACGCCCCGGGAGGGCGTGCCGCCTACCCCTCTTCGGTGCTCATGGGCGTGGTCCCCGCCGCGACCGCCGGGGTGAAGGAGATCGTGGTCTGCTCCCCCCCCGGCCCCTCCGGTGAGCCCCCTGCCGAGGTGCTGGCCGCCTGCGCCCTGGGGGGCGCCACCCGCCTCTTCGCCCTGGGCGGAGCGGGGGCCGTGGCCGCCATGGCATACGGGACCCCTTCCGTCCCCCGGGTGGAGGCCATCGTGGGGCCGGGGAACCAGTGGGTCACCGAGGCCAAGCGTCAGGTGGCCGGAGAGCTGCGCATCGACTCTCCCGCCGGACCCTCGGAGGTCCTGGTGGTGGCCGGCCCCGGCGCCGATCCCCACCGGGTGGCCGCCGAGCTGGTGGCGCAGGCCGAACACGATCCGGAGGCGGCGGTGGCCGCCGTCACCTGGGACCGATCCCTCCTGGACCGGATCCGGGAGGCGCTGGCTACCCGCGCCGCCGCCGCCCCCCGGCGCGACATCGTGGAAGCCGCCCTCGCCACGCGGGGCGCGCTACTCCTGGCCCGGGACCGGAACGAGGCGCTGGCCCTCTCCGAGGCCTACGCCGCCGAACACCTGGCCCTCTACACCGACACCCCCCGGGAAGACCTGAAGACCCAGACCACCGCCGGCACCGTCTTCGTGGGCGAGGCCGCCACCGTGGCCTTCGGCGACTACCTCACCGGGGCGAACCACGTGCTCCCCACATCGGGGCGCTCCCGGGCCTTTTCCGGGCTCTCGGTCTTCGAGTTCCTCCGCTTCTTCACCTGGCAGGAGATGACCGTCGAAGCCGCCGCCGCCCTCGCCGGCGACACCGGGCTCCTGGCCGACGCCGAGGGACTCCCCGGGCACGCGGCGGCCGCCCGCCTTCGGGAGGTGGCCCCATGAGCCCCTTCCCCCGGGAGGCCTACCGCCCCCTCGAGCCCTACGCCCCGGACCGGCGCCCCATCGCCGTGGACCTCTCCGACAACACGAACCGCTGGGGGGCCCACCCCGAGGCGCTGGCCCTCATCCGCGGCGCCGATCCGGAAGAACTCCTCCGCTACCCCCCCGTGTACGCCGATCACCTCCGGAACGCCGTGGCCAGCCGCTTCGGCGTCCCCCTGGAGTGCGTCGCCACCGGGTGCGGTTCCGACGATCTCCTGGACTCTTCCTTCCGGGCCGCCGGAGAACCGGGCGAGGCCATCGCCTACCTTCCCCCCACCTTCTCCATGGTGGAGATCTTCGCCCGCATGAACGGGATGGTGCCCCGCGCCGTGGCGGCCCCCTGGGCCGCCGCCGGGGAGACCTTCACCCGAACCCTCCCCGACCCGGAAGCGCTCCTGGAGGGGGGCGCCGCCCTCATCTACCTCTGCCGTCCCGACAACCCCACCGGGTCCTCGGCGCCGCGCGGGTGGATGGAGCGTCTCATGCCGCTCTGCGACGACGGGGGGCCCATCCTCCTCGTGGACGAAGCCTACGCCGACTTCGCCGACGACAACCTTCTCGCCGCCGCCGCAGCCTCCCGCCGCACCCTCGTGATCCGCACCCTCTCCAAGGTCTTCGGCCTCGCCGGGCTCCGGGTTGGGTTCGCCGTGGGGGCGCCGGAGGTGATCCGGGAGGTGGAGAAGTCCCGCGGCCCCTACAAGGTGAACCGGCCGGCCGAAGCCGCCGCCGTCGCCGCCCTCACCGACTCGGGAGGATGGGTCCCCGGCATTGTCCACGCCTCCCGCGCCGCCCGCGTTCGACTCCGGGCCGGCCTCCGGGAGCGGGGGTTTGCGCCCCTCCCCTCCGACGCCAACTTCGTCCTGGTCCCCGTGCCCGATGCCGCACCCCTCACCGCCGCCCTCCGGGAGCGGGGTGTGGCGGTGCGCCCCTTCCCCGCCCTTCCGGGGATCGGGGACGCCATCCGGATCTCGGTGGGGCCCGACCCCGAGCTGGACGCCCTCTTCCACGCACTGGATACGGTTCGATGATGGACGTGGCCCTCATGGACTACGGCGCCGGAAACCACCACTCCCTGAAGAAGGGGCTGGAGGCCGGAGGCGCCCGGGTCTTCATCACCTCGAGCTGGGATGAGGCGCTGGCCGCCGACACCCTCGTCCTCCCCGGGGTGGGCTCTTTTGGGGCGGCAGTAAAGGCGCTGGACGGGGAGGCCGACCGGGTGCGCGCCGCCCTCGAGGAGGGGCTCCCGGCGCTGGGGATCTGCCTGGGGATGCAGCTCCTCTTCTCCACCAGCGAAGAGGCCCCCGGGGCGGGGATCGGGCTCATCCCCGGACGGGTCCGGCGCATCCGGGCCCGCACCATCCCCCAGATGGGGTGGAACGACGTGGAGGTGGCGGCGCCGGAAGATCCCATCCTCCGGGAAGCGGCCCCCCTCACCGCCTACTTCGCCAACTCCTTCGTCTGCGAGCCGGCCGGGGACGAGGGGGAGGTCCTGGCCCGCACCCGCTATGAGGACGACGTCTTCCCGGTTGGGGTGCGGCGGGGCAACACCTGGGGGCTCCAGTTCCACCCCGAGAAGAGCTCGGCGGGAGGGCTGGGGATCCTGGCGCGGTGGGTGGCGGAGGCGAGTCGGCTGGCGGAGGGGCGCCGCGCGGCTTCCGCGCCCGCGGAGCCCCCTGCGTCCGGTGACACCTTCCCGCCGGCGGGCTCCTCATGAGCCGGGGCACAGACCTGCCCTTCCGTGCCCTCCCCGCCGTGGACCTGCGCGCGGGGCGGTGCGTGCAGCTCGTGGGGGGCGATCCCCACGAGGAGCGGGTCTCCCTCCCCGATCCGGTGGCGGTGGCGAAGCGCTGGCGGGAGGCCGGGTTTGCCGCCCTCCACCTGGTGGACCTGGATGCGGCGCTGGGGCAAGGGGGGAATCTGGACCTCATCACCCGCATCGTGCGGGACGCCCCGGGAGAAGTGCAGGCCGGCGGCGGGGTGCGGGACGACGACCGGGCCACCGCGCTCCTGAACGCCGGGGTGGACCGCATCATCGTGGGAACCCAAGGGATCGCCGACCCGATGTGGCTCGGGGCCCTTGCGGACCGGCACCCGGGAAGGGTGGTGGTGGCCGCCGACATCCGGGACGGGGTGGTACTCCGGAAAGGGTGGACCGAGTCCACCGGACTTCGGGTGGAGCCCTTCCTGGAGGGGCTGGCCCCCCTCCCCCTCGCCGGGGTGCTCTGCACCGATGTGGGGAGGGAAGGCCGGGTGGAGGGGATCGACCGGGAGGGGGTGACCCGGGTCTTAAAGGCCTCTCCCCATCCGGTCTGGATCTCGGGGGGGGTGACGACGTTGGACGAGCTCGCCTTTCTCCGGGACGGAGGGGCGGCGGGCGCCGTGCTGGGGATGGCCCTCTACACGGGGGTCCTGGACCGTGAACAGACTGCCATGGAGTTCGGCGCATGAGCCGCATTGAACGGAAGACCCGCGAGACCCGGATCACCCTCTCAGTGGTGCGGGGGACAGGAGCCGCGCGGGTGAGCACCGGCGACACCTTCCTCGACCACATGCTGGTGACGCTGGCCCGCTACGCCGCCCTGGATCTGGAGGTGGAGGCCACCGGTGACATGCGGCACCACCTGGTGGAGGA
>JBJHBD010000083.1:0-14468 GCA_050485305.1 Gemmatimonadota bacterium
CCGCCCCCAACACGGCGTGCGGCCCCCGACCCGCGGCCTCGCCCCGCCCCCGCGCCCCCCCCCCGGGGGGGGGCCCCCCTTACCCCGGGGCGGGGGGCGGAGTGGAACGTTCCGGGGGCGGGCCGTTACTCTATTGCACGATGAACATGCATCACCTCCTTCTCGCCGCCCAGCCCGTCGCCGCCGACACGGTGGCGGCGGTTCCCGTGCGTGACGCCTACGACTTGGTCTTCGCGGTGGCCGCCGGAGCGGTGTCTCTGGCCGTTCTCGGGACCGTGGTGCTCATCTTCTACACCTTCGCCCAACTCCGGCGCGCCACGAAGGCGGTTGAGGCCACCGCCGAACGAATCGGAAAGGACCCGGGGGTGGAATCGCTCCGGAAGGCGGCAGGACACCTGGAGTCCATCTCGGGGATGGCGGGCGCCGAGGCGGAGAAGCTCCGCGGCTCCATCTCGGCCCTGTCGGATCGCCTCACCCAGGCGTCCGACCGGATGGAGGAGCGTATCGAGGAGTTCAACGCCCTCATGGAGGTGGTCCAGGGCGAGGTGGAAGAGGTCTTCGTGGACACGGCCTCCACCGCCCGCGGCGTGCGAGCGGGGGTGGCCCGCCTGGGGCGCCGGGACGGAGAGGCCCCCGGGGTTTCCACCCCGGAACCGTCCCCCCCCATCCCCCGCGGAAAGCCCCCCCTCGACCCCCCGCTCCCCACCGAGGGCGAGTAGCCCCGGCACCCGGCGCCCTTTGGCCTTCCTCCTCCACCTGGGATGGGCCCTTCTCTGGCTCCTCTTCATCCCGGAGGAGCTCTTTGCCTGGGGCCCCGCCACCCACATCGCCATCGGCGAGGCGGTCCTCGCTTCGTCGCACCTCCTCCCCCCCGCCGTCCGCTCCCTCCTCGAGGCGAACCGGATCTCCTTCCTCTACGGCTCGGTGGCGGCGGACATCTCCTTCGCCAAGAAGTACGCCGACGTGGGGCGTCACTCCCATCACTGGCACATCGGGGTGGAGGTGGCGG
Organism: Gemmatimonadota bacterium; assembly: GCA_050485305.1. Taxonomy (GTDB): domain Bacteria; phylum Gemmatimonadota; class Gemmatimonadetes; order Longimicrobiales; family Gaopeijiaceae; genus JBJHBD01. The sequence continues at coordinate 1,010 of JBJHBD010000083.1, forward strand.
AGACGGCCGAGTCGGAGGCGCTCCGCGCCGTGGGGCTGGGGTACCTGGCCCATCTGGCCGCCGACACCATCGCCCACAACTGGTTTGTCCCCCGTAGACTCCTCCTCACCGGCACCTCCGAGGCCATCGGGCACACCTACTGGGAGCACCGGATGGACGTGCACCTGGGGGAACGCTTCGGGAAGGAGGCCCGACGGATCGTCCTCCGCCACGATCACGCCGAGGCCGACGAACACTTCGACCGGGTCCTCTCCCGAACCCTCTTCTCCTTCCAGACGAACCGGCGCCTCTTCCGGGGGATGGTCGCCTTCCAGGACGACGAGCGGTGGCGGCGGATCTTCGACGAGGTCCTGCGCCGCTCCCGCTTCGACCTCCCCGACCCCCTTCGGGACCGGTACCTCCGCCTCGCCTTCGACTACGTCATGGAATACCTGGCCACCCCGGAGCATTCCCGCGCGGCGGTGCTGGACCCGGTGGGCGAGGAGAAGCTGAAGCTGGCCAAAGCGCTCCGGAGGGAAGCCCCTCCGCTGGGGCGGCGCGAACGGCGCGCACTCCTGGCCGAGGACGCGGACCGATACCTCCCCCTCCCGGGAGAGCCCCTCCTCTACGTCCCCCGGGCCCGAGGGCTGGAGATCCCAGGGCTGGAGCTCCCCAACGAGGTTGACCTCGGGGAGGATGGGCCCAGATCTCCCTCCCCTCCCGGGGAACCGCCGGACTCCCCGATCCTCCCCCGCTGAGGGGCTTCGGGATCACTCCCCGGAGAGCGCCTCCGCGAGGAGCTTCGCCACCGCCTTCGGATCGGCCTTCCCCCGGGAGCGCTTCATGACCTCCCCCATGAGGAACCCGTGTAGGCGCTTCTCCCCGCCGCGGAAGCGCGCCACCTCATCGGGGCACTCCGCCATGACCTCGGCCACCCACCCCTCCAGCGCCCCCTCGTCCCGGACCTGCCGGAGTCCCAGCGCATCGAGGGCGGGGTCCGGCTCCTCTCCCGTCTCCAGCATCCGTTCCAGAACCGCCTTTGCGCCATTCCGGCTCACCGCCCCCTCGGTCACAAGAGCGATGAGGCGGGCCAGCGCCGCAGGGGACACGAGGAGGGAAGCCACCCCACCCTCTCGCTCCTTTGCCGCCGCCAGGACGGCGCCCATGACCCAGTTGGAAGCCTCCTTGGGGTCTGCCCCCGCCGCCACCACCCCCTCGTACCAGTTCGCCACCTCCCGGGTCGCGGTGAGGACCCCGGCGTCGTACGCGGGGAGCCCCAGTGAAACCACGAACCGTTTCCGACGGAGATCCGGGAGCTCCGGGAGGGCGGCGCCCACCTCATCCAGCCGGGCCGGATCCAGAACCAGGGGGGGGAGATCTGGGTCCGGGAAGTACCGGTAGTCCAGGCTTTCCTCCTTGGAGCGCATGAGGCGCACCTCACCGCGCCCCTCATCCCAGAGAAGGGTGGCGGAAATGACCCGCTCCCCCGCCTCCAGGAGCCCCCGCTGCCGCTCGGCCTCAGCGTCGATGGCCCGCTCCACCGCCGAAAAGGAGTTCATGTTCTTCACCTCGGTCTTGGTCCCCAGCCCCTCGCTCCCCACGGGGCGGAGGGAGAGGTTGGCGTCCACCCGGAGCGACCCCTCCTCCATGTTGCAGTCCGAGACCTCCAGGTACTCCAGCACCTGCTTCAGCCGCTGCAGCCACCCTCGGGCCTCCGTTGCCTCCCGGAAGTCGGGCTCGGTGACGATCTCCACCAGAGGGGTGCCGGTGCGGTTCAGGTCCACTGCGGTGGCGTCGGCGAAGCGGTCGTGGATGGACTTCCCGGCGTCCTCCTCCATGTGGATCCGCCGGATCCGGATGGGGCGCCCCTCGTCGGTGGCCAGCGTCCCGTCGGTGGCGATGGGCCGCTCGAACTGGGAGATCTGGTATCCCTTGGGGAGGTCCGGATAGAAGTAGTTCTTCCGGGCAAAGACACTCACCGGATGAAGGGTGCACCCGAAGGCCGCTCCTGTGCGCAGCGCCAGCTCCACCGCCTCCATGTTCACCACCGGAAGGGCTCCGGGGAGCCCCAGACACACCGGGCAGACTCGAGTGTTGGGGCGCGCGCCGAACTCGGGTTCGCAGGGGCAGAAGAGCTTGGCCCGGGTCCGGAGCTGGACATGGACCTCCAGCCCCACCACCAGCTCCCAGCGGGCCGCCTCGCCCCTTCCCACGGCGGGGGTTTCGGGAGGATGGGTTTCGGCGCTCACCATCCCCCTCCCGGAGCCGAAGGCCCCTCCCAGATCCCCTCCTTCGCCAACCGGCCTTCCAGTACCCGGGCCACGCCGATCATGCGGGGTTCGTGGAAGCGGGGGGCCAGGAGCTGCCCCCCCACCGGGAGCCCATCCACCCGTCCAATGGGGAGGGAGAGTCCCGGGATCCCGGCCAGGTTGGCGGTCACCGTGTAGATGTCGGCCAGGTACATGGAGAGGGGGTCCCGGGTCCGCTCCCCCAGGGGGAAGGCCACCGTGGGGGAGGTGGGGGTGAAGAGGAGATCCACCCCGTCGGCGAAGACCCGTTCGAAGTCCCGGGCGATGAGGCGGCGTACCGCGAGGGCCCGGCCATAGAAGGCATCGTGGTATCCGGCGGAGAGGGCGAAGGTCCCCAGGAGAATGCGCCGTACCACCTCCGGGCCGAACCCTCTGGAGCGGGTCCCGGTGTAGACCTCCTCCGAGGTGGAAGCCTCCCGGTCACGGACGCCGTACCGGACTCCGTCGAAGCGGGAGAGGTTGGACGACGCCTCGGCGGGAGCGATGACGTAGTAGGCGGAAACGGCCAGCCCGGTGTGGGGGAGTGAGACGGGGCGGAGGGTGGCCCCCATTGATCGCATCCCATCGAGCGCCTCATCACAGCGGTCCCGAACCCGCGGGTCCAGCGCCTCCCCGAAGTACTCGTCCGGGATCCCTACGGTCACCCCCGAAAGGGGGGAGTCCGCCGAGCCGGAAGGAGTCCACCCCAGGAGGTCGGGGAGGGGTTCCCGAGACGAGGTCGCATCGCGGGGGTCGTGCCCCGCCACTGCCTGGAGGAGGAGGGCGGCATCCTCCACCCGGGCGCCGAAGGTCCCAACCTGATCCAGTGACGAGGCGAAGGCCACGAGCCCGTAGCGGCTCACCCGTCCCCAGGTGGGCTTGATCCCCACCACCCCGCAGAAGGCGGCGGGCTGGCGCACCGACCCTCCGGTATCCGAGCCGAGGGCGGCGGGGACGATCCCGGCGGCCACCGCGGCGGCCGACCCCCCTGAACTCCCCCCCGGGACCCGGGACCGATCCACCGGGTTCCGGGTGGGGCCGTAGGCCGAATTCTCTGTGGAAGAGCCCATGGCGAACTCGTCCATATTGGTCTTCCCCACCATGCGCGCCCCGGCCTCGCGGAGGCGACGAACCACCGTGGCCTCGTAGGGGGAGCGGTACCCCTCCAGGAGGCGCGACCCGCAGGTGGTGGGGAGCTCTCGGGTGCATAGATTGTCCTTCACCGCGACCGGAACCCCGGCCAGGAGTCCCGATGGGGGAGTCGGCGCCCCTCCCTCTTCCGGAGGACCATCGACCAGGGCGAGGAAGGCCCCGACCCCCTCCGCTCCGGCGTCGGCCTCCCGAGCCCGATCGAGCGCCTCTACCTGGAGGGCGGCGGCATCGAGGATCCCGGTTTGGACCCCGCGGGCCACCTCCCGCACACTCGCCGTCACCCCTCGCCTCCATCCAGCGCCGCCAGACGGGGGAGGGCGAAGAACCCCTCCCGGAAGTCCGGGGCCAGCGTGGCGAGAGCCCCATCCTCCAGCGGGTCGGGAGGGAGTGCGGGATCCCGTCCGACGGTGGATTCGGCACCCTCCACCCCCTCTTCGTCCGGAAGGGGAACCCCCTGGAGCACCTCGACGTGCTTCAGGATCCCGGAGAGTTCCCGGGCGAGGTGGGCAACCCGGTCCTCGGCAAGGCTCAGCCGGGCCAGGCCGGCGATGCGTCGCACCTCTTCGGCGGTGACGTTCATGGAGAACGGCTCATCTTCATGGGTCAGTAGTCCCGATCCAGCCCGGCGTACCGGGCGAGGAGCTTCTTTCGCCCCACCGAGGGGAAGTCCACCGTCACCTTCAGGTCGCGGCCAAACCCGGTGACCTCCACCACCACCCCGGAGCCGAAGGTGGCGTGGCTCACCCGCTCCCCCTTCACGAGCCGCGGGAGATCCTGGTTGAGCCCCTCCTCGAACTCCCGGCTCTCCCGGGCGGCGCGCTCGGAGGCGGCGCGGGCCGAGGCGGCGAAGTCGTCGCTCCCCCCCCGGCGGAAATCGGAGTCCCACCCGCCACCCGCCCCCCCGGCACGACTCGGGCGCGCCGCCAGCGCAGCGCGTTCCCGCTCCAACCGGGGGGAGCGGCGGATGTCCAGGAGGGATTCGGGGATGGTCTCCACGAAGGAAGAGAGCTTCCCGAAGGTGAAATCGCCGGCGCGGCGGCGTTCCCGGGCCCAGCTCAGGAAGAGCTTCTCCTCGGCGCGGGTGATTCCCACATAGAAAAGGCGGCGCTCCTCTTCGAGCTGAGCAGGGTCGTCGTACGCGCGCCCAAGGGGGAAGAGTCCGTCTTCCAGCCCGGCGATGAAGACGGTGTTGAACTCGAGCCCCTTCGCGTTGTGGAGCGTCATGAAGGTGACGGCGTCGGCGTCGGGGTCATGGCGATCCAGATCGGTGACCAGCGCCACCTGCTGAAGGAAGAGGTCCAGCTCGGTGAAGTGGTCGGGGGGCGCCTCGTCCCACTCGTCGGCCATGCGGGCCTCGAAGTCCATGGCCCCGGCAATGAGCTCCTTCACGTTTTCGGCCCGGTCGTCGCCGTCGGGGCCCTCCTCCCGGAGGTGGGTGAGGAAGTCCAGCTCCTCGATGAGTTCCTCCACCAGCGGCCCTACCGAGAGGTGGAGGGCCTTCGCCGAATACCGCTGGATGAGGGAGGCGAAGCGCTGGAACCCCTTGACCCCTCCTCCCGGAATCCCGGGGGCATCCCCTGCCCGGGCGGCGGCCTCCAGCGCCGTGAGGGAGCTTTCGTCGGCCCATTTGAGGAGCCGCTCCTGGGAGGTGGCCCCCACCCCGCGACGAGGGACGTTCACCACACGGAGGAAGGCGGCGCGGTCCTGCGGATTCGAGATGAGGCGGAGGTAGGCGAGTACGTCCTGGATCTCGCGCCGTTCATAGAAGCGCACCCCCCCCACGATCTGGTAGGGGATCCCCTTCCGCCGGAAGGCGTCTTCCAGCGCCCGGGATTGGGCGTTGGTTCGATAGAGGATGGAGGTGTCCCGGTACCGCCCGATGAGGCCGTCCCGGAAGCGGGCCTCGATCTCCTCGGCGATCCAGGAGGCTTCGTCCGATTCGGAGGCCGTCTCCATGAGGGTGAGGCGATCCCCCTCCTCCCGCTCGGTTCGGAGCGTCTTGGCCTTCCGCTCCAGGTTGTGGCGGATGACCTCGTTGGCGGCGTGGAGGATGGTGCCGGTGGAGCGGTAGTTCCGCTCCAGCCGCACCACCTTCGCCCCCGGGAAGGTCCTCTCGAAGTCGAGGATGTTCCGGATGTCGGCGCCCCGCCACCCGTAGATGGACTGATCGTCGTCGCCCACCACCATGAGGTTCCGCCGGCGGCGCGCCAACATCTCCAGGAAGGCGAACTGGGCCCGGTTCGTATCCTGGTATTCGTCCACCAGGATGAAGGCGAAGCGCTCCTGATAACGCTCCAGGACCGCCACATGGTCTCGGAAGAGCTCCACCGGCTTCACCAGGAGGTCGTCGAAATCGAAAGCGTTCTGCTCCCGGAGGGAGGCCTGGTAGGCCGGGTACACCTTCGCCACCGTCCGCGCGAAGAGGTCGAACCCCTCCCCGTGCAGTTCCCGGAACTCGGCCGGAGACACGAGCTGGTTCTTGGCATCACTCATCATCCCCCGGACCGCCTGCGGTTTCCACCGCTTGGGGTCCAGCCCCTCCACCTCCAGGATCCGCTTGATCTCCCGGAGGCTCTCCTCGGCGTCGAAGATGGTGAAGGTGGAATCCCATCCCAGCACCTCGGCATGGCGCCGGAGGAGGCGCGCGCCCAGGGAGTGGAAGGTTCCGATCCAGCTCCCCACCGGGTCCCGCCCAAGGAGGGTTCGAATCCGCTCCCGCATCTCCCCGGCGGCCTTGTTGGTGAAGGTCACCGCCAGGATCCGGTCCGGAGGAACCCCATGATCCTGGATGAGGGAGGTCACCCGGGTGGTGAGGACCCGCGTCTTCCCCGATCCGGCTCCCGCCAGAACGAGAATGGGACCCTCCACATGCTCCACCGCTTCCCGTTGTTCGGGGTTGAGGGAGGTGGTGAAGTCGGAACCGAAGAGTGAGGGGGCGTCAGGGGTCACGGAGATGGGATGCCGGGCGTATGCAGGGTTCGCGGTGCGTGGCGCGGGAGACGGACCGATCCCCTATCGGGCCACCGGGAGGCGGATCTGGAAGACCGTCCCCTCGGCGCCGGTCTGGAGCAGCTCCAGCCGACCTCGATGGATCCGGACCACGATCCGGTGGGCAAGGGAGAGTCCTACCCCCCACCCCCCCTCCTTCCCGCTGACTCCGGGCTCGAAGATCCGGTCCCGGATGAGGGGATCCACTCCGGAGCCCGTGTCGCGCACCTGTATCGTCACCCATCCGGGGTCCCGATGGAAGGCCCGGAGCGTAATGGTGCCCCCGGTCCCGGCCAGGGCGTCCAGCGCGTTCTTCACCAGGTTCTCCAGCGCCCACGCCAAAAGGACGTCGCTCCCCCGTACCGGAGGGAGCCCCTTTCGAACGTGCACCTTGAGACGCACGCCGGCGCCGAGGCGGGGGAGGCGCCCCTTCAGATACCGTTCCGCCTCCCGAACCACCTCTCCCACGTCGAGAGGGGCGAGGCGGGTGTCGCGCCCGATGAGTTCGAAGCGGCGGCTCACCCGTTCGAGCCGCACCACGTCGTGCTCCACCTCCCGGGCGATCTCCTCGTCGTCCACCCCCCCCGGGCGGTCCCGGGGAGAGATGCGGAGCACCTCCAGCCACCCCTTCAGCGACGAGATGGGGGTCCCGAGCTGATGTGCCAGCTCCCGAGCCATGGAGGTCCAGGCTCGATCCGCCGCCGCCATCCGCTGAGCGCGGAGCACCAGGAATCCGGTGAGGAAGGTGAGGAGGAGCCCCACGGCCTGGAGCCAGGGGATCCAGCGCAGGCGCTGGAGCTCCGGAGGGTCGCCGAAGTGGATGAGCTGGATCTCCGGGTCCCCCACCGGGGCATGGCGGAGCGCCAGCCGGCCCAGATACTCCCGGATCCGGTCCTGCCCCTCCGGGGTCTCCAGATCTGCCCGGAAGGGGAGGTTCACGGCGGAGTACACCGTATCCCCGGGTCCGGTGAGGACCAGGGGGACCCGGGATTCAAGGATGATCTCCTGGAGCACCGCCAGCGCCTGAAGGGGACCGGTGGCGGAGGTGTCGGCGAGCCCCTGGTGGACCTCGGCGAACATCTGCGTCATGAGGGCGGTGTCGGCGTGGAAGGCCCGCACGAGCTGCTGGGTGTAGAAGAGGTACCACCCGATGAGGGCCAGGAAGAGCACTGCCAGCGCCAGCGACCAGCGCCCCCGTGACATCTCCTCTTCCCCGCTACCGTTCCGGGGGAGTCAATCGATCCCGCCCGAACCGCTCCCGGAGAACGTCGGGGATCCGGACACTCCCATCCTCCTCCTGATACGTTTCCAGGAGCGCCACCAGCACCCGCGGAAGGGCCAGCGCCGATCCGTTCAGCGTGTGCAGGTATTCGGGCTTCTCCCCCGGCGCGGGGCGGAAGCGGAGGTTCGCGCGGCGAGCCTGATAGTCGGTGAAGGTGGAACAGCTCGAGACCTCGAGCCATCGCTCCACCCCCGGCGCCCACACCTCCAGGTCGTAGGTCATGGCGGAGGAGAACCCCAGGTCACCGGTGGCGAGGCGGACCACCCTATAGGCGAGCCCCAGCCGCTGAAGGAGGATCTCGGCCTCGCCGGTGAGCTCCTCCAGCGCCTCCAGGCTCCGCTCAGGACGCTCGTAGCGGACCAGCTCCACCTTGTCGAACTGGTGGACCCGGAGGAGTCCACGGGTATCCTTCCCGGCGGCCCCCGCCTCGCGGCGAAAGCAGGGGGAATAGGCGGTGTACCGGATGGGGAGCGCGTCGGGGGAGAGGAGTTCGTCCCGATGCAGGTTCGTCACCGGCACCTCGGCGGTGGGGATGAGCCAGAGCCCATCCCGCTCGGTGAGGTACGACTCCTCCGAAAACTTGGGGAGCTGCCCCGTTCCGGTGAGGGTCTCGGAGGTGACGAGATAGGGGACCCGGAGCTCTTCGTACCCGTGCTCGGTGACGTGGACCTGGAGCATCCAGTCGATCAGGGTGCGCTGGAGCGCCGCCCCTGCCCCTCGTAGAAGGGGGAAGCCCGATCCGGAGATCTTCGCCCCTCGGGGAAGGTCCAGGATTTCCAACCGCTCTCCCAGCTCCCAGTGGGGGAGGGAGGGGAAGGAGTGCCTCACCGGTTCTCCCCACCCGCGAACCACCTGGTTGGCCTCCTCCCCACCCTCTGGAACTCCGTCGAGGGGGAGATTCGGAGTGGACAGGAGGATCTCTTCGATGCGGGCATCGGCCCCGGTCACCAGCGCCTCCAGCTCGGAGATCCGCTCTCCCACCTCGCGCATCTCCCGGATGGGGCCCTCGGCGTCCTCCCCGGCCCGCTTCAACTCCCCGATCTGCTTGGAGACGTCGTTGCGCCTGGCTCGGAGAGCATCACCCTCGGTGATGGCCTTCCTCCGTTCCTCGTCCAGGGCGAGGATCTCCCGTACCCCTCCCGCCCCGCCTGACTCGCCGCGGCGGCGGAGGGCGGCTTCCACGAAGTCGGGGTCGGAGCGAATGAGTTTGGGGTCGAGCATGGCCGGACCGATGCGGGGAAGGGGTCAGGAGGAGCCGGGAGGTCACTCCTCCTCACTGCGGCGGGACCAGGCTCCGGTTGTTGCAGTCCGGGCTGGTGTCGTGCTTGAAGCGGAGCACGCCGTCCGCGGAATTGATGTCCAGCGGCTCGAGACGCCCGTAGTAGACGCAGACGATGCCGAAGGTCCCGGCCTGCTCGTGCGTCCTGATCACATAGATCGAGTTGGGGTTCACCCGCACCGGGCGGTCCTGAACGTATCGGGCGGTATCGGAGGGAGCTTCCCGCACATCTTCGTACCGGGCGTTGGGGATCTCGGCGATCCCGGCCCGGTTGCGGAGCCCCAGGGTGCTGGGGGGGAGGAAGTGGAGAACGCCGTCGATACGATCCACCGCGAAGTCCCATCGCCCGGTGGAGTGCGCGGCCTCCACGATGATGGTACGCCCTTCCAGCATGTTGAAGCCGGAGGGACGGTTCAGCTCCTCCCGGTCCAGGGAGTAGAGGGTGGCCTCCCGGGGGTCTTCTTCCCATCGGAGGAGGAAGGGATCCTCACCGCAGGCGGTGAGGATGGGAAGGGCCACGACGACGAGGGGGAAAAAGCGTCGGATCACGGGCGAGGACCACTTCGGTTCTGAGGGGATCGACAAGCGCATAGGCTACCTGAACTCCAGCAAGGGTGTCAAGGCTGAACCCCCGGTAAATCCTTGACTTGGGCCAAGTGGGCCGGGTACGTTCTGCCGCCGGATCCTGTGCCGCCCACCCTTATGGGAAGGAGGGGCCCCGGGGATCCGTAACCGGCCTCTGAAGACCTCACGGACCCCGGAGCCGGCGGCCCCCACCCCTACCTGGAGAACCTTGATGGCCGAGGGAGCACTCCGGTCGGCCGGTTCCCTCCGACTTCTCGTTGCGGAGGATGAGCCGCACATCCGGCGCGTCCTTACGACACTTCTGGAGAATGCCGGGTTCCAGGTGGATGTGGCGGAGGATGGGGTCGAAGCGCTCCGGAAGCTCCGGGGTGGGGCGCCGTACGACCTGGTCGTCACCGACCTCATGATGCCGGGCGCCTCCGGACTGGACGTCCTTGAAGCGCTCCGGGAAATGCCCACCCGCTGCACCCTCCCGGTGGTGATTCTCACCGCCAAGGGGCAGGATGCCGATCGAAGTCGGGCCTTCGCCCTCGGAGCCAGCGATTTCCTGACCAAGCCCTTCAGCCCGAAAAAGCTCCTGGCCCTCCTCGATGACCTCCTCACCTGACCACTCCGGCGAAGACGCACCCCCCTCCATTCATGTGATGATCCTGGCCGGGGGAATCGGCTCCCGCTTCTGGCCCGCCAGCACCCCGGCCCGCCCGAAACAGCTCCTCTCCCTGGCCTCCCCTGCCCCGCTCATCGTGGACACGGTGGCACGGGCGCGAAAGCTGGTGGAGGACGATCACCTCGCCGTCCTCACCGGCGAACATCTGGTGGGCCCCTTCCAGGCCGGACTCCCCGACCTCCCCCCCTCCAGCTTCTGGGTGGAGCCGCAGGCCCGCGGGACCGCGCCGGTTCTGGCATGGGCCGCCCACCGGATCTTCGAGCAGGATCCCGAGGGGGTCATGATCTCGCTCCACGCCGACCACCTCATCTCGCCTGAGTCCGCCTTCGTGGAGCTCCTTCCCAGAGTGGCGGCGCTGGCGGCGTCCCAGGAGCTCCTCCTGACGCTGGCCGCCCCGCCGGATCGACCGGAAACCGGGTTCGGGTATATCCGCCCGGGCGCCCCCCTCGAGGCCGAAGGGCTCAACGGGTGGCGGGTGGGTGCGTTCGTGGAGAAGCCGGACCGGGAAACCGCCGTTCGATACCTGGAGGAGGGGTACCTGTGGAACACCGGGATCTTCGTCTGGCCGGTCCGCCTCTTCCTGGACGAGCTCCGTGCCCATGCGCCGGAGGTGAGCGATGCCCTCATTCACCTGGATCGGGGTGACGAAGAAGCCTTCTTCTCGTCCGTGACCCCCATTTCGGTGGACCGGGCCGTTCTGGAGCGGAGCGAGCGGGTAGCCACGGTGGCCGCCACCTTCCGCTGGGACGATGTGGGAGGGTGGGAGGCGCTCGGTCGATCGCTCCCCGCCGATCCGCAAGGGAATGTCACCGTGGGAGAGGCCCATCTGGTGGAGAGCACCAACTCGGTGGTGTGGGCGGAAGACGGCCCGGTGGTCCTCTTCGGTATGCAAGACGTTGTGGTGGTCCGCTCCGGCGGGGTGACCTTCGTGGCCCCTCGAGAGCGAACCCCCGAGTTGAAGACGCTCCTGGAGCAGCTCCCTGATCGCATCCGAAAGGGGGGGTGACCCGGTGGCCCCCTCCCTCTTCCTCTACGACGACGAGCGAGCCCGGGGATGGGCCCCGTTCGCCCTCACCCGCCCCGTCTCCGAACTCCGCTTCGGAGGTTTCACCCTCTCGGCACGGAGTGGGCGGGCTTTGGGGGTGGCGCCCGCAGGGATCCTCGACACCGGTGGACTGGCCGGGTTCGAGGAGGGGGGTGCGCCCCCGGTGGTGTCCGTGGAAAAGATCGATGGCGACGCCCTCCGGGTCCTCCTCCTGAGCCGGTACGTTCCGCCCCTTTCGGACGGCGCCGGAAGGCGCGCCCTTCCCCTCCCCGCCGAGGGGACGCGCCTTCGAGTGGGGAGCACCACGGTGGGATGGGTCCTCCCCCCGGGGGAACCCGCTCCCCCGGTGGATACCCTCCTCTCCGGGGACGCCCTCCCCGGACTCGCCGACCTCCCGGTCCCGGGGTTCGTCCTGGACGCTCCCTGGGAGCTCATGGCCCGCTCCTCCGACCAGGTCACCTCCGACCTCGCTGCCCTCGCCGGAACTCTCTCCCCCCTCTCCCCCCACCCCGACATCCACCGGGTGGGAGAGCACGCCGTCACCGCGGCGGAGGGGGTGATGGTGGCCGGCCCCGTGGCGCTGGATACCCGACGGGGACCCATCCATCTGGAGTCCGGCGTTCACCTCGACCCCTTCACCCGCCTGGTGGGCCCATCCTGGATCGGCGCCGGAAGCTCCCTCCTCGGCGGCGTCTTCGTCGAGGTGAGTTGCGGGCCGCAGTGTCGCCTGCGAGGCGAGGTGGAGGCGACGGTGTTCCTGGGGTACGCCAACAAGGCCCACGACGGGTACCTGGGACACTCGGTGGTGGGGCGGTGGGTGAATCTGGGGGCTCTCACCACAAACTCCGACCTGAAGAACAACTATGGCCCCGTGCGGGTCCCCACTACGATCGGCGAGGTCGACACGGGGCTCCTCAAGGTGGGGACCTTCCTGGGTGACCACGCCAAGACGGGGATCGGAACCCTCCTCAACACCGGGACCGTGGTGGGAGCGGGCTCAAACCTCTTCGGGGGAACCATGCCCCTGAAGTGGGTCCCCCCCTTCAGTTGGGGGAATGGAAAGGCCCCTGCTCCCTTCCGAAAGGGGGACTTCCTGGATCTTGCCCGTCAGGTCATGGGGCGGCGGGAGGTCACCCTCTCCGACGGGATGCGAGACTTCCTCGGCCGGTGCTGGGAAAGGGCGCGCGGTGGTGGGGAGGGAGATCCGGCATGAGGGTGGCCATGCTCGGGAGCGGGAGCCGGGGGAACGCCACCCTCGTGGAGGGGAGCGGAACGCGGATCCTGGTGGATGCGGGGTTCAGCGGGAAGGAGATCGCCAAACGGCTGGCGGGGCTGGGGGTTTCCCCCGAGTCGCTGGACGCCGTCGTGATCACCCACGAACACTCGGACCACACCCGGGGGATGGGGATTCTGGCCCGGCGCTTCGCCACTCCGGTCTACCTCTCGGAGGGGACGCGGAGGGCGTCCGCACCCCTCCTCCGGGGCGGGGAGGTCATCCGGGAGTACGAACCGGGGAGAGCGTTCGAGATCGGCGGGCTCCGGGTGGACCCCTTCCTCACCGTGCACGACGCGGCGGATCCGGTGGCGGTGACGGTCACCTGTGGCGAGACCGGACGACGGGTGGGGGTGGCCACCGACCTGGGGCGCCCCACCGCCGGGATTCGCCACTCCCTGGCAGGGTGTGACTTCCTGATCCTGGAGGCGAACCACGACGAGGGGCTCCTCAGGAGCGGTCCCTACCCGCCCTCGGTGCAGGCACGCATCGCCTCATCCCACGGGCACCTCTCCAACCACGCGGCGGCCGCCTTCGCGAAAGAACTCGTGCACCCCGGCCTGGTGGGCGTCCTCCTGGCCCACCTCTCAGGGGAGTGCAACCGCCCGGAGCTGGCCCTCCGGGTAGTGGGAAAGGCGCTCCGGGAGGTGGGGTGGGAGGGGTATCTGGGGGTGGCGCCCCAGGATGAACCAACCCCGCTCCTCGAGCTGGCGACGCTCGCATCCCCCGCCAGGGCGGGACAGCTCCCCCTCTTCTGAGTGGATAGATAGCCCGCCGGAGGGTGCGTGCGTCCCCGCGTTACAGAGGCTGTTGAAGAACTGGAGGGACCACCGCGAAGGGGTCTTGCGTGTCCCGGTCTAGGCGGAGCACCGAAGGCGATGCGGTAGCATCGGGGAGGGGCTCCAACGACGATCCGGGGCC
>JBJHBD010000084.1:0-14009 GCA_050485305.1 Gemmatimonadota bacterium
GGGTGTCTCTCAAGGGTCGGAATGCCGGGATTCCGTACACCTCTCAAGGTCCTCTCACACTATACATTCCCCCCTTGTGGGTGAGCAATACGCCCCCTACCTTCTCGCGCCGCCAACTCCTTCCCGGGACATCCAAAGGGGGCTCTTCACCGTGAAGTCCCGCGCCGCCGTGGAGACCCGCGCCTGGACCCGCCCACAACTCGTAGGGCTCTTCCTGGGCCCCACCCTCTTCGCCCTCACTCTCGCCTTCTTCACCCCTGAGGGGTTGGGGTACGAAGCCCGGGCGGTGCTGGGCATCACCCTCTGGGTGGCGGTGTGGTGGATCACCGAAGCCATCCCCATCCCCGCCACCTCGCTCCTTCCGGTGGTCCTCTTCCCCCTCACCGGGGCGCTCGACAGCGGAACGGTGAATTCGGCCTACGGCGACGACATCATCTTCCTCTTCCTGGGAGGGTTCTTCATCGCCATCGCCATGGAGAAGTGGGATCTCCACAAACGGATCGCGCTGGCCATCATCGCCTTCGTGGGAACGAGTACTCAGCGCATTCTCCTGGGATTCATGGTGGCCACCGCCTTTCTCTCCATGTGGGTCTCCAACACCGCCGCCGTCATGATGATGGTCCCCATGGCGCTGGCCATCATCGCCCGCGTCGGCGACGCGCTCCGGGACGCCCCGGAGGCGGCCGCCATCCCCTCCTTCGAGAAGGCCCTCATCTTCGGCGTTGGGTACGCAGGCACCATCGGCGGGCTCGGCACCCTCATCGGAACCCCGCCCAACATCATCCTCGCCGGTCAGGTCCGGCAGCTCTTCGATGTGGAGATCTCCTTCCTGAGCTGGATGATGATCGGCGTCCCCGTGGTCGTCGTCCTTCTCACCATCGCCTGGATCTACCTGGGGCAAATGGCCTTCCCCCTCGCCATCCGCGAGCTCCCGGGCGGGCGCGCCGTCATCCACGACGAACGTCGGAGCCTGGGCGCCATCTCGCAGGAGGAGCGGGCGGTGGCATGGGTGTTTGGGGCCGCCGCCCTCCTCTGGATCTCCCGGGGGTTCATCCCCGAAGGGCTCGTTCCTGAACTGAGGGATGGGATGATCGGGATCGGAGCCTCCCTCGCCCTTTTCCTCATCCCCGCGCGAAGCCGGCCCGGCGCGCGCGTGCTGGGATGGGGCGATGCCCGGCAGATCCCCTGGGGAATCCTCCTCCTCTTCGGCGGGGGGCTCGCCATCGCGGCGGGGTTCCGCGCCACCGGACTTTCGGACTGGATGGGAACCCAACTCACCCTCCTGGATGGGCTTCACCTCCTTCTCATCATCGCCGGGGCGGCGCTCCTCATCCTCTTCCTGACCGAGATCACGTCCAATACGGCGACGGCCACCATGGTCCTCCCCGTGGTGGCCGCTCTCGCCCTGGCGCTGGACCTTCACCCCTTCGCCCTCATGATCCCCTGCGCCATGGCGGCGAACTGCGCCTTCATGCTCCCGGTGGGGACGCCTCCCAACGCCATCATCTTCGCCACGGAGAAGCTGAAGATCGTCGAAATGGCGCGTGTGGGTTTTCTCCTGAACCTCATCGCCGCCACCGTCATCGTCTTCGCCGCCTACCTCCTCATCCCCCTCATCTGGGGGTTGGATCTGTACGAAGTGCCCGAGCTGTTCAGGAGGATGGGGTCGCCGTAGGGAATGCGTAGCGGGAATGGCTGCCTGGAGCGACGGGTATGCACGATCATGCATCTTCACCCCACTCCACCCTCCGATCCGGCGATTCCGGGGTGTTATCTGCGCGATCGTGCATTATTCCCTTGCACTTCGGCGACTTTCCCACCATACTCCGGTTGACATGCACGATCGATCATCCGACAGACGGAAACGCCCATGTCCCACCCACATCCATCCGACCACGCGGCGGGCCCTCCCCTCCGCATCCGTGCGTTGGGCCAGGAGGTACGCGCCCGTCGTGAGATGCTCGGGCTTCGACAGGCGGAGCTGGCGGAGCTGGCGGGGTGCTCACCCCGGTTCGTTCACACCGTCGAAGTCGGGAAGGACACCCTTCGGCTGGACAAGATTCTCGACGTCCTGGAGGTGCTGGGGCTCGACCTCCAGGTAGTTCCCGGAACGGGACGGGTGACCCTCCCTGACGGCCCCTCGACCACGGATGATCGGGGACCATGAGGCCGCTGGAAGAGTTCCGGACGGTGGAGCGAGCGACCGTCCTTAAGGCAGGGGTGCGCGCGGCCACATTGGAGCGCCGGCCCAACGCCGTCGCGTTTCGGTACGAACCGGACTACCTGGCGGGAGGAGGCCCGCCGGTGGCCACCTCCCTCCCCCTTACCCCCGCTCCCCTGGTCACCCACACCGCGGGCGCACTCCCTCCCTTCTTTTCCGGACTCCTCCCGGAGGGGCGAAGGCTCCATCTACTCCGAACCGCCCTCAAGACCTCGGCAGACGATGAGCTGTCCATCCTGCTGGCAGTGGGGGCCGACTCGGTGGGTGACGTTCAGGTTCTGCCGGAAGGGGAGGCCCTCCCGGACGAGGTGCCCCCCGTCCTGCAGGTGGAGGATTGGGCGAAGGTGCGATTCAGCCGACTCCTCGCCCAATCCGCGGGGGATCCGAAGGGGTTGGATCGGGTGGCCCTTCCGGGGGTGCAGGACAAGGTCTCCGCGCGAATGATCAACCTCCCGGTCGCACAAAGAGGTGAGCGGTACTTCCTGAAGCTTGATCCTCCCGAGTTCCCCCATCTCGTAGCCAACGAGATGTTCTTCCTCCAGGCCGCTCGACGCTCCGGCCTCGAAACCGCCGACGCGCAGGTGGTCCACGATGGAGAGGGGGTGCCCGGCCTCCTCGTCCGCCGCTTCGATCGGCGGGTGGACGCCGCCGGTCGGGTCCGGGCCCTTCCCCAGGAAGACGGCTGTCAGGTGCTGAAACGCTACCCGGCCGACAAGTACCGGGTGACCACCGAGGAGGTCATCGGGGCGCTGGCGGCGAACTGTCGGGCTCGCCCCGTCGCCGCCCTCACGCTCATTCGACAGGTGGCCTTCGCCTACCTCTCCGGCAATGGCGACGCCCACGCCAAGAACTTCTCGATCTTTGCCCTCCCCGACGGAGAGTGGCGGGTCACCCCCGCCTACGACCTCCCCTCGTCCTACCCCTACGGCGACGTTACCATGGCCCTGTCGCTGAACGGGCGTACCCGGGAGAACATCGGTCGCGGCGACTTCCTGGCCCTCGCCGAAGCCGTGCAGGTGAGGCCTCGAGCGGTGGAGACGGCGCTGGATGCCCTCGTGGAGGGTGTGGCCGGCTGGGTGGCGGAGTTGGATCAACTCCCCTTTGACACCGGGAAGATCCGGAAATTCCGCAGGGCCATCGAGTATCGGCGGGACCGGCTCCGGAGGAGGTAGGGCGCGGGGGCCACCCACCGGGGGCCGGAATTCGCAACACTGACCCATCCCCTTGACTCCCCCCCTCCCCTCCACAACCTTCCCGCACGCAGTCCCTCCCTCCCCCATCAAAGGGCTCATCATGAGGCTCACCCAGGCCTTCTACGCGGTTCGCATCCGCGTGGCCTCCGCTGCGCGCGCGTAGCGTCGGGCCTCTTCCGGGTCTTTCCCTCATCGGGGGCGGCTGACCGCAGCCCCCTCTTCTCGCGGTACCCTCCCCCGGCATGCCCGTCGGTGTCGTGCGCCATGACGTCCGGTTCTCCGTCGTCCTCTGTCACGCACTTCGCCCCGAGGGGGTCGTATGTCTTCAGGAAATCAACGCAGTCGCAGTTGGGATGCCGTCGCCGGCTGGTACGCCGGGTGGGTCGGCGCCCGAGGTAGTCACCATCACCGAAAGGTGGTTCACCCCATGGCGCTGGAGCTTCTGGAGGCCGGGCCGGGCCACCGGATCCTCGATCTGGGGTGCGGGACCGGCTCCCTCTGCCGCCCCATTCTCCGCACCGGCGCCGCCTACACCGGGATCGATCTCTCACCCCGGATGATCCGGTGGGCTCGGAAACACCAGCCGGCCGAGGCCCGCTTCCACATCGGGGATGTCACCCGCCTCGAGCGCTCCCCGGTTTCCGGGCACCTGGGCGGCTTCACCGGTGCGGCCTTCCTCCTGAGCCTCCAGGATATCGACCCACTGAACGATGCCCTGCAAGCGGCCCGTCACGCCCTTGCCCCGGGCGGGCGGCTGGTCATCGTCATGACCCATCCGTGCTTCCGAATACCCCGCCTCACCGGGTGGAGCTGGGATCCCCGCCGACGCCTCGCCTCCCGGCGGATCGACCGCTACCTCACCCCGGTCCCCATCCCCCTTCGCCCCGGAGACGGGTCGGGGCGCCCCGGGCGAGATGGAAAGACTCTCAGCTACCACCGCCCCCTCTCCACCTACATGGAGGCGCTCTCCTCGGCGGGGTTCACGGTGGAGCGCATGGCCGAACTCCCGGCTCCGCCGGACCCCTCACCCCCATCGCGCTCGCCGGAAGAACGTTCCGGAAAGGGGTCCCGCAAGCGGTCTCCCAAGGGAGGATGGGTCCCCGATGACCCCGAAAACCCGGAGATCCCCATGTTTCTGGCACTCCGCGCCACCCTGGCCGGGAGGTGACGACACAGTGGGGAGGTCTTGCACCCTTACCGATCCACCACCCGAAGTGCACAAATTCCGTGGACATTCACCGACTGTTCATGGTACCGTTTGTGGGGGATGGGCCCATACCGCCCATCCCCCACCCGTCTCGACCCTTCTTCACCCCCGGCTTTCCATGACGCTCTCGCTCCCTGCGGCCATCCTCGTCACGACCCTCGCGGCGACCGCCGGCACTCCCCTCGCCCATGGGGTGCCCGGCAACCCATCCCCCGTCCCTCACGACCCGGTACCGGAAGCCCTGGCGGGGGGGTGGGAAGGGGTGCTGGGTGAGCCTCCCTCCGCCGTGGCTTTCGGGCTGGCCTTCCACCAAACCGAAGATGAGTGGTCCGGCACTTTCTCGGTGGTTGCCGAGGGGATCCGGGACTTCCCCCTCCAGTGGGTCGAGCGCGACGGGGAGCGGGTAGCGGCGCATATGAATGCCCAGCGGCGGTTCGAGGGGCGCCTCGTCGGTGACTCGCTTCCGGGGGTGCTGATCTTCGAGGATCGTGGTGGCGCCGAAACACCCGTCGTCCTCCACCGCGAGGGGAGCGCGGGGTGGGAGCGCCTCCAGGCGGACCTGGCCCGATGGGAGGCGGAGCGGATGGCCGCCCCGGCGCCGGGGCTCCAGGAGGGGGAGATGGGCCCGGGTCTGGACAGGGTCGACTCCGCCGCGCTGGCCCGCTTGGTGGAAGCCGCGGAGAACAGCCGCACCTCGGCGCTGGTCGTGCTTCACGACGGAGAGCTGGTGGGGAGCTGGTACGATCCCGGCGGAGCGCGCCGCATCGAGTCCATGTCGGTCACCAAGTCGGTGGTGAGCCTTGCCGTGGGGCGACTCCTGGCGCTCGGGAAGGTGGAGTCGCTGGACGTGCCGGTGGCTCGGTTCTACCCCGAGTGGGAGGCCGGACCCCGGGCACAAATCACCCTTCGCCACCTCCTCAACCACACCTCCGGGGTGGACTCTCCCATGCCCACCACCCCCATCTACCGGAGCGACGACTTCGTGCGCTTCGCCCTGGAGGCCGAATTGACGGCTGAACCCGGCACCGAGGTCCGCTACAACAACAACGCCACGAACCTCCTGGCGGGAATCATCGGAGTGGCCTCCGGGCGCCGTATGGACCGATTCATCGGCGAAGAGCTCTTCGCCCCCCTGGGGATCACCGACTTCACATGGACGCTGGACTCCAGTGGGAATCCCCACGGGATGGCCGGACTCCAGATACACGCCGTGGATCTGGCCCGCCTCGGTCAACTGGCCCTTCAGGATGGGGTCTGGGAGGGGGAGCGGCTCCTCCCCTCAGGGTGGATTTCGGAGAGCTTTGCCCCCGGTTCGGAGCTGGCCCGGAGCGTGGGGCTCCTCTGGTGGCTCATCCGCGAAGATGACGAGGTGGTGGGAGTCCGCGCCGACGGGTATCTCGGGCAGTACCTGGTCATCTACCCGGACCAGGGGTTGGTGGGAGTGCGGATGATCGAGGGGTCCGCCGGCTACGACGAGGCCCGCGATGGGTTCACCGCCTTTCAGGAGATGGTTCGTACGCTGAGGTAGGTGAGGGGGAAAGCCCCAACCCCACTCGCCATTTTCCTCCGCCATCCGTAGGTTCGCCCAGTCGTCACCCCGCTCTCGGCTCCGCGGGTCCCTCCTTCCCCACTACCCACCGGACCCCATGGCCACCCGCGCACCTTACACCTTCACCGCACTCCTCGTCGCCGTCGGGCTCTCCGTCACGGCGCCCCTCACCCACCTTCTCGCACCACCTGCCCTCGAGGCGCAGACCCTCACCTCCCTCCGCACCCAGGTGGACAGCCAGCAGGTGCGGGTCATCGTCTCGGCCGACGGCGTCGCCCGCACGGCCCTCACCCAGCCGGGGCAGGACGCTTCCGCCGGGGCCGGGGCGCTGGGGCTTCGCTTCGACTGGGATCACTGGGAGGTTGGCGCAGGGATCGCCATCATCTCCACCGCCGACACCATCACCTCGGGGTTCGGAGCCGCGATCCTCAGCCCGGGAACCACTCAGGGGCAGGCCGCGAATCTGGAGGTGGTCCGCCGCGGAGTCTGGAAGGAGATGGACCTCCACGGCTACGCCCGCGCCTCCCAGTCGGTGTGGGCCGATACCGCCGGCGCCGCCTCGGCGGCGGTCCTGGGGGTTGGGCTCCTGGCCGCCTGGCAGATCTCGGCCAGCGACGACTCCGAGAGTGTGGGGCTTCGCTTCACCGGGGGGATTGGTCGCCGGAGCGTGGATGGCGACATCGCCGGAGCCCCGGCGCTCCGCGAACGGCTCCTGGGCTCGGGGCGTCAGGCGTTCTGGGGGTTGGAAGGGGGCTTCCAGATGGAGGTGAACAATGTGGGAGCGTCATTTGGGGCGAGTTACTACGCAAAGGGGAACAACGGCACCTCCATCCCCGGCCTCACCCACTTCCAGCTCACCTTCGGACTCCGGGTTCAGGGCGCCATCATCGACCGGGTCATGACCCGAACCAATGACGGACCCTGACCCCGGAAAAGCGGACCCCTACTCCCGCTCCCTGAGCCCGCGGATGGGCGGATCCCACTCCCCCGCGGCCACCCCCGGCGCGCGCCACCCCCACATCCCCTTCCGGGAGTGCTCACCCAGGAGGAAGGCGGCGACCAGCCGGTGCACCAGGTTCATGGTGGGGAGCCCCGCGTGGAACCCCGCCACCCGCCGGAGCAGCCGGTCTCGCACCTCCCAGTACCCGAAGTCCGCGGGGCGCAGGCAGATGATCTTCTCCAGGGGGATGAAGGACGACTGCGCGCCATGGAAGGGGACGGTCCCATCCCCCGTCCGCGCCTTCACCTCCGGGTCGACCGAGTCCCACCGGTTCATCCGGTCGGAGCTGGCCAGATCGAAGTGGGGACGATCCCGCTCCTTCCGAATGGTCATCTGCACCCGGGTCTCCGAATCCACCCCGGCAATGCAGAGCCAGTCGTCGGGGGCGAGGCCGCACCCCTCCAGGGTGAGCCCCTCCACCCCGTCCAGATAGCTGCGCGCCTGGGTGAGCATCTCCCCCACGAGCACCTGGGCGTCCTCGAGCCGCTTCGCCAGCGACGCCCCAGGGTCCTTCCCGTGGAGCTGGTACGCCTCCGCGATGGAGCCGTAGATGGAGGGCTGCCACGCGGCGGTGTCGAAGAGGTTGTCCGGAATCCCATCCTCCGTCAGGACAGCCCCTTTGAACGAAGGGAGGAGGTGATAGAGCGCCGGGGTGAGGCGGGCCGCGAACCGGTCCCGGGGGTTGGAACTCTCCTCGCCCAGATCCGCGGTGCCGGTGACCGCCTTCACCGGGGCCTCCAGCGAGCCGCGGAAGGGGGTGGCGATGGTAATGACGCGCCCCACCCGGGAGTCGGCCCCGGCCTTCGCCAGGTAACCGGCCGCCACCAGCCCCCCCATTGAGTGGGCGATGAGGTCCACCTTCGGCGCATCGGCGTACCCCCCCTTGAAGTAGTGCCGGAGGAGGGAGGTGCGCCCGATGACCTCGTCCACGAAGGCCTCCAAGCGGTCCACCGAGACCTCAAGGGGCATGCGCCAGTCGTACGGGAAGGGGAAAACCGGAGTGGGTTTCCCCGGTGAAGAGAGCTCGGCGCGGAGCTCGTCGATGAGGTCCCCATAAATGAGCTTGAACACCGCATCGGCATCCACCCGGGCAGGCTCCAGAAGCTCGTACCTGAGGTCGTCCGGGTGGAGGGCGGCCCGGAGTTCGTCACGACGCAGAACGGACCAGATGGTGTCCGGGTCCACCGGGTAGCTGTCCCGGAGGGTGGATCCCTGGATGCCGGGGAGGAAGATGACGGGGTTCTGGATGGCCATGGAGGGTTCGCCGGGGTGGCACCGTGCAGGTGCGGAGCGTTTTCGGGAGGATGGGTTCGAAGGCTCTCGGCCTCCGTGGCCCATCCCCTCATGGGATCGGTCCAATACCACCCCGGAAGCCCCATGCGCGCAACGAGATAGATTCCGTCAGGCGGCCGGCGCCGGTTTCCGGCTGCGCATCATAATGGCGGAAACTTGACCTCTTGTTATTCTCTACGCATCATATGGACGCGGACAGGGCCCATGTTATGCGGAGCGAATACCATGGCCGATGCCTCTGAGGTTGAGCACACCCGGGCGGGACGGTACGTACGTCAACCCGCCGGTTACCGGGCGTTTCTCCCGAGCCCCCTCCCTCCGGACCCCCCGATCAGCACCGAGGGGAACCTTGGGGTACGCCTTTCCCGCGCGGACCGGGCACTCGGGCGGCTCGACGGGTCGATGGTAACCCTCCCAAACCCCGACCTTCTCATCTACATGTACGTCCGCAAGGAGGCGGTCCTCTCCAGCCAGATCGAGGGGACCCAGAGTTCCCTTCAGGACCTCCTCGCGGTGGAGGCCGATCTGTACGAAGCCCGGGAGGTACCCCGGGATGTGGACGAGGTCATCAACTATGTGGCCGCCATGAAGTTCGGAATCGAGCGACTCACCACACTCCCCCTGTCCATCCGGCTCATCCGGGAGATCCATGAGCGCCTCATGGAGGGAGTTCGCGGAGGTCGGCTCACCCCCGGAGAGTTGCGACGGAGCCAGAACTGGATCGGACCCATGGGAGGGGGGATCCGGGAAGCGGTCTTCGTCCCGCCCCCTCCCGACGCCGTGGCCGCCGCCCTGGGCGAATTGGAGGCGTTCCTGCACCACAGGGACGAGATTCCCCTACTCGTGAAGATCGGCCTCGCGCACGCACAGTTTGAAACCGTTCACCCCTTCCTGGACGGAAACGGCCGCGTGGGCCGCCTCCTCATCACCTTCCTTCTCATCGAGCGTGGTGTCCTCACCCACCCGGTCCTCTACCTCTCGCACTACTTCAAGCGCCATCGGCAGGAGTACTATGATCGCCTCCAGGCCATCCGGGACCATGGCGACTGGGAGGGGTGGCTCACCTTCTTTCTGGAGGGTGTGGAGCAGGTCAGCACCGAAGCCACCGAGACGACCCGCCAGGTGCTCCTCCTCCGTGAGCAGCACCGGATGGCCATCACCGACCACCTCGGGAGGGCGGCGGGAAATGGGCACCGGGTCCTGGAGTCGCTCTTCGTCCGCCCCATCGTCTCGGTTTCGGAGGTTCAGGGGCTCATCGGCACCGGATTCGCCGCCGCCAATACCCTGGTCCACAACCTCACCGACCTGGGTATCCTTCGGGAAATCACCGGCCACGCCCGAAACCGGCGCTTCCGGTACGACCCCTACGTGAACCTCTTTCTCGATGAAGGAGGCGAGGCGGAAGAAGGGACCGTGATCCCGCGGTGATCGAGAAGCCCTACTCCTCCCCGTCCCCGAGAAGCCAGAGGTGCCCCCATGGATCCCGGAGAAGGCACTGGCGTTCTCCGTGGGGTTCGTCACAAGGTCCCCGGAGGATGGTGGCGCCGGCGCCCTCCGCGACCTGCGCCAACCCATCCACATCGTCCACATGGAAGTGGAACCGTACCGGTGTTCCCCCCCAGTGGTCAGGGGCATACACCCCGATTTCGGGGTACTCGTCCGAAACCATGAAGATGACGGACCCCATCTTCAGTTCGGCGTGAGCCACGTGCCCGTCTTCCCCATCCATCCGGAGCCCGGGCTTGGCGCCGAATACCTTCCGATAGAAGTCGATGGCGTCCGCCGCACCGCGAATGCAGAGATAGGGATAGACTCCGCGGATCATTCCCCGTTCTCCCGGGCGTCCGGATCCGCCACCCGCGTCGCGATCCACCACTGGTTCCCCGCCGGATCCATGACCCCTCCCGACCGGTCCCCATACGGCATGGTCTCCGGCTCCCGCACCACGGTACCCCCGGCCTCGAGGGCCCGCCGATACACGGCATCCACATCGGGGAGGTAGAGGTGGATCATGGCACGGAGCGCCGGCCACTCCTCGCTCGCGCTCCCCATCATGACGATGGAATCACCCACCCTGACTTCGGCGTGCATGACCCTCCCCTCATCCTCGGCCCGACGGACGAGGGTGCCGCCGAAAGCGTCTTCGAGAAAGGTGATGATGCGGGGGGCGTCGTCCACGATGAGGTAGGGAGCGACGGTTGGGTACCCCTCAGGGACGGGGCTGAGCGAGTTGGACATGGGTCACCTCGGGTTCGGATGCTTGGCACTGGACCCACCACGGGTCCCGCTCACCGAAGATGGCCAACAACGGGGGAGGGGTCTTGGAAAAAAAACCGGTCGCCACCCTCCGGGCGTCAGCCGCTCGGGCTCTCCTCGGCCAGACTCCGCGCTCCGGGAAAGCGGATCCCCAGGAGGTAGTCCGAGGGAGTGAGTCCCGCCAGCGCCCGGAACTCTCCGTTGAAGTGGGGCTGATCGTAGTACCCTGCCCCAAGGGCCACCCTGGAGAGGTCTTCCTCTCCCCTCCTCAGCCGTTCCATCGCCTCCCGGAAGCGCACCACCCGGGCAAAGACCTTCGGCGGCACCCCCACCTCCCTCCGGAAGGACTCCGTAAGGCGGGTGGCGGACCAACCGGTTCGTACCCGAAGGTCGCCGATACGCCCCATTCCCCGTTGCCGTTCCAGCTCCCGCACCATCCACGCCACCGCCGGATCGGGCGCCGGACCCTCCCTGATCCGGGTGGCGAGCCAGGCCGCCGCGGTACGGAGCCGCTCCTCCGGAGACCCGGCCTCCAGGCACCGCTCCCAGAGCTCCCGGGAAGCGTCGCCCAGGAGGAGGTCCAGATCGGTGGTCCCATTTCTCAGCTCCCCCGCCACCCCTCCCACGAGGGCGTACGCGCCCAGCGGATGAAGGCGGATTCCCAGAACGGCGGTGTGCCCCTCCGGCGCCTCGATGACGTCGGAGCGGGTCTGGAGTCCGGAGATGCAGCGAATGGGGAAGGGGTCGGCGACTCCGTCGGTGGCATCCCGGTACCGGGCCCCCAGATGAATGACCAGATCCAGCCGCCCCGAAGGGAAGTGGCGTTCCCGGAGAAGGTTCAGCCGCCCCTCGAAGTACCAGAGCCCCTCGGTGACCCACGCAAGCGCACCCGGCTCCAGGGTGGCGAGGAGCCAGCTCCCCAGCAGCGAGTCTTCACGCTCGATGTGGATGGCCATGGAGGGAACGTCACCGACCGGAAGGGTGCGGACAAGGGGAGCGCCCCGGGCGGGGGCGGGGTGGTATCCACCCTCCGGGGAGGATGGGGTTCAGGGACCCATCCCCCCGGCTTTCCGCAGAAAGCTCAGAAGCTCGTCGTTCACCCCCGTCGGTTCGTCATGCTGAAGCCAGTGGCCGGCGTCGGGAAAGGTCACGAGCCGCCCGTGGTCACACCGCTCCAGACTCAGCGGCCCAAGCTCCTTCGAGAGGTACCGGTCCTGCTCCCCCCAGAGGATGAGGGTGGGGACGGTGACCCGGGACGAACCCGATGCCCGGGGAGGGTGGCGAAGCATGGCACGGTACCAGTTCACCATCCCGGTGAGGGCCCCGGGAATTCGCCAGACCTCCCGGTACCGATTCCGGTCTTCCCGAGTGATGGACTCCGGCGTCTTCCCCCGGAGGTTGGCGGCCAGGAGGCGACCATCTTCCCGTCCGAGAAGGCGTTCCGGGAGCCAGGGGAGCTGGAAGGCGAAGATGTACCAGCTCATGAGGAGTTGGCGGGGGCGTTTCCGGATGGCGGCTCGCATGACCCGGCGTGACGGGTGGGGGACGTTCAGGATGACGAGGCGCTCCAGCCGCTCCGGATGGGCGATTCCCACCCACCAGGCCACCGCCGCCCCCCAGTCGTGCCCCACCACGGCGGCGGCCCGCTCGGCCCCCGCGGCGTCGATGAGCCCCGTCACATCGCGGGCCAGCGTTGCTACCGCATAGTCTGCCACCCGGGGCGGCTTGTCGCTGTCCCCGTACCCCCGCTGGTCCGGCACCCAGACCCGGTACCCCGCCCGAGCCAGCGCCGGAATCTGCTTCCGCCACCCGAACCAGAACTCGGGGAAGCCGTGGAGGAGAACCACGAGGGGTCCATCTTCCGGGCCGGCTTCCACCACACGGAGGGTGATCCCCTGCACGGGGACGCGCCGCGCCCGGAGGGGGACCCCGTCGAGGGTCGAAGGGACCTCCATCCTACCCCACCCTTCCCAGGCAGACCACCAGGTCGTACCGGATCTCCACTTCGCCCTCCTCGGCCACCCGTCGGTACAGATCATCCAGCGCCGCCATCATCTCCGCATGCCCGGGCGCCCCCACATCCGGGGTGTATGAGGCGGAGCGGACCCGCGCCCGGAGCTCCTCGCGGTCCAGCCGCTGGCTGTTCTCCAGGGTGTAGCGCACCCACCCTCCGAAGAAGAATCCATCGAGAGGATGGGTTCCGAACTCCCCCTCCTCCCTCGCCTTCGTGAAGGTTTCCGTGCGAGCCCGTACCCGGGCGTAGTCGGTCCCGTAGCTCTGGAGAATCTCTTCGTACCCTTCCAGGAAGGGGGTGCCGGTGAGGCGCCGATCATTCCAGACCAGCGCAACCCACCCCTCCGGACGAAGGATGCGGACAAACTCGCGCCGGGCCGCCTCCACCTCGAACCAGTGGAAGGCCTGGGCCACCACCACCAGGTCCACCGAGGCGTCGGGGAGCCCGGTGGCCTCGGCGCTCCCATCCACCACCGTGAAGCGGGAGCTTTCGGCAAAGGCGGCCTTCGCCGCTTCCCGCATCTCCCGGTTCGGCTCAACTCCAAAAACCCGGTGTCCTGCCCGGAGGAGGGGCTCGGTGGAGAGTCCGGTTCCCACGCCGATGTCGGCGATCTCGAGCTCCGCTCCGGGTGATCCCCCCGCGACCTCTCCGAGGAGTTCCGCCAGGGCATCCGGGTAGCCGGGGCGGGCCTTTCGGTACGCCTCCACCCGGGTGGTGAAGCGACCGGTGGGATCCTGGAGGTTCACCTCACCTCCTCCAGCGCCGCGGCCACCTTCTGAAGGGTGTTCCAGTTCCGGAACGTGACCCCCTCCACGGCGAGCTTCTGGATGGTGTCGTGGGCTTCACTGGCCATGACCCCGTCGGGGCTCCAGATGTAGACGGCCCCGGCGGCGTAGGCGAGGCGCTCCCGCCCCCAGTCCCGCTCCGCCAGCGCACCCAGCGGCGTCACCGGATCGAGCGCGGCCTGCCACCGCTCTTCCGTCAGGAACCCGATGAGGAAGCGGGAGGGGTTGAGGTGCTCGGGGTCGATGGGCGTCCCCTCGATGGCCGCTCGCATCTGATCTCCGGGAACGACCTGCACCGCCGCGTCCGTCCCGATACGGGCATGAACGGCTTCCCGGATGACGGTTGCGAGCGCGGGTGGATCGAGCGGCTCGGGGACACCAAAGACGGCGTTCCCGCTGTTCAGGAGGGTGCGAACGCCCGTAAACCCCATTTCGGTGAGGAGACCCCTCAGCTCCGCCATGGGGAGGCGCTTGTGGAGACCGATGTTCAC
>JBJHBD010000085.1:0-13966 GCA_050485305.1 Gemmatimonadota bacterium
AACAGGTCGGCTGAAACCGGCAGGAAGGGAGCGTATACGGAGAAATCCCCGATCGGTACCACCGGATCAGGGTGAGGGCGACGCTGCGGAACACAACCGCTCCGTGAGTCGAAGGAGTTCGGTGCGTAGACTCTCGTACGAGGAGTCTTAGGCCTCGGGGCGGGCGCGGAGGAGGACATCGACGGCGATCCCCCGATTCCGGAGTGCGGGGAGGATCTCCCGTCGCCCGATCTCACGGAGGCGGCGGCGTACCCGGTTCCGATTCACGATGGACCGTCCGTGCTTCGGCACCACCGCTCCGAGTCTGGGGAGGGATGAGGTCCCCGGGCGCCAGAAGAGATCCACCGAAGGAGCTCGGTCCCGTTGGCCGGAGCGGAAGAGCTCCCGGATCTCCTCCCCGTGCCGGATACGGGCCGGGCGGGGAAAACGTTCATCCCTTTCCGGCCCCTCCCCGTCCCGGGATGCGACCACCGGAGATTACTTGGACCCCACCTTCACCGTGAGGCGGTGGCGCCCCTTCCGACGTCGACGGTTGAGGGTGTCCCGACCCGCCTTGGTGGCCATGCGGGCGCGGAATCCATGCTTGTTCAGCCGCTTGCGATTACGCGGCTTGTATGTGGGCTTCATGCTGTCCTGCCGGTTCTGGAACGGGGGTTCTTGCTACAGCTGAGCTTGGAAAGGTATCCGAAAACCGAGCGAACCGTCAACCCGCGCCCCGTCACGCCTTTCCCCTCTCCTCGATTGACTTTTCCACACTCCCCGGATAGGATCCTTCCCCTCCGTTCCCCTCCACCCTTCCGCAGGCCCGCCGCATGGAGTTCACCGCTTCCGATCTCTGGGCTCGGGTATTGGAGGCCGCCCGCCCCGGGATCGCGGAGCAAAGCTACCGGACCTGGCTGGCGCCGAGTCGGGGGGTGGCGGTCACCGCCGACGAACTCATCGTCGAAACCGCGTCGCGGTTCCATGCGGAGTGGCTCGAGGACAAGTATGGCGGGGTCCTTCAGGAGGTCGTGGCCCGAATCTCGGGACACTCCCTCCACCTGCGCTTCCGTGCCGCCGAGCTTCCGGACGCTCCAGCCGTAACTCCCGAGGTCCCGCTGGTGGAGGTTACAAGCCCCACCCCGCCCCGGTCCGCCTTCTCTCCTCCCAACCCGGAAGGCGTCACACCCGTCCCTCGCCGTGA
This sequence comes from Gemmatimonadota bacterium, assembly GCA_050485305.1. Classification (GTDB taxonomy): domain Bacteria; phylum Gemmatimonadota; class Gemmatimonadetes; order Longimicrobiales; family Gaopeijiaceae; genus JBJHBD01. The sequence continues at coordinate 1,184 of JBJHBD010000085.1, forward strand.
ACGGAGTGGAGCCGCGCTGAACGAGCGCTACACCTTCGAACGATTCGTGGTGGGGAACAACAACCAGTTGGCGGCAGCGGCCTCGGTGGCAGTGGCCGAACAGCCGGCCCGCATCTACAACCCCCTCTTCCTCTACGGAGGGGTAGGGCTGGGAAAGACCCACCTCATGCATGCGGTGGCCCACGCCATTCTGGCCCACCGACCCTCCACCCGGGTTTCGTACGTCTCCACCGAGCAGTTCATGAACGAGCTGGTGACCTCCATCAAGACGGGGACCACCCCCGAGTTCCGAAGACGCTTTCGCCAGGTTGACCTCCTTCTCGTGGACGACGTCCAGTTCCTCGCCGGAAAGGACAGTACCCAGGAGGAGTTCTTCCACACCTTCAACGCCCTTCACGACGCCGGTCGCCAGATCATCGTGACCAGCGATCGCCCTCCGAAGGAGCTGGAAAAGGTGGAGGACCGCCTGGTATCGCGGTTCGAGTGGGGGCTCGTCGCCGACATCAAACCCCCGGACTACGAAACCCGGGTGGCCATCCTCCGGAAAAAGGCGGAGGACGACGACCTGATCCTGGACGATGAGGTCATTCAGTTCATTGCCCACGCGTGCACCTCGTCGGTGCGGGAGCTGGAAGGGGCCGTCATCAAGCTCCTGGCCCTCTCTTCTCTTCGTCGAACCGAGATCACGCTCGAACTGGCACACCACGCCCTTGAGGGAACCGTTCGCACCCTCCCGGGGGTGGATCGCTCCAACCTGAATCCATCCACCATCCGTACCCTCGTGGCACGACGGTGGCACGTGGCACCCGAGGCTCTTGCCTCCAAGAAGCGGACCCGGGAACTCACCGTCCCCCGCCAGGTGGCCATGTACCTCATAAAGGAACTTCTGAACGAGTCGCTCATCCGCATCGGCCAGGAATTTGGAGGACGCGACCACTCCACCGTGATCCACTCCCTCCGGAAGGTGGAGGAGGAGATGGAGGATGACCCATCTTTTGCCCGGCAGGTGGAGGAGGCCCGGGAATCGATCCTCCGAGGAGAACGCTCCTGAACACTCTTTTCCACACCTCCCGTGGAGAAGCTCCCACTTCTCCCCACTGCGGAGACCGGTGTGGGAATCGCGTGGGAATCACATCCGTTTTCCACACCCTTTTCCCCAGAGTGGCGCGTGGGGAAAGGTGGTGTCTCGAAGGAAGATCGGATATCCTGTACCAGCCTCGTCCACAACTCCACACCCCCTACTACTCCTACTATCTTTCCATCCCCAGAGGAGTAGTGATACCCTTCCCGGTGGAAAGCCCCAACGAACTCCCAGCGTGAGGCCCGGATGAACTTCACCATCACCCGCCAGAACCTGCATCAGGGGCTGAACGCCGTTTCGGCCAGCATCCCGTCCAAGACCACCCTCCCGGTCCTTTCCAACATCCTCTTCGAGGCCGGGGCCGACGGGATCCGGATGAGCGGGACCGATCTGGACGTCGCCGTGCGGATCCGGGTCCCCGCCGAGGTCAAAGAGGAAGGATCGCTCACGGCTCCGGGGAAGAAACTCCAGGAGATCGTTCGAGAGCTCCCCGACGAGCCGGTGCAGATCTCTACCCGGGGTGATCAGATCGAACTGGTGTGCGGGCGTTCCCGCTTCAAGCTGAACGGCCTTCCCTCCGAGGACTTCCCGGCGCTCCCCGACGTTCCTTTCGAGGGAGGATGGGCGGCGGCCGGGAAAGATCTCCTTTCCCTCATCCGCCACACCGCTTTCGCCGTCTCCAACGAAGAGAGCCGCCCGGTCCTGAACGGCGTGCTCTGGGAGCTCCGAGACGGAGAGATGCGAATGGTGGCCACCAATGGCCATCGCCTGGCGAAGATGAGGATCCCCGCCGGCCCCTCGCTGGAGACGACCACTCCCCTCATCGTCCCTCCCGCAGCGCTTCAGCAGGTCCAGCGCCTCTTCGCCGAGGACGACGAGATCCGGGTGGCCCGCGAGGGGAACCATCTGGGATTCCGCTCGCCTTCCACCGAGGTCTACACCCGCCTCATCGAGGGAACCTACCCGAACTACGAGCAGGTCATCCCCAAGGACAACGACCGGATCGCCCTCGTGGCGCGAAAGGGGCTGGAGTCGGCGATCCGCCGGGTGGCCGCGGTGGCTTCCGATCAGACCCACCGGATCCGGCTGGAGTTCACCACCGACCGGATGGTCCTGAACGTCCTCACCCCCGATCTGGGTGAGGCCCACGATGAACTGGAGGTCTCCTACCAGGGCGAACCCCTCACCATCGGGTTCAATGCGAACTACCTCCTGGAGGTTCTCCGGTACGTGGGCACCGACGAGGTGAAGATGAGCTTCAAGGCGCCGGAGCGGGCGGCGACGGTAGAGCCGTTGGGAGCAGACGGTGCGGAGGTGCCCGACTACCTCTGTCTGGTCATGCCCCTCCGTCTCGTGGACTGAATCGAGAGGGGTGGGTCCTGCCAGAAAGGGAGTCCTTCACCCCTTCAACAGCCTGTTAGGTGGGGGAGAGGCCACCCGCGTCCAGGAGTTCTCGCGCGGTGAAAACCCGAAGGAGGGGGAGTCCGGCTTCCCGGATCTTTGCCTCGCCCCCGGCCTCCCGATCCACCAGCGTCAGGACACCGAGAACATGGGCTCCATGGCCCCGGAGGATCTCCACCGCCCGGAGGGCGCTCCCTCCGCTCGTAAGGGAATCCTCCACCACCAGCACCGGAGCGCCGACGGGGAGCCCGCCCTCAACCTGGTTTCCGGCGCCGTGACCCTTGGCTTCCTTCCGGACGGAGAACGCCTCCAACGGAGCACCTTCCAGCCAGCTCCGGTGGGCGATGGCGTAGGCGATGGGATCGGCGCCCATGGTGAGTCCGCCGATCCACGCCGGATCCAGCTCCGAGTCCCGGATGACGGCCAATCCCACCTCTCCGATGAGGAACTGACCCTCCGCGGACATGGTGGTTCGTCGGGCGTCGATGTAATAGTTCGAACGTGCGCCGCCGGCGAGGGTAAACTCTCCGATGGCCAGGGACCGTTCCACCAGGAGTTGCAGGAGTCGGGATCGATGATTCATCCCAGAGAACTTCCTCCGGGAAGGTCCACCGTCAAGGGTGGGAGGGCGAGAACGCTCTTCGTCGTGGCGGCGACCCTTCTCCTGTTGCCCGCCTGCGACCGTTCTCCGGTGGACCCTCCTCACCCTCGATTTGGCCAACCCGGTGAGATTCTCATCCAGATCGGCGTCCCCATTCAGGGGGGGGAGGGACGGATCGACGAATCGTTCCTCTGGGAGTCCGAGGGGTCGTGGGTTCTCGTGGAGCGGATGAGTTACGGCTCCAGACCGGGTCCGGCGCTCATCCGGAACAGCCGGACAAACCCCGGTGAGCTGGCGCTCCAGTACGCAACCCTCATTCGGGAGCTGAACGAGGCGCCGGGACTTCGCCTCTTCGGCACGGTTTCCCAGGACATCCTCCCGGTGTGCACCCCTACCCAGACCCGGATTGCCTTCTCCATCACCGACCGGAATTCCGGGGAGAGGGCGCGGTGGTTCCGCTGCGCCGAAGGTGGGTTCTTCACCCTGAACCCGGCGGCAGCCGGTCCCGATCCCGAGGCGTCGCGGGTGGTGACCGCCATCCAGTTGGTCCGCTCCTTCACCATCGGGGAGGGTGAGCGGTCGAGATTCATCGGCACCGTCCCCTTCGGGGATCTGGATCGAGGTGCGCACACCCCATCCCGGATCACCGGGTCCCGCGCATTTGTGGGGACCGACGGAACGGCTCCTTCCGAGTGGCATGCCTTCTGGAGCGAGCATGGCGGGGAGGGAGCCCCACTTCCGGTGGTGGATTGGAGCCGGGAGTTCGTCATCGTTGCCGCCGTAGGACGCCGCACCGAGGCCGGTGGAACGGTGGAGGTCCGCCGAATTCTCCCTATCGGAGGGGCGACCCGGGTGGAGGTAGTGGAACGGGTCCCCGGCGACTTCTGCTCTCCGGGGGCGGTGGAGGCCTTCCCCTACCACATCGCGGTCGCTCCTCTCGTCCCCCTCCCCGTGGTGTTCGCGGACCTCCGAACGGAACGGGTGCCTTGCGGTTCCTGAGCCAGGTTCTTCCCAACCATAGCGGTGAGGGAAGATGAGCATCCGCCGACGCTACATCACGGTGCTCGTCGCCTTCTCCCTCCTCCTCACCCTCGGCGGGGGGATGCTCTCCTGGCGCCTCACCAGGGGTACGTTGGAACAGGAACTCGACGAAAAGCTCGCGTGGGTGGCGGGTGCCGCCGCCACCGTAGCGTGGTTTGATCCCTCCCTCGTCCTGGCCCTCCGGGGACCCGCCGACTCCACCGGGATCGTGTATACCTCAACACGAGCTCAGCTCGACGGGCTCCTCGACTTCGTGGACGAAGCGCATCTGGTGCGGGGGGACGGAACGGTTCTCGTATCCACCGAGGGACCGACCGCCCTCCCCATCGGAACACCCCTCCGTCTCCTCGAGGCGTACCGCCCCGAGATGGAGGAGGCGCGGGAGACCGGGTCCGCCACCACCGTTCTCTTCGAGGGGGCCGACGGGCGGAAGTACAAGTACGGCTTCACCCGCCTCGGCAACTCCGACGCGCTGCTGGCGGTTCTCATGCAGGCCGACTTCCTGGAGCCGCTGGACAGCCTTCGGCGAAACCTCCTTGGAGGCGCGATCCTCGCCGCGGTGCTCGCCAGTCTCCTGGGAGTCCTTCTTGCCGGGGGGATCGTCGAGCCCCTCGAGCGCCTCTCCCGGGTTGCGCTACGGATCCAGCGGGGACACTGGGAGGTCCCGGTGGAGGACCGGCGGAGCGACGAAATTGGTCGCCTCGCTCGAGCCATGGAGAGAATGCGGGTTGGGATCGTGAGTCGAGATGAGCAACTCCGTCTCATGCTGGCACAGGTGGCCCACGAAATTCGGAACCCTCTCGGAGGGCTCGAACTCTTCGCCTCGGCGGCGCTGGAAAGTGACGATCCGGAGGAGCGGAAGCGTCTTCTCACCCGGGTCCGCTCCGAGGTGGAGGAGCTGAACGGGATCATCAACGAGTTTCTCACCTTCGCCCGTCCCCTCCACCCCGAAATCCGGATCCTCGACATGAGGGAACCGCTCCGGGATGCCGCAGAGCTGGCGCGCTATCCCCTCGAGGAGCGGGGAGGGACACTGGAAGTCCATCTTCCCGACACCCCCATCCTGGCTCGCGCCGACGGGGATCACCTGAAGCGGGTGGCGCTGAACCTCCTACAGAATGCGGCACAGGCGGGGAATCACATCCGCCTCGCGGCCTGGTACCGGAATGGGGAGGCGGTGATCTCGATCTCCGACGACGGCCCGGGGATCCCTCCCGACCGCCGCGAGCGCATCTTCGAGCCCTTCGTCACCGACAAGGAGCAGGGTGCCGGCCTCGGCCTCCCCATCGTGAAACGAATCCTCGAGAGCAACGGAGGCCGGGTTCTGGTGATGGATCCCGCGCGGGAGGAGGACCCCCCCCCGCCCATCCCCCCGATTGGGAGTGGTGCCGAGTTCCGCGTATATTTTCCCGGTCCCGACGACCTCCCCGCTGCAGGCGGAGAGGGCGCCTTCTCGGACGACTGACCCCGGCCCCCGCACCGGAACGTTTCGGCCATGGCTGACATCCTCATCATCGACGACCACGACACCATGCGGGAGGGGCTTGAGCTCCTCCTTCGTCGCCGCGGGCATCGGACCCGAGCCGCCGATGGGGGGGCTCAGGGGTTGGCTCTCCTCGATGAGGGGGGGGCCGATCTGGTCATCACCGACCTGAAGATGGCGCAGATGGATGGGCTCCAGGTGCTGGCGGCGGTGAAGGAGCGCCACCCCCAGACCGACGTCCTGGTCATCACCGGGTACGGGACCATCGAGACCGCGGTGGAGGCCATGAAGCTCGGGGCCACCGATTTCCTGACGAAGCCCTTCTCCTCGGAAGAGTTCGGGGTGCGGGTGGATCGCCTCGTGCAAAGCCGGGACGAACGGGAGCGGTTGCGGAGGGAGAACCTCTCCCTCCGGGTGGAGAACACAGCCCTTCGGGAGGGGCTCGGCGGGGAGGAACCGCCCCGATACGGGGAGATCGTCGGCGAGTCGCAGGTCATGCAGGAACTCTACCGACTGGTGGACCGGGTGGCGCGCAGCGACTCCACCGTGATGATCTATGGGGAGTCGGGAACGGGGAAGGAGTTGGTGGCCCGGGCCATTCATGCGGCGTCCGGTCGTGCAGGCGGCCCCTTCGTCCGGGTGAACTGCGGCGCGCTCACCGAGAGCCTCTTGGACTCGGAGCTCTTCGGCCACGAGAAGGGAGCCTTCACCGGCGCGGAGCGGCGCCGGCGGGGGCGGTTCGAACTGGCTGATCGGGGCACCCTCTTCCTGGACGAGATCGCCACGGTGGCACCCCAGACCCAGGTCCGTCTCCTGCGGGTCCTTCAGGAGCGTGAGCTGGAGCGGGTGGGTGGAGAAGAAACCATCTCGGTGGATGTGCGGATCATCGCGGCGACGAACCAGCTGCCAGAAGAACTCCTCTCCGGGAACGGCTTCCGGGAAGACCTCTTCTACCGCCTCCATGTGGTCCCCATCACCCTCCCTCCCCTCCGGCAGCGGAGGGAGGACATTCCCGCGCTGGCGAACCACTTCATCGGGAAGCTCCGGGATCGCACCGGCTCCCGGGTGGAGACCATTTCCCATGGAGCCCTCCACCTGCTCGCAGGGCACCACTGGCCAGGGAACGTTCGGGAGCTGGAGAACGTCATCGAGCGCGCCCTCGTTCTGGCCGAAGGTGGGGAGCTCGGGCCGGAGGATCTCCCCCCCTTCAATGAGGTGAACGGAGGCGGTCGGATGCCGACGACCCCCACCCTCACCCCTGACGGGATGGACCTGAACCAGATCGTGGAAGGTATGGAGGAGAGACTCCTCCGACAGGCTCTCGAGCAGGCGGACGGGGTGAAGGCCGAGGCCGCCCGGCTCCTCGGACTCAAGCCCAGCGCGCTCTACTACAAGCTCGAGAAGTACGGAATCGACGCGTGAAGCTATCTCCGGCCCGCCGCCTTCCCCTCGCGGGCCGACTCCTCCGAGCCGGGGTCGGCCTCTGGGTCGCCCTGCTCCTCGTACCGAGCGGCGCCTCCGGTCAGATCGAACTCTCCCAGCGGGAAGCCCGATACCGGGAGGCGGTGTCCAATTACAACACCCTGGCGCAGAGCTACAACCAGGCGTTCCAACGCCACGTCGCGGCCCTCGATCAGCTCACCAGGGCACGGGGGACTGCGGGGGCCAACGAAGCCTTCAACACCGTTCTCCATCGGGTCTTCGACCTGAACGTGATGGACCGCGAACTCCGGGAAGCGCTGGAACGGCTTCAGAGGGAGGGGCACCTCCTGCTTCAGGCCATCGACGCGGAGGATGCCCGGCTGGTGGAGCAGTACCGGACCGCCACCCTTCCCCCGGTGGCCCAGGCACTTGCCGGACGGATCGCCGACCTCGGAGTTCGACGGCGGGAGGTGGAGGAGCAGTTGGAGCAGTTCCGGATCCCCGTCCTTCAGCCCCTCCCGGACGTGACCATCGATCCCCGGGATGGTCCGGGAACGCTCCGTATCAAGGCTGGGCTCTTCGAAGAACGAGCGGAGGAGTATCAGGGGATCGCGGAAACGTTGGAAGGGGAAATCCAACAACTGGAACGCCGTATCGCCCGTGAACGAGCCTTCGGGGACCTGGAGGCCGATCTTCGCAGAGACGCGGATCGTCAGCCGGGAGGAGGGGTGGTCCCGCGTCCCATCCCCACTCCCCCGGGGATGGGGGGCCGGGGTCCTTCATCGGACCTCCAACTCTCCCAGCTCCCCCTTCCGGAGCAGCTCGAGGTTCTCAGGGAGATCCGGGTGCGTGCTCTCGATTTCCGAAACCAGGCGCTGGCCGAAGCCGAGGTCTTCCGCCGTGTAGCGGACGGAGGGAGCCGATGATTCGCAGATCGGGGATCCTCCTGGCGGTGCTCGCTTCCGGAGTGGGGTCGGCGTGCCTCCCGGGGAAGGGAGCGGCGCAGTTGGCCTGGCGGGACTTCGTGGTCACCAGTGGATTTGCCGTGGAAGGGTATCGGGGCAACCTCCCGACCGTGGCCGCCGTGGTACGCGACTCCACCGAGGTGGCGGGGGCCCTGGTGGCCGACCTGTCGGCGCGGGGAGAGGTGACCTACCATCCCAGCGGGAGCGGCGTCTTCCTCTTCTCCTTCGACGGCGCGGTGCGGCAGTTGTCGGCATGGGGATTCGAGACCAGGGACTACGCCCCCCGGGAGTGGGTGGGCGCGGTGGATGGGAGCTATTCCCGCTTCGTGTCGCCCACCACATCACTCTCGGTCCGGACCCGCCTCCGGGGTCGGGATGTGCAGGACCGCCCTCCCATGCCTCTCTTCCTCCAGCCCGGCTCCATCACCGCTCTCGTAGGGGTAGGCGGGGTCCACCAGCGGTCTCCCGAACTCCAACTTGACCTGGAGGGGACATGGGAGGTGGCGGACTTTGCCGCCAGATCCGACGCTCCCCAGGTCCGCCTCCTGGACCGGCGCACCTTCGGGGCGGAAGCCGGAGCCACACGATTCCTGGGAGAGGCGAGCACCCTTCGGGTGTATGGCGGCGTTTCGGCGAGTCGCTACCCTGAACAGGCCACCTTCCTCCCCGACGATCCCTACCGGCGGGATCGGACGCTCCATGGGGGTATCGGCTGGACGTACAACCGTGAGTTCCTGGCTCAGCTCGGGGTGGATGGGCGCCTGAACCGATCCAACTCCCGACGCCCGGAGTACAACGCCGTCACGGCGCGCATCCTCCTTTCGGCATCGCTCCCGGCGGGGGTGACGGGGACCGCCTTCGCCGCCATTGCGGCCAAGGAATACCTGGAGCCTACGGAGTTTGCCCGGCTCATCCCCGGAGAGGAGGCAAACAACACCTCGACGGCGTACATCTCCTTCTCCCGTCCCCTCGCCCGGAACCTGAACGGGACGGTTCGCCTGGGGTGGAGCCGGGCGGAGACGGAGATCGGGGATGCCTACTTCCAGCGGGGTGGGGCGTCCTTCTTCCTGAGCTATCGACCGCTCCGCTGACGGACGCTCCTTCGCGCCACGGAATTCCACGCCGGCCCCCGATTTTCGGAACGCTCCGAGGCACCCCACCGTTGTTGAAGGGGAACGCCCGGTGTACTATCTGGGTACCCCGACACAAATGAGCACCGATTCTCATTCCCCCCGGAGTGGAGCCCCCCGGCTCCTGAGTGGCCTCGTCACCTTCCTGGTGATGGCGCTGGCCCTTACCCCTGTCGTGCATCTGCACGACGAGGCGAGGGATTTCGCCCACGCCGCCACCGTGGCGGACGAGGGTGAAGGGAGGACCTCCTCCCACTCCATCCCCGGGTCACCCGACGCACTGGACTGTCTGGTGTGCGAACTGGCAGGATCGGAACCTCCCCAGCTCCACCTCCCCATCGTTTCGGCATCTCCGGAGCGGACTCCCGCTCTCTCACGCCTTCCGGAAGCACCCCACACCTCTCCCATCGCGGGTCCCCTCCCCCCGCGCGGTCCCCCTCTGGGATAGGCCCGGCGCGTCACGGAGCCGCCACCGCGCACCCCACGACATGACCGGGCCCTCCTCTCCGGTCCAGCTCTCCGGGCTGGATCCCTCTTCCCGCGTATGCCCAGGTCGTGCCGATGCCTTACCGCATCCCCATCAAACTTCACCCCCGCCGTTCCGGCGTTACCCTCATGGGAGGCGTCGGTCGGAGCATCCTTGGTCTCCTTCTGGCGATGGGTGTCTCCGCCGTTCCCTCCCTCACCGCCCAGGAGTCCGGCGCGCCGCCCGCCCCTGAGGAGCGGCAGGGGCGAATCACCGGGGCGGTGACCGATGCCAGGACCGGCGGAGTGGTGGTGGGAGCCCATGTGCGGATCCGGGAACTCGGCAGGTCGGATTTCTCCCATCGGGATGGAGGATACCACTTCGAGGACGTTCCGGTAGGAAGCTACACCCTGGTGGTGGAGCGGCTGGGGTACGCCTCCCGCGAAGCCGTGGCGGAGGTCCGCGAGGGAGAGGTCACCCGGGTGGATCTGGTCCTCACTCCCTCGGCCATCGCCATGTCGGGCCTCGTGGTCACGGGCGTCGGGCGGGCGCGGGGAGTCGCGGAGGCCTACCGTCCCACCTCGGTTCTCTCCGGACAGGAGCTTGAACGGCGCCTGAGTTGGTCCCTTGCCGAGTCGCTCGCCCACGAACCTGGGATTGCCTTCCGCTCCTTCGGTCCGGTGACCTCCCAGCCGGTCATTCGAGGGCTGTCGGGAGACCGGGTCCTCGTCCTGGAAGATGGGCAGCGAACCGGTGACCTCTCCACCACGGCCCCCGATCACGCCGTGGGAATCGACCCGGTGACGGCGCAGCGCGTCGAGGTGGTCAGGGGGCCCGCCGGACTTCTCTACGGCAACAACGCCCTCGGAGGGGTCATCAACGTCATCCGGGAAGAGGTCCCCCGGGGTCAGCCTGATGCGATGCACGGAGTGCTCTCGGCCCAGGGAGAATCCGTCCACCAGGGAGGGACGCTTTCCGGGGCCGTTGAGTTCCCGCTGGGGAGCGTGTGGGCAGGCCGCGCCGAGGTGAGCGGGAGGCGCGGCGGCGATGTCAGGACCCCTCGTGGCGAGCTTCCGGGAACCGACTCCCGGGGGATCAACGCCGCCGTCGGGCTCTCCAGAATCCCCTCCTGGGGATATGTGGGTGGCTCCTATCGGATCTACGGTCTTCATCACGGCGTCCCCGGGGAGTTCGACGGCGAGCTGATCCCCGGAGCCCATCCCAGCGGCGCGGACCTGGAGACGCTGCGCCAGGTGGGACGCTTCCAGCTCGGGCACTTCTCCGGACTGGGACCCTTCTCCTCGGTGGAGGTGGAGGCCAACGCCATTCGCTACGCCCATGACGAGATCGAGGGGACGCTCGAGTCGGGCGACCGGGTGCTGGGCACCTCGTTCCGCCAGTGGACAGCCACCCTCGGGGGAATGGCCCGCCACGATCATGCACCCGGTCTCTCCGTCCAGGAGGGGGCGGTGGGGTTCTTTTCCATGTTCCGGGATCTCAGTACCGGTGGAGCCTTCCCGGGGACCCGATCCGCGCGGGAGTGGAACGTCGCGGCCTTCGTCTACGAGGAGTTCGGGCGAGGGCGGTACCGGGTCCAGGTCGGCGCCCGCTACGACCGGGTTCACCTGTCGCCGAGGGACAGGCGACCCATCAGCACCGATACCGGCCCCGTTCCGGTGCGGAACCGCTCCTTCGGAGACGTCTCCGCGTCGATGGCAGGACTCGTTGAACTCCCTGGTGGGACCATCGCCGGGGTCTCCCTGGCCCGGGCCTTCCGGACCCCCTCCATCCAGGAGCTCTACTCCGACGGGCCGCACCTGGCGGATTTTTCGTACGACATCGGAAACCCTGAGCTGGACCCGGAGGTGGGGCTCGGCGCCGACCTCTTCCTCCGATGGGTGCGGGACGATGTAAATGCCGAGGTGGCCGTCTTCCGGAACGCCGTCTCGAACTTCATCCACTATCGCCCCACCGGGGGAATCGATCCCCGGTTCTTCCGGTTCCCCCTCTTCGTCGCCGCGGGAGCGGACGCCCTCTTCCTGGGTGGCGAGGCGAAGATCCAGTGGGAGGCGATGCCGGGGTGGGTGGTGGATGGCAACCTCTCCCATGTCCGGGCCGAGTATCGGGAGAGCGGCGAGCCCCTCCCTGCAATCCCTCCCATGAGTGGGGGAGTCCGCCTGCGCCATCAGGGTTCATCCTACTTCACCACCGTTGGGTTCCAGTCCACCGGGGCCCAGACGAGAGTCCCCTTCGCCGTCGAGAACCCGACCCCCGGAGGAGAGACCATCTTCCCCGAAAGCCCCACCGACGGCCACAACCTTCTTCACCTCGGTGCCGGATACCACTGGACCCGGGGAGATCGCCTCCACTCCATCACCCTCAACATCGAGAACGTCTTCGACACGGAGTGGAGAGATCACCTCTCGCGAGCCCGAGAGGTCGCGCCCCAGCCGGGGCGAAACGTGCAGTTTCTCTATCGGATCGCCTTCTGATCCGGGAGTCGTCGAAGACATCGGGCGCCCGGCACGGAGGTCGGGACCCAAACCGCGAACTACAACCAGGAGTCAGACTCATGCCTTTTCCCTTCGCCCGGCGAGTTGCGACGCTTCTCGCGCTTCCCATCCTTCTTGCCGTGGCCGCCTGCAGCGATGACCATGATGACGGTCACGGAGACATGCACATGCTGGAGGTCATCGACCGAGGGCAGACGAACCAGCCCGTGGTAGCCACCTGGACGCTCAGCGGGGGATGGGAGGGATCGCTTCCCTCCGTCAGCCTCTCCAGCACCAATCAGCGCATCTCCATCGGTTTCCGCGCCTTCGCCCCTGATGGGGATGAGGTCACACTCTCTGAGAGTGGACCCCTCAGCATCCGATATGGCCTCGCGTCGGGTGCCACCACCGGGATCATCGACACCGGGCTGGCGGACAACGTCCTCTTCCACGGCGACCACGTACACATTTACGGGACGTCCACCGGGTCCACCCAGATCCAGTTCCTCCTCTGGGACGTGGATCACGCGGACCGGGCCACCACGCCCATCTCCATCACCGTGGTGGAGTAGCGCTCGTCATGGAAGTGGGGAATCGGCGCCCCCGGCCGGAGGACAGGCCCGGGGGGCCCGCTTGCTCGAATATGGGGCATAAAGATCGGGGCGGGGGCTTAAAAACAAATGACGCGGCCCACCCTAAGA
>JBJHBD010000086.1:0-13826 GCA_050485305.1 Gemmatimonadota bacterium
CCCCGGTGGCGTCCCACCGCGTCGATCTCGTCGATGAAGATGATGCACGGCGCGTGGGCCTTCCCCTGCTCGAAGAGATCCCGGACCCGGCTCGCCCCGACCCCCACAAACATCTCCACGAAGTCGGACCCCGACATCTGGAAGAAGGGGCGCCCTGCCTCTCCCGCCACCGCCTTCGCCAGGAGGGTTTTCCCCGTCCCTGGAGGCCCCACCAGGAGCACCCCCTTGGGGAGCCGGCCCCCGAGGCGCCCGAACTTCTTCGGGTCCTTCAGGAACTCGATGACCTCCTCCAGCTCGTCCTTCGCCTCGTCGGCTCCCGCCACATCGTCGAAGGTGACCTTCGGGGTGTCGGGGCTGATGAGCTTCGCCTTGGACCGCCCGAACTGAAACGCCTTGTTCCCCCCGCCCTGCATACTCCTGAGGAGCCAGATCCAGAAGACGATGATGAGGAGCCAGGGGAGGATCGCGATGAGCGATGTCCACCAGGGGGTCTGCTGCACCTCGGCGCGGATCACCACCCCCCGGCTCTCCAGCTCCTCCTCGAGGGCGTCGGACATGGCCCTGGGAAGCACCGTCTCGAAACGGGTCGTCTCCTCTCCGTCCCGGGTCACGGGGCTCCGGAACTCCCCCGACACCTGGAACTGCTCCGTCACCGTGATGGAGTGGATGTTGTCCCGGCTCAGCTCCGTCCGGAACTCGGTGAAGGAGATCTCGTGTCGGCTCTCATCCTGGGAACGGATGAGGTTGAACATGAGGAGAGGGAGGAGCACGAGAAGGATCCAGAACGACGCCGTTCTGGAAAGTCGGCTCCACCCGGACTGCCGGGGATCCTGCGGACGCTGCGGCTCGCGATCGGCCATGTACTCGACGATTGGGGGAAAGTCCGGCGGCGCCGGCTCAGAGGCTTCCGATGAAGGGGAGGTGGCGGAAGTCCTCGGCGTGGTCGAGGCCGTACCCCACGAGAAATTCCTTGGGTGCATCGAACCCCACCCAGAGGGGCTCATGCTCCAGCGTCACGAGACGTTTGTGAAGGAGCGCACAGATCTCCAGGCTTTTGGGCCCCCGTTCCCGGAGGAGGGGGATGAGGCGGTTCATGGTGGTCCCGCTGTCCACGATGTCCTCCACGAGGATCACGTTCCGCCCCTCGATGGAGGTGTCCGGATCGTAGAGAAGCTGTACGTTCCCGGAGGTCACCTTCCCCGAACCGTAGCTCGACGCCACGAGGAAGTCCACCTGCAACGGGTGGTGGATCTCCCTCACCAGATCAGCCAGAAATATAAACGAGCCCTTGAGCAGCCCCAACACCAGAACGGGCTCGCCCTCGGGGTAGTGGGCCGAGATCTCCCGCCCCAGCGCGGCCACCCGCTCGGCAATCGCTTCCCGACGGTACACCACCCGGCGGAGGTTCTCCACCCCCATCCGCCGCGCCACCACCCCTTCAGCCGTTTCCGTCATCCGCCACTCCCACAAACCAGGTTGTTGATGGGTCGCTCGGGAGGGCTTCCCGGGAGCGCATCTTCCCGGGGATCCAGAGCACTCTCCCCTCTCCGTCCACCAGGAGGGGGGTTCGGTCCCGCTCGCTCCGGGGAATACGGGCTTCCCGGAGCAACTCCTTCACCTTCCGCGTCCCCGCCGGGGTATTGATCCGGTCTCCCGGACGCCACCCCCTCAGATGGAGTGGAAAAAGAAGCGCCGCCGCTTCGAAGCCGGCCCGCTCGGGGGCCTCCACCTCCCTCCCCCACATCACCATCCGGTTCCGGGAGGATGGGTCCCCTCCCCCCCACCGCCCGCGACCGGAGCCGGCATCCGGAATCTCCAGAGGGTCCGGGGGGGGAGCCGCCCCACCCTCCCCATCCCCCCGGGTCACCCGGATACGATCGAATTCCCGCTGAAGCCGGATCCCTCCGGCAAGGACGATCCCGCTCCCGCTCCGGCCCGATCTCATAAACTCCAGCGCCACCCCGGTTCCGGCCTCTCCCGGGGGGAGTCCGGTCTCTCCCAGGAGGTGGTGGAGGAGGATCTCCTGCACCGGGACGGGGAGTTCCAACCAACGATCCCGGTGGAGGACCGGCTCGCCCGCACCCCCGCCCACCATGACCCGCTCCCGGATGGGAGCCAGGAGGAGCTCCAGCGCCTCCCCCGTTCGAGCGGCGTTTCGCCCCAGGCGGAGGAGTCCCTCCCGGGCTCCCGGGTGGATCCGTTCGAGTTCGGGGATGACCCGCCGGCGGAGACGATTCCGGGAAGGTCCGAGGGCGCGGTTGGTGGGGTCAAGGCGCCAGCTCAGGCGGGCCTCCCGGGCATGGGCCTCCAGCTCGTCCCGGAAGAAGGGGAGGAGGGGGCGGAGGACCCCCGGCGTCCGGATTTCGGGGATCCCGGCGAGCCCCGCTACCCCGGTCCCTCGAAGGGCGCGGAAGAGGATCGTCTCCACCTGATCGTCGGCGTGGTGGGCCGTGACGATCAGGCGGGCCTCCGTCCGCGTCCGAGTGGCGAGGAGAAAGGCGTACCGGAGTTCCCGGGCTTCCGCCTCGCTCCCGGGAGCGGTCTCCGCCCGTCCCTCATGAAGAGGGACCTGCCACGCCCGGCAGAGCCCCCGGACCCAGGCGGCGTCACCGGCGCTCCCGGCGCGCATGGCGTGGTCGAAGTGGGCGGCCTCGACCCTGAGTCCCCCCGTAGGGGGGTGGAAGCGGAGGAGGTGGAGGAGGACCACCGAGTCCATCCCCCCGGAGAGGGCCACCAGCACCCGATCCCCCTCCCCGGCCCACCCCCCTTCGGACCAGTGTTCCCCGAAGCGGAGTTGAAGGGTCATGGCGCCTGGAGCCCCGGAGGAAGGGGGCGCCCCGCCTCTTCGTGGAGGACCCGGGCCAGGAGGTCGGGGCGGTCGGTCTGGATCCCGTCGGCGCCCCAGGCGAGGAGAAGACGCATGGTCTCCTCGTCGTCCACCGTCCAGACGTGTACGGGAAGGTTCCGGCGGTGTGCCTCCCGGATGAGGCGGGGAGTGGTGACCTGGCGCCCCTCCCACCGGAAGGGGATCTGGAGGGCGTCGGTGCCGGGGGTGTACGGACCGCCGAAGGGGAGGCGGTGGGAGAGGTAGAAGCTCCGGATCTGGCGCCGGGTGGCGGAGACGGGACCCCGGTATCCGAAGCGATGGGCCCTCCCCTCTTCGTACTCCGAGGCGAGAAGGACCCGGTGCCGGGCGCCATGGGCCTCCACCGCCTTCACCAGAAGGGGGGTGGCGGCGGGACTCTTGGCGTCCACGTTCAGCCGGGTGTCGGGGAAGCGCTCCAGGAGTTCGGAGAAGGAGAGGAGGCGGAGCCCTCTCCCCCGGAAGCTCGGGTTCCCCTCCACGTCCAGGAAGCGGTACCCGGCATCCAGCTTCTTCAGCTCCGCCCAGGTCATCTCGGCAACGGCACCGGCCCCGTCGGTGGTCCGATCCACGGTGGGATCGTGGATGACCACCAGCTCTCCGTCCCGGGAGAGCTGCACGTCGGTTTCCAGGATGTCGCACCCCCACCGCTCCACCGCCGCCTCAAAGGCGGGGAGGGTGTTCTCGGGTGCCAGCTTCGCCCCCCCCCGGTGCGCGAAGAAGAGGGGGGCGCCGGCGAAGTACGGGTGTCCGGGGCGGGAGCGAGGCATGTGAGGGGCCCGTCAGCTTCCGTCCAGCGACCCCACATCCTCCGGGGAGATCCCGTGGTAGACCATGAGAACCTGGTCCAGGAGGCCGCTCGTCATCCGGTGTTCGAGGGCGGCAGAGTCGGCACCCTCCCCACCCCCGCCTCCGGAGCTTTCCTCGAGTTGGAGGACCCGCTCGGCCAGGAAGGTGAGAAAGGCCTCCACCACCTCGGGGCGGGGTTCGGCGCGAGCCAGCGCGTCGGGCTGCACCCGGGTGAGGAGGAGTCCTCGAACGAAGGCCAGTACGCCGGGGAAGGTGAGTTCGGGGAGGGGGCCACCCTCCATCCGCTCCTCTTCGGTGACGTTCTCCCACTCCAGGTCGTTGAAGTAGAGCTCCTCGGCCTCTTCCAGGAGGTACCGGTGCCGCTCCTCGGTGAGCGGCGGGTCCACCGTTCCCTTCGGGGTGCGAAGGGGGCGTCCGGTGGACGCCTGGAGGTGGCGTCGGCGGGCTTCCAGAAGGGCGCTGGCGCGAGAACGCTCGGACATGGAATCTCAGGTGAGAGGATCGATCCGGATCCCCGGGACCCGGGAGTCGTTGCGCCGGACCGGGGAAGTCCGGAAGATAGAGCCGTCGGAGGTCCCGGGCCATGGTTTGCCCCCCTCTCCCCTTCCCTCCACCCGGGAGGCCCCCTGCCCTCCATCGCCGCCCGCATCACCGGCACACTCCGCGCCCGAGGGGTGGGAAGGGGGTGGCTCATCCCCGCCCTCCTCCTCCCCTGGTTCGCCCTCACCTACCTGCGCCTCCTGGAGAACCCCTTCCACGAATCCATCCTGGGAGGGCTCAACCTCGCCCTGCACGAGATCGGGCACATTCTCTTCCTCCCCCTCCCGGACTTCTGGACGGTGGCGGGGGGGACGCTGGTGGAACTCGCCATCCCGGTGGGTGCGGGAATCCTCTTCTTTCTCCGGAAGGAGGACGCCGGGGTGGCGTTCTCCCTCTTCTGGCTCGGCACCGTCCTCGCCGGGGTCGCCCTCTACGCGGGAGACGCCCGCCTCCAGGCGCTCCCCCTCGTCTCCCCCTTCTCCGGCACGCCGCAGCACGATTGGGCCTTTCTCCTGCGGGAGATGGGGATGCTGGAGCAGGACCGCACCCTCTTTCTCCTCTTCCGGAGGATGGGGCTCGTCGCCATGCTGGCCGCTCTGGCTCTCTCTGCGTGGCTCGCCCTCGCCCTCCTCACCGACCCGGCACGGAAGCCGCTCGGCGGCTCGAGCCTCCTCGGCTCCCTCCCACTGATGCGGCGGGGAGGGGAGGGCCAGGGGAACGGGAGGGGACCCGCGCTTGGGCGGGTTCACCGTCGGGAGGATGGGATCCGGAAGGATCCCGGGTCTTCCGCCTCCGAAGAAGCCCGACTCCGCGCCTTTCTCGCGGCGGAGGGGGTCGAGCTTCCCATCGAGCAGGGCGCGCCCCCGCCCGGAGTGATGCCGGTGGCTCCCCGCCCCCAGGGCACTCCACCCGAGCGGCCCCCCGAACCCGAGAACACTTCCTCGCCCGGAGTTGCTCCCATGGCCAACCCCGCCCTCACCGCCCTCCGAGAGAAAGCGGCCCACGAGGGGCTCACGCCGGAGGAAGCGCGGTTTCTCCAGTTCCTGGAGGGGTCGGAGGATGGGCCTGTCACATGAGCGATGCCCTGGAACTGGAGATCCTTCCACAGCCCGACGACACGACCTGTGGCCCCACATGTCTCCACGCCGTCTACCGGTACTACGGTGTGAACCTCCCCCTCGATGAGGTGATCCGGGAGGTGGTTCCCCTGGACACCCGAGGCACCCTCGCCGTTCTCCTGGCCTGTCACGCCATGGAGCGAGGGTTCCGGGCCGTCATCTACACCTACAACCTCCACGTCTTCGACCCCACCTGGTTCACAGGGGAAGGAGTGGACCTGGTGGAACGGCTTCGGGCTCAGGCCAGGATCAAGCAGGACCGGAAGCTCCGGTTCGCCACCGAAGCGTACCTCCGCTTCCTGGAGCTCGGCGGAGAGATCCGTTTCCGGGAGCTCACCCCCGAACTCATTCGCCACCAGCTCACGAAGGGGCGCCCCATCCTCACCGGGCTCTCCGCCACCTACCTCTACGGGACCGCCAGGGAGGTGGGCGACGACCCTGTCGAAGCCGACGACATCCGGGGCGAGCCCGCCGGTCACTTCGTGGTCCTGGCGGGGTACGACGCGGAGCGGCGGGAGGTGCGGGTAGCGGACCCCCTCCTGGACAACCCCCACGCGCCGAACGGCCACTACTACCGAGTGGGAATCCAGCGACTCCTGGGCGCCATTCTCCTGGGCGTGCTCACCTACGATGCCAACTTCCTCGTCCTTGCCCCTCCTCAGCCCTGACACGCCCGCGGCGGGAGAGCGGGTAGCCGGCCGGACCGGGGGCGCCCCATGATCTCCCTCGTGGTGGTGGAGAACGTCCGCCGGTTTCCCCTGGAGCTGGAGGGTGCGCAGGTCGTAACGGCGCGGGAGTACCTGACGGACCCGCGATGGGCCTCCCAGCGGCGGGTAGCGGTCTACAATCTCTGCCGCCGCTACGGGTACCAATCGCTCGGGTACTACGTCTCGCTCCTGGCCCAGGCACGGGGACACCGGGCCCTCCCCTCCGTGTCGACCCTCCAGTCGCTGGGGTCCTCGGCCCCGGTACGCATCGCCGGTGAAGAGCTGGAGCCCCTCATTCAGAGAAGTCTGTCGGGGCTTCGTTCCGCAGAGTTTTCCCTCTCCATCTACTTCGGTCGAAACGTGGCCGGAAAGTACGATCGACTGGCCCGCGCGCTCTTCAACCAGTTCCCCGCCCCCCTCCTGCGTGCACGCTTCCGTTTCCTGGAGCCCGATGGCTGGACTCTGGTGGGGGTCCGCCCCATCCCCACCTCCGAGATCCCCGACGAGCACCGGGATTTTGTCCTGGAGCAGGCGCGCCGATTCTTCCGGCGCCGCCCCGATACCCCGCGAGCCGAGGAGTACCGCTATACCCTGGCCATCCTCTGGAACGAGGACGACCCCTCCCCACCTTCCGAGGAGAGGGCCATCCGCAAGTTCGTCCGAGCCGCGAGGGATGTTGGGATCCAGGCCGATGTCCTCTCCCGCGACGAGGTAGGACGCATCGCCGAGTACGACGCCCTCTTCCTCCGGGAGACCACCCGGGTGGAACACCACACCTATCGGTTGGCACGCAGGGCCCTGCGGGAGGGTCTTGTGGTGCTGGATCACCCGGACGACATCCTCCGGTGCACCAACAAGGTGTATCAGGCCGAACTCTTCGCCCGGCATGGGGTTCCGGCCCCGCGCACCCTCGTGGTGCACGAGGGGAATGTGGACCAGATCCCGGAGGCCGTGGGCCTCCCCTGCGTCCTGAAGCGCCCGGACGGCGCCTTCTCCCAGGGGGTGGTCAAAGCCCACGACACCCAGGAACTCGCCCGTATCGTCCCGGCCCTCCTGGAAGAGTCCGATCTGGTGGTGGCCCAGGAATGGACCCCGTCCCCTTTCGATTGGCGAATCGGGGTCCTGGGCGGCGAGGCGCTATGGGGGTGTCGGTACCACATGGTATCCGGACACTGGCAGATCGCGCAGGCGGCGGTCGGAAAGGAAACCCGCTTTGGCCGGGTCGAGGCGCTCCCCCTCGCGGACGTTCCCAGAGGGGTGGTGGAGGCGGCGGTGCAGGCCGCCCGTCTCATGGGAGACGGGCTCTACGGTGTGGATGTGAAGGAAGTGGACGGAAGGGTGCTGGTCATCGAGGTGAACGACAATCCCAATCTGGACGCCGGCTATGAAGACGGGGTCCTGAAGGACGAGCTCTATGCCGCCATCATGGGGTGGTTCCGGCGGCGGCTCGAGGCCCGGGGACGGAACTCGTCCCGGGAAGGGGGCGCATGAGCGGAGACCCCATCCTCCCGGAGCCACCCACCCTCGGGACGAAGCCCGGAGACGAGTCGTCCACGCCTGACCTGGGGCTCTTCGAGGGGTTCGGGGTCGAGATCGAGTACATGATCGTGGATCGGGAGACTCTCGACCTGCGCCCGGTGGCGGATCGCATCCTGGCCGAGGTGGCCGAGCCGGGGGTCGCGGAGGTGGAGCGGGGGGTCGTGGCCTGGTCCAACGAACTGGTTCTTCACGTTCTGGAAATGAAGACCAACGGCCCCGTGGCCACCCTCGAGGGGCTCCATGGGGCGTTCCACACCTCGGTGGGAGAGGCGGAGGCGCTGCTGGAGCCCCTGGAATGCCGCCTGCTTCCAGGGGGAGCACACCCCTGGATGGACCCGGAGCGCGAAACGCGGATCTGGCCTCACGAGTACACGGAGGTTTACCGCACCTTCGACCGGATCTTTTCGTGTCGGGGCCATGGGTGGGCCAATCTGCAGTCCACCCACCTGAACCTCCCCTTCCGGGGGGATGGAGAGTTCCGCGCCCTCCACTCTGCGGTGCGGCTCCTCCTCCCCCTTCTCCCGGCCCTCGCGGCCTCCACTCCCATCCTGGACGGGCGAGTGGGATCGGCCCTGGACCTTCGGCTCCTGGCCTATCGGGAAAACGCCCGGCGCGTCCCCGAGGTGACCGGAAACGTCATCCCCGAAGTGATGGGAAGCGAGTCGGAGTATGGGAGCGAGATCCTCGAGGCCATCTACCGGGCCCTGGCCCCCCACGATCCGGAAGGGGTGCTTCGGCACGAGTGGGTGAACGCTCGGGGCGCCATTGCGCGGTTCACGCGCCGCACCATCGAGATCCGGACTCTGGACGCGCAGGAGTGTCCTTCGGCCGACCTGGGCGTGGTGGCCGCCGTCGTGGAGGTCCTGCGCCGCCTGGTGGCCAGGGGGCTGGATGAACCCGAGGCGCTGGAGCGCCCCTCGACCGCGCTCCTGGCCCGAGTTCTGGATGATGTCATGCGGGAAGGCGAACAGACCCCGGTGGATGACGCCGGGTACCGGGAGGCGCTCGGCATGACCGGTTCGAGCCGGGGCACCGCCGGTGAGCTCTGGTGGGCACTTCTGGAGGGGGTGGGGATGGAACCCGGAGCTCCGCTCGCCCCCTGGGCCCACCCCCTTGGCACGATACTGCACGAGGGCCCCCTGGCACGACGGATTCTCCGGGCAACGGGGGCCGAGCCGGACCGCCGGCGGCTTCGGGAGGTGTACGGTGCATTGGCCGATGCTCTGCGCGAAGACCGTCCCTTTGTCCCCGGTACCGTCGGGCGTTGAGGCCGACGCACTCCCACCATGGTCGCCCCCCCTTCCCGATGCCTTCCGCTCGTCTCCTGCGAGCATGGAGGAAACCGGGTACCTGAGCGGTACCGTCCCCGGTTTTACGGGGCGACCGAGGCGCTGGATTCCCATCGGGGGTGGGACCCGGGGGCCCTACCCTTCGCGCGCGCCCTCGCCAGGGAGCTCGACGCCCCCCTCCGGTACTCCCTCACCTCCCGCCTCCTGGTGGACCCCAACCGCTCAGGTGACAGCCCCAACCTCTGGTCGCCCTGGAGCGGGGGGCTCTCTCCGAGGGAGAAGCGCCGGGTTCTTGCGGAGTACCACATTCGCCATCGAAAGCGGGTGGATGTGGCGGTACGGGAGCGGATTTCCCAGGCGCCGGTCCTCCACCTCGGCATCCACACCTTCACGCCAGTGTGGGAAGGGGTGCCCCGCAGTGTGCAGGTGGGGATCCTTTTCGACTCGGAGCGTGTGGCTGAAGCCCGGGCTGCGCACGTCCTTCTGGAAGGAGTAGCCCGCAGCCTCCCTCACCTGGTCGTCCGACCCAACGAGCCCTACCTCGGGGTGGATGATGGACTCACCACCACCCTTCGGGCGCGGTTTCCCGAGGAGGCCTACCTGGGGATCGAGGTGGAGGTGGCCCAGCCCCTCGCCCTGGACGCGGACACGCGGATCCGGATCGTCGGTGCCCTGGCTGAGGCCGCCCGACCCCTCCTGGTGGGCCGGACCTCGTAAGGGCTGCGGCTCCCACCGCGTTTGGTCCCGCACCTCCTGGCCAGGTCCGGGATGTCGACCGGGAACGGAGAAGGCCCTCCCGAGTCGAAGCTCGGGAGGGCCTTTCTTTGGAGTGCCGGAGGAGGGACTCGAACCCCCGACACGCGGATTATGATTCCGCTGCTCTAACCGACTGAGCTACTCCGGCAGGGGACTGGAATCCTACCCTGAACCGGGGGGGGGTGTCAACCCCGAAACCGCGTGGCTCCGGGACGAACGGGGGGTCAGACCCCTTCTTCCTCCTCCTCGTCATCCCCGTCCGCGAAACGGTACAGGATCTCTCCGGGATAGACCATGCCGAAGCGCTCCCGCGCCAGCGTCTCCAGCGTCCTGGGGTCGGCGTCCAGCGCCTCCACCCACCCCTGAAGCACCTCGGTGGAATCCCGGAGGCGTTCGAGTCGCTCCCGGGCCTCCAGCGTCTCTCCCTGCACCCGCTGCACGTCGAAGACCGAGTATTCCCCGCCGAAGACGGCATAGTAGATGGCCAGTCCTAAGAAGGCGGGGAAGATGAGACGTCGCACCATGGTTCTCCGTTCCCCCTCCTTCTATCTATATGGCCCCTGCGGGGGCGAAGAGTCCGGCGCCCGGGTATCGGGCTCGCGGTCCCAGCTCCTCCTCGATGCGAAGGAGCTGATTGTACTTGGCCACCCGATCACTTCGGGAGGCGCTCCCAGTCTTAATCTGGCCCGCTCCCGTCGCCACGGCCAGATCGGCGATGAACACGTCCTCCGTCTCTCCCGAACGGTGGGAGATGACCGAGCGGTACCCGGAGGCGTCGGCGAGGCGAATGGCCTCGAGGGTCTCGGTGAGGGTTCCGATCTGGTTCACCTTCACCAGAATGGCGTTGGCGGTCCCGGAGTCGATCCCCCGGCGAAGCCGCGCGGCATTGGTCACGAAGAGGTCGTCCCCCACGATCTGTACCTGACCTCCCACGGCATCGGTGAGCACCTTCCACCCCTCCCAGTCGTTCTCGTCCAGGGGGTCCTCCAGCGAGACGATGGGGTACTTCCGCACCCACTCGCTCCAGAACTCCACCATCCCGACGGCGTCTCGCCGCTCCCCGGAGGACCAGTGGAAGACGTACTCCCCATCCCGGTAGAACTCGGACGCGGCAGCGTCCAGCGCCAGAACCACCTCCTCACCGGGACGGTACCCGGCCCGTTCCACCGCCCGAAGCACCACCTCCACCGCGTCTTCATTGCTCGCCAGATCGGGGGCGAACCCGCCCTCGTCCCCCACGGCGGTGCTCCCACCCCGTTCCTGAAGCACCTTCTTCAGGTGGTGGAAGATCTCCACCCCCATGCGAAGCCCGTCGGAGAAGCTCTCCGCCGCCAGGGGCATGATCATGAACTCCTGGATGTCCACATTGTTGGGCGCGTGGGCGCCCCCATTCAGGATGTTCATCATGGGGACCGGGAGGAGGGTGGCGTCGTCCCCTCCCAGCGATCGGTAGAGGGAGAGTCCCCGCGCCGCCGCCACCGCTCGGGCGGTGGCCAGCGATGCCGCAAGGATGGCGTTCGCCCCCAGTCGCCCCTTGTTGGGGGTGCCGTCCAGCTCCAGGAGGGCGCGATCCACCCCCTCCTGGTCCTCCGCATCCCACCCCCTGAGCGCAGCCGCGATCTCGCCCCCCAGGTGTCCGGCGGCGATGAGAACGCCCTTCCCCAGGTAGCGACCCGGATCCCCATCCCGGAGTTCGGCGGCCTCATGCTCCCCGGTGGAGGCGCCGCTGGGGACGGCCGCCCGTCCCACGGCGCCACCCGTCAGCTCCACCTCCGCCTCCACGGTGGGGTTTCCGCGGGAATCCAGGATCTCCCGCCCGCGCACCTGCCGGATCTCGAAGCGGCTCACGCCCCCTCCCCTCTCGTCTCGTGAATGGTCTCGGAAGGGAGGTCCATGCCGCTCCCCCCATCCCCGTCTTCCATGAGAGCCAGAATCGCCCTCCTCCCTTCCTCCAGCAACGTGTCCCGGTCCCTCATCCCTCGCCCCTCCACCGAGATGGGCTCCCCCACCCGGATCCGGATCTCCCCTCCCCGGATCCGATAGGACCCCTTGGGCATGATCTCGCGACTCCCCGAAATCCCCACCGGAAGAATCGGAACGCCCGTCTGGATCGCCAGGACGAAGGCCCCCTTCTTGAAGGGCTGGAGGCGACCGTCCGGGGATCGGGTTCCCTCCGGGAAAAGGATCATGGCGAGCCCCTCGGTCCGCACCCGCTCTCCCGCCGACTCCAGCGACTGGATCGCCTGCCCTCGGTCATCCCTGTTCACCGAGATGTGGCCGCACCCCACCCACGCCTGACCGAAAAAGGGGATCCGGGAGAGCTCCTCCTTCGCCACGAAGCGAGCCTTCACCGGGAGGTACCCCACCAGAGCGAAGACGTCGAACCAGGATTGATGGTTCGCCACCACCACCAGGGGGCGGGACCAGTCCATTCCCTCCACCCCCTCCACCACCACCCGGGAGCCGGAAAGGCGGATGATGAGCCGCCCCCATCGCCTCGCCAGCCGCTCGCAGAGCGCCGGAATCCCATCTCGGCGCAGCCGGCACGGCACCACGACACGGAGGGAGTACCAGAGGGTGAGCCCGGCACCGGCCAGGACCACCCAGATGGATCGGATCATGAGGAGTCGTCGTCGCGGGATGGAAAAAAATGGTCAAATCCTCCCCGGAGGATGGGCGCCGGAACATCGCTCCCTTCCAGGACGAGAAAAACACCGTCCCCCTCTTCCACCCACCCCACCCGGGTCAGGGAAAGATCAAACCGTCGGACAAATTCCTCCACCCGCCTCTCCAGAATCCCCTCGGGAGCCGCCACCAGAAGTTCGTAGTCCTCCCCTCCATGAAGAGCCAGAGAGATGGGAGGATGGGTCTCCGGGAGCCCCGCTGCTGCCGCCGGATCCACCGGAATCGCCGCCGCCTCCAGAACGGCCCTCACTCCTGATGCCGCCGCCAGATGGCCGGCATCCCCGGCAATCCCGTCGGAGAGATCGAGCCCGGCCGAGGCGCCGGCCTCCCGCAGCCACCGACCTTCCGCCAGGCGGGGGACAGGGGCGGCGAAGCGGCGCCGGAGCGGTTCCGGCGGAACCTTCCCCACCTCCTGGAGCGCGACCGCTCCGGCGGCTCCTCCCAACACTCCGGTGACCCAGAGACGATCCCCGGGGCGGGCGCCGCTCCGGGTCAGAGGTGACCGGGTTCTCCCCACCACCACCACGTCCACCAGGAGGGGGCCGGGGGACCGGGTGAGATCCCCTCCCAGGAGGATCCCCCCCCCCCCTTCCACACACCGACGCACCCCCGCCATGAGGGGCTCGGCGAGCGCCCCATCCCCCGGGGCGGCCACCGAGGCGAGGACCCCCACCACCTCTGCCCCCATCCCGGCCAGGTCGGAGAGGGCGCCGGCGGCGGCTCGGAACCCGGCCTCCTCGGGGGAGATCCAGTCCAGGCGGAAGTGGATCCCTTCCACGGAGAGGTCGGTGCTGAGCACGGTCCCGTCGGCGAGGACCACCGCATCGTCCCCGGGGCCTACCAGGAGCTCTCTCACAGCCCCATGCTCCCCTCCGGCCAGGATCCGGCGGATCCGATCGAACTCCTTCCCGGCGCCCAGCCGGGCCACCCCGGACGTTCCAGGGTCCCTCCCCGAGGCTCCGCCGTCCCGCACCCCTCCCGCACTCACCTGGGCGGCTCCAGATCCAGGAGGAGGAAGGGGAGATCGGCGAGATCGGAGTGGCCATCTTCCCCCTCCCGGAGAGCTCCCTCCAACGCTGCCACCACCTGGCTCGGGGTAAGGGACTCGTCCCCCCCGCCCCGCTGTGCCCCTCGACCGGTGAGGTGCAGCGCCAGCCCCCCGGCAGTGGCGGAATCCACTCCGCGGGCGAGGAAGGCTCCCGCCACCCCGGTGAGTACGTCGCCCATTCCGGCCCGGGCCAGCGCCGAGGAGCCGGTTGTGCTCACCAGGATGGGAAGGGGTTCGCCGCTCTCGCCGAATCCGGCCACCACCGAGGGGTTTCCCTTGAGAAGGAGTGAGCTTCGGTACCGGGTTGCTCCGGCAAGGGCGCGGCGGAAGAGTGGGGGGGAGGAGGCGAGGACCCCTCCCCCTTCATCCACTCCCTCCTCCCCTTCCTCGAGACGGGCCATCTCCCCGGGGTGGGGGGTGAGGAGGCGACGGGTCGGCGGCACCGGAGCGGAAGCGAAGGTCGGGAGGCGC
>JBJHBD010000087.1:0-13753 GCA_050485305.1 Gemmatimonadota bacterium
GTCTTCACCCTCCTCATGGTGGTTCTCCTCTCCCCCGCCTTTCCGGCGGACGCCACCGTGGCGGGGCGCCCCATCGCCTCCCTCGTCACCCTGGTGGTGGTCCTCATCGCCATTGGGATCGCCTTCTTCCTCACCCTCCTCCTGGCGCCGAACGCCCTCCTCCGGGGGGTCGACACCCTCGGTCGATTCCTTCCCGAGCGTGTCTCGGTCCTCCTGCGGGAGGTCCTGACCGCCTTCATGGATGGGGTCTCGTCGCTCCGAAGCCCCCGCCTCGTTCTGGGGGCGCTGGCCTGGTCGCTGGGATTCTGGGCGTGGAACGGGGTTTCCTTCTGGCTTGCCTTCCGGGCCTTCGGGATTGAGGAAGGGTACCTTACCGCTCTCTTCGTGCAGGCCATCATCGGGATCGGGGTGGCCATCCCCTCCGCCCCCGGGTTCTTCGGAACCTTCCACGCCGCCGCCGTCGTGGGGCTCCACGAGGTATACGGAGCCTCCGAGGGGGCCACCCTGGCCTTCGCCTTCGGGTACCACCTGGGCGGATTCATCCCGGTGACCCTCATGGGGCTATGGTACGCCTGGCGCCTGGGGCTCTCCTGGGGTGAGCTGGGGCACGCCCGGGAGGTGGTGGAGGATGAGGTGCTGGAGGAGGTGCCATGACTCCCACCTGGGAAGGCTCTGCGCCCGCCAAGGTGAACCTCTTCCTCCGGGTCACCGCACGCGAAGCCTCCGGGTATCATCAGATCGAAACCCTCTTCCAGCGCCTCGAGCTGGCCGACGAGGTGTCGCTGGCACTCCGCACCGATGGAGAGGTGCGACTCCAGGTCGAGGGGGTTCCGGAGGGGACGCTGGGTCCGGAGGATGGGAATCTCGCCGTTCGGGCGGCCCGCGCCTTCGCCGGCGCTCTCGCCCGTCAGGGGGTCGCATTCCCCGGGGTGGACATTCGTGTGGTGAAAAAGACCCCCGCCGGAGGGGGGCTTGGGGGAGGCTCATCGGATGCCGCCGCCGTCCTCCGGGGGCTGAACCATCTGACGGGGGCGCCCATGGGTCCCGATGACCTCCTCCCGCTGGGAGGAACCCTCGGTGCCGACGTGCCCTTCTTCCTCACAGGCGCTCCTCTGGCGCTGGGGTGGGGGAGGGGGGATCGGCTCCTCCCCCTCCCACCCCTTCCCCCTTCCCCCGTCCTCCTGGCCATCCCCCCCTTCCCGGTGGAGACGCCGGAAGCGTATCGACTCCTGGCCATGGAGCGGGAGCGGATCGAGGCGGGCGTGCTCCCGGCGGGGGTGCTCCCCCCCGAAGACCTCATGGGGTGGGAAGGGGTGGCGCGGCTGGCGGAGAATGCCTTTCAGGGAGTGCTGGATCCCCGGCACCCCATCCTCCGCAGAATCCGGAACGCCATGGAGATGGCCGGCGCCCGCGTAGCACTCCTCTCCGGCTCCGGATCCACCATCTTCGGGGTCTTCGATGACGATGGGGGAGTCGCCCGTGCCCGGGGAGCGTTGACCGAGTTGTCCGACGTCCATGTCGGAGGGGCGCTTCGCCTGGTGGAGTCGCGAACCGCGGTTTCGTGAGATCCCGGGTTCCGATCCCTCCATCTCTTCAACGGCCTGCTCCCGGTAGTAAGGCCCCCCCTTCGCTCCGCCTCCCGTACCGGAGGATCACGACGCCGGTGGTGAGCGGGCGGGCTTCGATGAGGTCGAGGCGGAGTCGTTCGTCCATATCCCTGAAGAATCGATTCCCCCTCCCCAGGAGGATGGGGTTGAGGGCGATCCGGTACTCATCCACCAGATTGGCCCTCCGGAGGGAGTCGGTCAGCTCGCCGCTCCCGAAGATGAAGAGATCCCGCCCAGGCAACTCCTTGAGGTGCGCCACCTCCGCCTCGGCGGGGGTGCTGACGATCCTGGAGTTGTTCCACTCTGCCGTGGTGAGGGTGCGGGAGAAGACCACCTTGGGGACCTCGTTCATGAAGCGGGCAATCTCGCCCTCCGCCGAGGACCAGTGGGCGGCCATACCCTCATAGGTCCTTCGCCCGAAGAGGAGGGAGTCCACCTCCTTCTCCTGTTCCAGGGAGAAGCGCTCGAGCTCTTCCCCCCATCCGAACTCGAACCACTCGATCTCCCATGGGGCGGGGCCCTCGAAGTGGCCGTCCAGACTCACCATGTTCCAGACGATGAGCTTACGCATCGCCCTTCGCCCCTTCCGCCAGGTCTGTCGCGAACCGCCCCAGCTTTTTGAGGGTCTGGCGGCCGCCCTCGAGGGCGCCGTACCGCTCCACCACCTCATCCCGCTGCTCCCTGGAGGGGAAGGTGGCGTGCAGCGTTGCCCGGGTGCGCCCGCCCTCTTCCGTCAGGGTGAAAACGGTGGTGAAGGCCCGCGGATCCCCCTCTCTCTCCCCGTGGAGCCAGGAGATCCGGGAGGGTTCCTTGATCTCGCGCCACTCGATCCGGTTTGGATAGTCGGTCCCGTCGGGGCCGTGCATGGTGAACTCCCAGACTCCCCCCGGTCGGAACTCGAATCGGTGGGTGGTGACGGAAAATCCGTCGGGTCCGAACCAGCGGCTCAGGTGGTCGGCGCGGGTCCAGGCCTGGAAGAGGTAGCGGCTGGGGACATCCAGCAGACGGGAGACCCGAGTCTCCCGCTCTCCCACGATTCCGTCCGTCTCATCGTTCATGGTCGGCCTTCTCTCCTTCTTGGAGCTCACGGGCGTACGCTTCCAGTCGCCCGAAGCTCTCGATCCAGAACTGTTCGAATCCGCCGAGCCACTCCTGAATGGGGAGAAGCCCTTCCGGTTCGAGGGAATAGAGGCGCCGTTTTCCCATCCTCCGAACCCGAACCAGCCCCACCTCCCGGAGCACCATGAGGTGCTTGGAGGCCTGCGGCTGGGCCATGCGCATTGCCCTGGCCACCTCCCCCACCGGCCGCTCCCCCCCTGTCAGGTAGGTGAGGATGCGGCGGCGTTGCGGTTCGGCAACGGCATTGAAGGCGTCAAAGGTCACGGGAGCACGAGCCATGGGATCATCATATTCTTATATAGGAATATGTCAAGGGAGGGGGGGCGAAGAGGCAGACGGGGGTGTCGAAGGGTCTCCGGGAGGCCGGGGCGCTCGAGGCGGCGGGGAGTCGGGCCACCTTGCTGCCTCACTCCTCTGAGACCACCTTTGGACGAAAGGCTCCCCTGAGCCGGCGCCGGCGTGTGTTTGTCGGTGTACCGGGGAGTGTACGCCATCCTGTTCGGGGATTCTCTTCGCACTCTGGCCCGTCGTCTAATGGCAGGACACCGGTCTTTGGAACCGGCGGTGGTGGTTCGAATCCACCCGGGCCAATGGTTTTCCCCCTTCCCCTCTCGTCTTCTCGCCGCGGCCCTCATCGCCGTGGTGTCCGGGGCTCACCCGGAACCCCTCGCTGCGCAGCGTCCTTCGCCGGACTCCACGACCCTCGTCCGCGAAGCCCGCTCGGCGCAGGACCGTTTTGAGCGGATCCGTCTCCAGCACCTCCCCCCCACCTGGTGGTCCGCCTCCGGCGCATGCGATGAGACGGTAGGGCGCTTCTGCGTCCGCTTCTCCGGTTCGGACCGGGAAGAGCTGCGAGAGCGGGAGTTGCGCTGGGTGCCGGTCCCGGAACCGGACCCCATCCGGGAGGCGAGAGCCGCTCTCCTCGTGGATCTTGACCGCATCGCCCAGGCCCTCCCGGGGGACGACTGGGTGGCGGGGCAGCGAGTTGCGTACCACCTGGAGAGCGGGGATGGGGAGGGGGCGCTGGCCGCGGCCCGGGGGTGCGCCGGCGACGAGGCGTGGTGTCGATCACTGGAGGGGCTGGCGCTCCACACCCTCGGGCGATTCGGCGAGGCGGAAGGGGTCTTTCGGGCGGCACTCGCACTCCTCCCCGAGCGGGAACGGAGGGAGCGACTGGACCCCTCGGCTCTCGTCCAGCCGGGATCGGTGGGATGGGTTCGCCGAGGGTCCCCCGAGGAGCGGGAACCCCGGGCAGAGTGGTTCTGGCAACTGGTGAATCCCCTCGTCCTCCTGGACGGGAACGCGCTCTTCACCGGCCACCTGGCCCGACAGACCCTGGCGCGCACGCGGGACAATGCCCGCAATCCCCATTCGCTCCGTTGGGGGGACGACCTCACCGAGCTCCTGGTGCGGTACGGGGAGGTGCGGACCTTCCGGGAAGCCCGTGATGTGGGGCCGGCTCGCGCCATGGCTCCTCCCTCCGCCGTCGGATACTACGACCCGGCGGCGCGCGGCTTCATCCCCCAGGAGGGAGCGCTTCACGACCCCCTGGGGAGCACCGCCCACGAGTGGCCCACCGATCTCCGGAAAACCCGCTCCCGTCATGTCATTCCCGGGTTCTACCGGGTCTTCCCCCTCCAGGCGACGGCGACCCGCTTCCCTCGGAAAGACTCCATCCTGGTTGTGGTGGCCTGGTCCCTCCCTCCCCTCCGCCCCATCCCCCCTCCGGAGACGAACGATCCGTGGATGCTCGATCCGACCCCTCCTCCACCCTTCCCTCCGGGGAGGGCATGGGGGGGAGTGGGGCTTCTTCCGATACGGATCGACGACGACCTGCCGGGGGAGGGGTGGGTCCGGGTGGCGGAGAACGGAGTGGCCGGGGTGGAGCGCGGGTTTTTCCGGTTCACCATCCCACCGGGAGACCATCTCCTCTCGGTGGAGGTGGTGGATGGGGAAGGGGGGCGAGCGTGGCGGTACCGGGAGGGGTTTCGCGGGGGCGACTGGGATGAGAGCGGCCTCATCCTCTCGGATCTCCTCCTCCTGGCCCCGGACTCGGCGGCCCCGGGGGCTCCTCCCCCTTCGCTGGATGCCGTCCTCCCCCGTGTTCTGGGGGACCCCCGCATCGCTCCCGGTATGGTGGAAGTGGCGTGGGAGGTGTCCGGTATTCCAAATGTGGAGAGCGAGCTCCGCTTCCATCTGAGCTTCCGGCGGGAGGACCGGGGGCCCCTCCGTCGCGCGGGGGAGTTCCTTCGCCTCCTTCGCCCCGAACCCCCCGTGGAGATCCGATGGGCAGAGGGAGTGGACCCTGACCGCTTTGAGGGTGGGGGCGCTCCGTATCTTCGCACCGCACTCCTGGATCTCTCGGGGATTCCCGAAGGGGAGTACCGCATCTCCCTCGCCCTCTTCCTCCCGGGGCTGGGGACGGTGCTTTCGTCTCGCGTAGTGGAGGTGGTCGAAGGCCGTTGACGCCTCTCGACCCCGGGTCTAGCTTCCTGGGCTGTTACCCCTTACGCGAACTCCAGCGATCAGCATGGCCGAAAGCTTCGAGAAAGGCCCCCTTCTCCTCCTCTCCGGGCGGGCGAACCGCCCCCTCGCGGAAGAGATCGGGAAGATCCTCCATGAAGATGTGGATGCCGGCACCATCTACAACTTCGCCGATGGCGAGATCTTCGTGCGTATCGACCGGAACGCCCGCGGGCGGGATGTCTTCATCATCCAGCCCACCACGGCGCCGGCCGACAACATCATGGAGCTCCTCCTCCTCATCGACGCGGCCAAGCGGGCCTCGGCGGCGAGGATCACGGCGGTGATCCCGTATTTCGGATACGGGCGGCAGGACCGGAAGGACCAGCCCCGGGTGGCCATCGGGGCGAAGCTGGCGGCGAACCTGGTGGTGACCGCCGGGGCGGATCGCGTCCTGGGGATGGACTTCCATCAGCACCAGATACAGGCCTTTTTCGACATTCCGGTGGATCACCTATACGCCGCCCCGGTCCTCACGAAATATTTCCAGGACAAGGGGTTCGACGATCTGGTGGTGGTGGCCCCCGACGTTGGGTCCGCGAAGATGGCCCGCGGCTTCTCGAAGCGGCTGGGCGCCACCTTCGCCATCATCGACAAGCGGCGCCCCGGTCCGAATCAGGCCGAGGTGCTGAGCGTGGTGGGTGACGTGCAGGGGAAGACGTGCCTCATCACCGACGATATGATCGACACGGCGGGGACCCTTTCATCGGCAGTGCACGCCCTTCGGGAACGGGGCGCAAAACGGGTCTTCGCTGCCGCCAGTCACGCCCTCCTCTCCGGGGAGGCGCCTCGCCGGCTCCAGGAATCGCCGGTGGAAGAGGTGGTGGTGACCAACACCATCCACATCCCGGAGGATCGGATCTTCCCCAAGCTGAAGATCCTGTCGGTGGCCGAGCTCCTGGCCCAGGCCGTCGAACACATCCATTCCAACGATTCGGTCAGTCAGCTCTTCGAGATCCGGGATCCGGGCGACGACGATTGACTCCGTCGGGCGCCCGAAGGCGCCTGGCGGCCTTACCGGGCCCCGAGGACGGGTCCACTGAGCAGAAGGAAACGAACCATGGCAACGCAGGTCATTCTCAAGGCGGAGCGCCGGGACGGCACCGGAAAGAGCGTCACCCGGAAGCTTCGGCAGGCCGGAAAGGTCCCCGCGGTTCTCTACGGCGCAGGGGCCGAGCCGGTCTCCCTCACCCTCGACGCCCATCAGGTCCTCCATACCTTCCAGGCGATCTCGGTGGAGAACACCATCGTGAATCTGGAGGTGGAGGGGGAGAAGGCGCCGGTGGCAACTCTCGTCCGGGAGGTGCAGCTCCACCCCTATCGGACCGACCTCATCCATGTCGACTTCCTTCGGGTGCAGAAGGGTGTCGCCGTTGAGCTCGAGATTCCGGTACACCTGGTGGGGACTCCCGCCGGGGTACGGAATGACGGAGGGGTACTGGACCACAACATCCATACCCTCCATGTGAGCTGTATCCCCTCGGCGATTCCCGAGAGCATCGATGTGGACGTCTCCGCTCTCGAGATCGGGGACTCCGTCCACCTCCGTGACGTCGAGATCCCCAAGGGGGTCGAGGTGCTGATGGACCTGGATCTCACCATCTGCGCCGTCCATGCGCCTCGCGTGGTCGTCTCCGAGGATGACGAGGCGGAGGATGCGGCCGAGCCGGAGGTCATCGGTGAGGCGCCTTCTGCCGAGGAGACCGAGGAGAGCGCGGAGGGGTGATCCCCTCCCGCTCCATCCATCATGAAGCTCGTGGTGGGGCTGGGGAACCCCGGCCCCGAGTATGACGCCACCCGCCACAATGTGGGGTGGTGGCTGGTAGACCGGCTGGCCCACGACTGGGAGATGGGTCCCTTCCGGCGGGAAGGGGCATCCCTCCTGGCCGGTGGGACTGGCCCGGAGGGGGAGGAGGTGATTCTCCTGAAGCCCCTCACCTGGATGAACCGGAGCGGGATTGCGCTCCTCCCCTTCCTGGAAGAGGAGGAGTTCGACCCCACCCGGGATCTGCTCGTGGTGGTGGATGATGCGGCGATGGAGGTGGGGCGGGTCCGCTTTCGCCCTTCCGGAAGTCCGGGGGGGCACAACGGCCTCCGCTCCATCGAGGCGACGTTGGGTGGCGGGGAGTACCCCCGCCTGCGGGTGGGGGTGGGACGTCCCCCCGAAGGAGTGAACCTGGTGGAGTGGGTGCTGGCGCCCATGCCGCCGGAAGACGAGGATCGGGTTCTGGAGCTTTTCCCCGACCTCGTGGAGGCGGTGGCCGTGTGGATCCACGAAGGCGTGGAGTCTGCGATGAACCGATTCAACCGTTAACGAGGAACCGAGCGCATGGACTTCGTAGCCCTGACCCCCGGCGCCGGACTGCTGGGCCTTCTTGGCCTGGTCGTCGCCATGGGGATCTACCTCTACGTGAAGAAGCAGCCTTCCGGCACCGATGAGATGCGGGATCTGGAAGAACAGATCCACAGTGGTGCCATGGCATTCCTTCGTCGGCAGAACATGGTGCTGGCCATCTTCGTGGCGGTGGTGGCCGCTCTCCTGGGATGGGCCATCGGGGCGGCGACCGCCGGTGCCTACATCGTGGGAGCGGTGAGTTCGTCGCTGGCCGGCTTCATCGGGATGAAGGCCGCTACCCGGGCCAACGTCCGGACCTCCGCCGCCGCCAAGGATTTTGGCCAGGGGAAGGCACTCCGTATCGCCTTTTTCGGCGGCGCCGTCATGGGGCTCGCAGTGGCCTCTCTCGGGCTCTTCGGACTCGGTGCCTTCTACTGGTTCATGGCGCTGGACGCCATCCCCGGCACCTCCGACCTCCCGAACTTCTCCGAGGTCATCGCCGGCTTCGCCATGGGAGCTTCCTCCATCGCGCTCTTCGCTCGTGTGGGGGGAGGGATCTTCACCAAGGCCGCCGACGTGGGAGCCGACCTGGTTGGGAAGGTGGAGGCCGGGATCCCCGAGGACGATCCCCGGAACCCCGCCACCATTGCCGACAACGTGGGAGATAACGTCGGGGACGTCGCCGGGATGGGTGCCGACATCTTCGAGTCGTACGTGGGCTCGGTGGTGGCGACCATCGCCATCGGCGCCACCGCCGCCATGTGGATCGACTTCCAGGCCGAGGCGGTGGCACTCCCCCTCGTCACCATCATGGTGGGACTCCTGGCCTCCTTCGTCGGGATCGGGATGATGAAGGTGCTGGAGCGGACCGACCCTGCGGGGGCGCTCCGAAACGTGACCTTCATCGCCGCAGGCCTCTTCCTTGTGGCGATGTACTTCATCGTGGCCTCCATGGGCTTCGACCTCACCGACCCCACCTCCGGGAAGTCGTACTCCGCTGTTGGCCCCTTCTGGGCCATCCTGGCCGGGACGCTGGTGGGGATCTTCATCGGGCTGGCCACCGAGTACTACACGGCCGCCAAGCCCATCCGGAAGATCGCCGAAGCCTCCGAGACCGGCTCTGCCACCAACATCATCACCGGGCTCGCCGTGGGGATGGAGTCGGTGGCGGTGCCCATCCTCCTCATCGCGGGTGCCATCTTCGTGGCTTTCGAGGCCGCCGGGCTGTACGGGATCGGGATCGCGGCGGTGGGAATGCTCGCCACCGTGGGTGTGACCATGTCGGTGGACGCGTACGGCCCCGTGGCCGACAACGCCGGCGGAATTTCCGAGATGGCGGGGCTCGGTTCTGAGACCCGGAAGATCACCGACTCCCTCGATGCCATCGGGAACACCACCGCCGCCATCGGGAAGGGCTTCGCCATCGGTTCGGCGGCCCTCACCGCCCTCGCCCTCTTCAGCGCCTACACCTCCGCGGTGGGGCTCCAGGTCACCGGGATCAATCTGGTGGACCCGAAGGTGGTTATCGGGCTCTTCCTGGGCGGGATGCTCCCCTTCATGGTGGCCGCCATGACTATGACGGCGGTTGGGCGCGCCGCCGCCGGAATGGTGGAGGAGGTTCGCCGCCAGTTCCGGGAGATCCCCGGGATCATGGAGGGGACGGCCAAGCCCGATTCGGCGCGCTGCGTCGATATCTCCACCCAGGCCGCCCTCCGGGAGATGATCCTTCCCGGTGTAACCGCAGTGGCCGCTCCCTTCCTGGTGGGGTGGCTCCTCGGGGTGGAAGCCCTGGGAGGCCTCCTGGCCGGCGCCACCGTCACCGGCGTGCTGATGGCGCTCTTCATGGCCAACTCCGGCGGAGCCTGGGACAACGCGAAGAAGCTCATCGAGGGTGGTGTGCATGGAGGGAAGGGCTCCGACGCCCACAAGGCCGCCGTGGTGGGAGATACGGTGGGTGACCCCTTCAAGGACACCTCCGGCCCGTCCCTCAACATCCTCATCAAGCTCATGAGCGTGGTGGCCCTGGTGCTTGCCCCGTTCTTCGTGCGGATCCATGGGCTCGCCGCAGACGAGCCCACCGCTCGGACCCTCGGCTGGTTCGCCGAACTTCTCCAGCGGATCTTCGGGTAGGGGGCACGCCCGATCGCAAGACGACGGCCCCGGTCCTCACAGGAGGACCGGGGCCGTTCTGTTTGCGGGGAGGGGACGGACGCCGGGCGACGACCGCAGAGGGACGGGGCCAGGGACCCATCCCCCCGAAAAGGGTCAGCTCATGGGGACGTACTGCTGTACCCGCCCCTCGATGCGCTCGAAAATCTCGTCCAGCGACGGACCGGTGATGGTGAGCCCATGGTTCCGGAGCCCCACCACGGCCCGGGACGGATCGGGGTGCTGGCGGACGATGTCGGCCACCGCCTTGCCCAGCTCGTAGGTGCCGCAGGGGTAGTTGAACTCGGTGGAGGGGATGCCGTCGAGCCAGGCGTGGATGTGGAGGATGGCTCCCACCTGTGGGTGCTCCCGGTAGATCATCCAGTGTTCAATGGCATCCACCGAGACGCGGCGGGGCTCCACACCCTGGGGGACGGAGATGCGCATGGCCCCCTGCTCCTCGTCGTAGTCCGTCACCAGGAGGATGTCCCGCCCGATCTCCCGAAGTTGGGCCTTGTTCACTCCTGAGGCGCTCATCCAGAAGGTGGTTTCATCTCGTCGCGCCGAGACGTTGCCGTAGGAGAGCCCACCCATCCCGTACAGCCGCTGGAGGTGCCTCCGGTCCCGGTCCGAGAGGATCTCGTCCAGGGGGAAGGGGGCGGGGAGAAGGTTGAGGGCTTCCAACCGCTCTCCGGCCCGGGTGATGGAGCGGGTCACCTCGTCCCCATCTCGGAGTTCCTCCGGGAGGTCGGCGTCGAAGACGTTGTCGATGATGAGGCGGGAGGTGGCCAGCGGCTTGATGCGGGAGTACACCCGCTCGAAGAAGGCGGATCGGTCCGCATTTCCCTTCACCCGATAGTACCCCTGTTCTGGAGTGAGGAAGTGGGCGTCGGGGTGGGAGTCCTCGGGGCCGGTGAAGGCCATCATGAGGTTGGAGATGGACCGGACCAGGAGAGGGTACCCGGCAGGGAGCGCCTCCTCCACCGTCCTCTCTCCAAGGTCCCATTCGGTGACCGAGACCACGAATACCGCGTGGGATCGGCGGCGGAAGGGGCGAGGCGACTCCTTCGGAAAGAAGTTCACCACCAGGGAGGCCTGGTCGGCGTCGTCCACCCGCCGGTGCCCGTGGCGGGTCATGACCTCGTCGAGTCCCTGGAGAATCCATCGGAAGCGCGGGTCTCCGGAGTGCCCAGCGAAGGCGAAGTCCATGTATTGGTCATCCCTCTCGAGTACGAACGAACGAGGAGGAGGGGTCACCCCTGCCTCCCATCTGATCCGGAAAGATGAGGGAAGCGGAGCGGGAGGCAAGACGACAGTTTGACCCGTCTCCCTATTTCCGGTTAGTTTTTGCGGTGCCGCGCGCCCGCCGAGGGTGCGCGTTTTCTTTTCCGGAACCCCCGAACACCACCATGCTGAAGGCAGGAATCGTGGGCCTCCCCAACGTGGGGAAGTCGTCTCTCTTCAATGCCCTGACCGCCCAGGGCGCCCCTTCCGAAAACTACCCGTTCTGCACCGTCGAACCCAATGTGGGAACGGTGGAGGTTCCGGATCCCCGCTTGGATCGGATCTTCGAAACCGTGGGGGCCCGAGCGCGTCTCCCCACCGTGGTGCAGTTCGTGGATATCGCCGGCCTGGTCAAGGGAGCGTCGCAGGGAGAGGGGCTCGGGAACCAGTTCCTGGGGAACATCCGGGAGGTGGACGCCGTCGTCCACGTGCTCCGGTGCTTCGAAGACCCCGATGTGACCCACGTCCTGGGAGGGGTGGACCCCGTGCGGGACCGGGAGGTGGTGAATACCGAGCTGGCTCTCGCGGATCTGGACACGGTGGAACGCCGCATCGAACGGGTCCAGAAAAAGGCGAAGGGTGGGGATCGGGACGCGGTTCGGGAGCACTCCCTCCTCATCCGGATCCGGGATAGGCTGTCCGAAGGGCTCCCCGTCCGCGGGATCGAGGTGGCGGACGCCGAACGGGATCTGTTCCGGAGCTTCCATCTCCTCACCTCCAAGCCGGTCCTCTATCTGGCGAATGTGGCGGAGTCGGACCTCCCCTCCGGGGAGAACGAGTGGACGCGGGCGCTCGCCGAGGTTCTCCGAGGCGAGGAGCCGGACGCCGGACTCGTTCCCGTCTGCACCGCCATCGAAGCGGAGCTGGCCGAACTCGATGCCGATGCGCGCACCGAGTTCCTCGGGGAGCTGGGGCTGGATGCCCCCGGACTTCACCGACTCATCCGCGCCACCTACGATCTCCTGGGACTCATCACCTTCTTCACCGCAGGGGAGAAGGAGGCCCGGGCGTGGACGGTCCGGGAGGGAGCGCAGGCGCCGGAGGCCGCCGGGGTGATCCACTCCGACTTCGAGCGGGGGTTCATCCGGGCCGAGACCATCGGATACGAAGAGTTCATGGAGGTGGGATCCATGAAGGCCGCTCGGGAGCGTGGCCTCATCCGATCCGAGGGGAAAGAATACCGTGTTCGCGACGGCGACATCCTCCTCTTCCGCTTCAATGTCTGACGATAGGTAAGGGAGGATGGGTCCGGTGGTTGAATCAGGATCGCAGGCAATCTATCTTTATTGGCTCCATCCGGCCCGCACGGGCCCACTACATCACCCGCTCCGCTCCGTCGGCGGAGCCCGTTTCCGCAACGGACCACGGGACTGAATCAATGCGTAACTACGAAGTCGTCTACATCTTCGACCCCGCCCTCACCGAGGACGAGGTCAACGCCCGTCTCGAGCGTTTCCACGCCCTGGTTACAGGAAAGAAGGGCGCCGAGGTGACGGAGGTGGATCACTGGGGGGTTCGGCAGCTCGCCTACCCCATCGGGAAGAAGGGGCAGGGGTACTACGCCGTTGCCCAGTTCATCGCCGACCCCACCGACCTGACGGAGTTCGAGCGGATCATCAAGCTGGATGAGTCGGTCATGCGTTTCCTCGTGGTCCTCAGCGAGGGGGAGCCCACCACCGGAATGTCGGTGCTTGCGGACGTCCCCGAGTCGGCCACTCCCCGGGACGACGATGACGACGATGACGACGACGATGAGGATGAGGACGAGGAGGAGGAATACGGACCCGAAGGGTCTCCCCCGGTCTTCTCCGGTGGCCGCGGGCGCCGTCGCCGGGTGGATGGTCCCCGGATCGAGCTTCTGAACTACAAGGATGTTTCCACCCTCTCCCGGTTCATCACCGAGCAGGGGAAGATCCTCCCGAAGCGGACCACGAAGGTCACCGCTCGTTTTCAGCGCTCCCTCGGGACGGCGGTGAAGCGGGCGCGCTACCTGGCGCTCCTCCCCTACGTACAGAACCACGACCGGTAGTCGGGAGGTGGGAGAAGAGGGGAGGGGAGCGGCTCGCTGGCTTCGCCCCCTCGGGCTCTTCGGAGTCACGCTGGCGCTCTCCGTGGGTCACCCCCTCCTCCTGGTGGCGATCCCGCTGGGGCTCCTCACCTTCGCTCTCCCCGGACATCGCCTCCTCCCCTTCCTGATGGGGGCGGTACTCCTGGGAGTGAGCTTCGGGGGTGGCGCCGAGGCCGGAGGGCTCTGGTTCCTGGAGCGGGGCTGGATCATCCTGGTGGGAGGCGGATTTGTCGCTCTCTCCATGATGTGGCCGGAGCGGGGGTTTCTGGAACGGGGGCTCCCTGCTCTCGCCGGAGGGTTCATCGCCTGTGCGGTGGTCCTCTTCCTCACGCAGGGGTGGCCTGCGGCGGAGTGGTTGGTGGAGGAACGGATCCGCGCCGCCGGAGCCGTGACGATGGAGTTCATGACCGCCCTGGGCGGGGAGGGAGAGCGTTCCCCCCTGACCGAGGCGGTGGCGAGAACGGTGGAGATGCAGGTATACCTCTTCCCCGCCCTTCTCGCCCTGGCCACCCTGGCCGGGATGGGGGTGGCGTGGTGGTTGCACACCCGGGTGGGTCACGGGTCGGATCGGGGTCTCGGGTCACTCCGGGGATTCCGCTTTCCCGACCCACTCATCTGGGTCCTCATCGGCGGGCTGGTGCTCGGCCTGATGGGGGGGTGGACGGGAGA
>JBJHBD010000088.1:0-13574 GCA_050485305.1 Gemmatimonadota bacterium
CGGTGGTGCCGGTGGTCCGCACGGACGCGGAGCCGAGCGGACCAGCCACGCCTTCGCGCTGCGACTGTGGTCGTAAACCGCGAGACGGACGCGCGCAGCGCGGCCAAACGTCTCGGAGGCTGACCTGCGACGCTTCGGTGGTGCCGGTGGTCCGCACGGACGCGGAGCCGAGCGGACCAGCCACGCCTTCGCGCTGCGACTGTGGTCGTGAACCGCGAGACGGACGCGCGCAGCGCGGCCAAACGTCTCGGAGGCTGACCTGCGACGCGTCCCTGATCCCGGTGTTCGAGAGCGAAACGCAGCTCCCCACCCTCAACCTCGGTCGCCGCACCCGGACCATCTCCGCCCCCCTACGCCGCGCCCTCGAAGCCCGTGACCGCGGCTGCCGGTTTACGGCCCTGCGGGCCGTGAGCCACTCGAACGCCGGCTTAATCTTCGAGACCGTGCCGGTCGAGTGGGTTCCCGGCTGCGGCTCCCGCTTCACCGATGCCCACCACATCCGCCACTGGGCCGACGGAGGGGAGACCGGTCTCAGGAACTGCATCCTCCTGTGCCGACATCACCACCGCCTGGTCCACGAGGGCGGGTGGTCGGTGGAGCCATGCGGTGAGGGGAGAGTGGTATTCCTTGATCCCCGAGGCGGCATGCATTACAACGGGCGTTAGAAAGTGCGAGTTGAGGTTAGGATATAGTCGGAGGGGGGAAGGACGAGGAGGCCATGAACTCGTTTCCCGAAGTAGCGACCGAAGTGTTTCCTGTCGCCGGTGATGAGGTGTGTGGCCTCGGCGACAATCGCGCCGCCAAGGATCGGCCAGTCTTTATCGGGAAGCTCGACCGCGTGCAGGATCGCTTCGGGTGCCGCTATGGAATGAACCAACTGAAGCGACCGCACCAGTCGCTGGAGGCGCTTCGTTTGGGCACGCTCTGCAAGGTTACGCCTTGCCTCATCGATGACGTAGGAGGAGGCGCACAGGACCACGCGCTCAAGCGACCAGAGGACGGCGACCCCAGCATCCTCGCGGTAGGCCGCGGAAAACAGGACATTGGCGTCCAGAAAAAGCCGATCCACTGGGCGTGCCTTCTACGGACGGTGGTGCTCAACTGAATCGGGGTCGAGTCCCAGCTCCCGGACGGCTTTGCGCGCACGCGCGTAGTCTTCGTCGTCGATGGAGTTGGAGAGAATGAACTCGGCACGTCGCTCGGTGGAGTAGGACTCGACGGGTACCGTAATCGCGGGTCGGAGGAGGATTCCTTCATCGGTTTCTTCGGCGATCACCGTGGCGCCCTCGCTCAGACCAAAGCGGCGGCGTAGCTTGGCAGGGATCACGAAGGTTCCCCGCTTCCCGATGCGACTGGATTCAGAAATGGGCATACTGGCCTCCTGTATGTCGGAATGTCAGATATTCTGACGTCGGAGTCAAGCGCAAGGGGGAGGTACGGATGCACCTTCTAACGGGGCTTGAAGCTGTCACCCGCCTGCAGCGGGCGCCGCTTAATCCCGAGGCGCTAGCCGGACGACGAAACCACATGAAGATCCCCACCCAGGTGGATCGCGCTTGATCCGGTCATCCGAATACCGAACGGCAGGAGACGAACGATGAGGTCAATTCATGGCTGAGAACCTGATCCACCAGTTCATCCCGCATCAGGGCTGCGTCATCGCGCGCACCGTTGACGGCATCGAGATCTCCGGTTCAGCGATGAACTGGGTCATGTGGGCCGGTGTGGCGCCATTATACCTGCCGTGCCCCTTTCACCTTCCGCGTGGTCGGCACGACGGACTCCACCAATCTCCGGATGCACTGGCATCGGGGCGAACTGATCTTCAACTGGGAATGCTCAATACGGGAATTGCGCGTGCATGATCCGGCAACGGCGGAGCAGCACGGCACCAAGGACAAGGGTTTCATCAGCCCCACGGACTGGCACGAGATCGTATGGGAGATCGGGCTTGATCGCATGCGCGTCATCGTCGACGGCGAAGTCCGCTTCGACGCACAGGGCGACTATTCCGGCATCGAGTCCGCGCCGTCGGTTGGGCCATGCTTCGGCAGCACCATCTCGATACGCGAATTCACGCTCACGCAGTTGGCGTAGTGATCAACCGTACCGGTTGCTCAGCACGACCCCCCCCCCTCAGAACGCCCCCAGATACCCGCTCCCCTCCAGGGAGAAGGGTTCACCCAGCACCGCCACATCGAGCGCTTCCCGAATCACCGGAGGGCAGAGTTCGATCCGTCCTCCTCCCTCCACCCTGAACACCCCCCCCACGAGGGCCCCCCCACGCACCCGGGCCCCCTCCCGGAGCGTCAGGTCGCCGGACACCAGGAGCATCCCGGAAATCTCGGCCCCTCCGGACAGGGTGAGATCCCCCGGAGCCAGGACGAACCCGTGCAGCTCCTCGCCGGCCAGATTCAGGTCAGGTGCGAGGATCGTCACCCCCTCGCCCCCACCCCGAGGAAGGAGGTCCCCCATCCCCAGAGGCCCCACCCGTGGGGGCGGCGGCAGCGGCGGGTCCGGCAGGGGGAAGGGTTCCGACGGGCGGAGGCGCACCGGAGGCCAGGGGACAAACCCGCACCCCATCCCCCCGCTCTGCACTCCCGCCGCATCTCCGCTCCCGATCTCCACCACCCGGGCCCACCCCCGAAGCG
The DNA here is from genome assembly GCA_050485305.1 of Gemmatimonadota bacterium. Taxonomy (GTDB): domain Bacteria; phylum Gemmatimonadota; class Gemmatimonadetes; order Longimicrobiales; family Gaopeijiaceae; genus JBJHBD01. Next base: position 2,652 of record JBJHBD010000088.1, read on the forward strand.
CTTCGTCGGGATCGAGGCGCCAGAAGAGTTGATGGGGCCAGGGCTCCGATCCCGCCCCGCCCCCTCGGAGAAGGAAGCCCCCGGGGAGGTCGATGGTGCGGCTCCCCTCGTCGCCTCCCGATCCCCGCACCCGCTCCCCCTCCGACCGCCTCTCCCGAAGCCAGCGGAGATCATCTTCGGCGAGGCGCCGCTCCATCCCCGCCAGCGCCAGCGCCCCCGACCCCACCGCGGCCACCACCAGGAGGTAGAGGAGCGCCGCCACCAGGAGAAATCCGTCCTCCTTCATGGCACTCCTCCCCCTGCCCCCCCGATCTCCCAGGTGAGTCGGCGAGGAGGAGCACCCCGCCTCCCGGCCGTCGGCTCCACCACCTCCAGGTGAACCTCCACCCCGTCCCCCACCCGTCGTACCCGGCTGTCGGGGCCGAAGCGCTCCAGCGTAAGCGGCTGCCGCCCCCCATTCCCCCGCCGGTAGCGGAGCGCTCCCCCTTCGATGGAGTAGTGGCCACGTTCGAAGTACCGCAGGAGGATGGGCCCCTCGCCCCCCACCCCCGGGGGAAGCTCCACCTCTCCTCCCCGTTCCCCCGGATGCTCCGCACACCCGCCCCCCGACCGAAACCCCGGAAGGGGCGCCGGTCGCCACCCCCCGTCGTCCCCCAGGACGAGGAGGGAGTCCCGTGCCGGGTCCGGGGCTCGCACCCCCCGCCACGCCACCTGAAGCCCCCCACCGGCTCCCGACTCCCCATCACAGCTCCGGGCGAAGCCACGAAATCCCCGCAGCGCCAGAACCCCGTCGGAGGTCACCTCCCAGTCCCTTTGAGGCAGCCCGGCCCCCACCTCCTCGTCGAGGAGCACCCACACCGTCCTCACCGCCTCCTGGGTCTCCACCCGGAGAGCGATCCACTCCATGACCCGCGCAGCTTCCACGATCCCTCGGAGGAGAAGCCCCAGTACCACCCCTCCGAGAGCGATGGCCACCAGGAGCTCCACCAGGAGCACACCCCTACGTGTCGCCATGGAGCCTCCACTCCCGTGCAGGGTGGCGAACCGACGGTGCCGAGTGCGGGAGGTAGCGGACCCGCCGCCCCTCCCCCGCTCCCTCGGGAACCAGCACGCCCCCCGGCGCCGGAACCGCCTCCTCTCCGGGAGGCGCCAGGAGGAGGAGGAGCGCTCCCTGCGCAATCTCGGCCCGCTCCATCTCCCGGGAGGCCAGAAGGAGGAGGGCCGTCGCGCCCGCCACCCCGATGGCCAGGATGGTGAGCGCCACCAGGAGCTCCGCCAGCGCGCTCCCCTCCCGCGCACCCGCCCGCCTCGTACTCTCCCGCCGCCCCCTCACCGCCGCACCCTCCCCTGCGCCGAGATGACGAGTCGCGCCTCCCCCTTCCCCCGGCGAAAGGTCACCGTCGTGGCCGCGAAGGAGGCCACCCCTCGGGGACCGAACCGGAGCTCGGCCCGGCTCCGCGCCCCCCCCACCTCCACCTCGATGCGGCGGCTCGACAACTCCACGAAGGCCAGCTCCTCACCCCCCACCTCTCCGGAGCGAACCCACCCCTCCTCGTCGATGGTCACCACCGCCCCACCGGCCCACCGGGCCGCACTCCGGGCCTGGTGGATGGTGACGAGCACGGCCTCCCGAGCCTCACGCACCGCCAGCAGGTCGGTCCAGCTACGGATGGTAGTGAGCGACACCGACACCCCCGCCCCCATGAGGGCGGTGACGATGAGGAGTTCCGGGAGGGTGGTTCCGCGACGCATGCCCCAGGATGGCGACGAACCCGGGGCGCACGAATGGCAATGGCGGCCCGTCAGCCCCCGAAAGCTATGATCACTCGATCCCGTAGTCCCGGATCTTGTAGCGAAGGGCCCGCTCGCTCAGCTCCAGGAGCTCCGCCGCCTCCCCCCGCCGCCCCCCTGTCCGCTCCAGTGCCCGCACGATGAGCCGCCGCTCCAGAGCGGCCAGCCGCCGCTTCACAGAGAGATCGTCCTCCTCGCCCAACACACCCTCCGGCGCCCCCCTCCCCTCCCCGGAGAATCCGGAAGGAAGGTCGTGGCGGTGGATCACCTCCCCCTCCGCCACCACCAACGCCCGCTCCAGCACATTCCGGAGTTCCCGCACATTCCCCGGCCAGGGGTGAGCCAGGAGCGCCTCCAGCGCCGCGGGCGAAAGGGAGCCGGCCGCGCCCCCCATCCTCCCTCCCAGCTCCTCCAGGAAGTGCCGCGCCAGCACCGGAATCTCCTCCGGACGCTCCCGAAGAGGGGGAAGGCGCAGCGTCACCACCGCGATCCGGTAGTAGAGGTCGGAGCGAAACCCATCCGCCTTCTCCAGCGACCGATTCGTAGCCGCCACCACCCGCACGTCCACCTCCCGCTCCTCCGACTCCCCGATCCGCCGCACCCGCCCCTCCTGAAGTGCCCGCAGGAGCTTCACCTGAAGCGACTCCGGGAGCTCCCCCACCTCGTCCAGGAAGAGCGTCCCCCCCGACGCCGCCTGGAAGAGCCCCTCCCGCTCCCGGTCCGCGCCGGTGAAGGCGCCCCGAAGGTGCCCGAAGAACTCCGACTCCAGGAGCGCCTCGGGGACCGCGCCGCAGTTCACCGCCACGAACCCGCCCCCCCGCCCGCTCTCCTCGTGGATCTTCCGGGCCAGAAGCTCCTTCCCCGTCCCCGTCTCCCCCTCGATGAGCACCGATGTCGTGTGAGGAGCCACCCTCGATGCCAGCTCCAGCGCTCGGATCATCCCGGGAGAACGGGCCACGATGGCGCCAAATCGTTCCTCCACTCGCACCTGATCCCGAAGCCGCGCCACCTCGCCCCGAAGCCGCTCCCGCTCCTCCACCTTCCGGAGAGCCAGAAGGAGTTCGTCGGCTCCGAAGGGCTTCGGGAGGTAGTCGTACGCCCCCGCCCGCAGCGCCTCGGTAGCCACCTCCATGCTCCCGTACGCGGTCATGACCACCACCGGCACCCTCCCTCCTCCCGCCAGGTGTCGGCGGAGAAATTCCATCCCCCCCATTCCCGGCATACGGATGTCGGCGAAGACCACCTCCGGTGCGCCCCCATTCACCTTCCGAAGCCCCTCCTCCCCCGAGGCCGCCGTGGCCACCTCGTGCCCCGCGTCGGTGAGGATCATCTCCATGGAGCGCCGGAGCCCGGCATCGTCATCTACCACAAGCACCCTCATGAGGCACTCCCTTCGGGAGGATGGGTCCCGGGCGCCGCGTCCCCCCCGGGAAGGCTCAGGCGGAATCGCGCTCCTCCCCCCTCCGCATTTCCGGCGTGGATCGACCCGCCCACCTCCTGGAGAATGCGCACCGCGAGGGCAAGCCCCAACCCCGTCCCCTCCCCCGGCTCCCGGGTGGTGAAGAAGGGGTCGAAGATGCGCGGGAGAAGCTCCGGCGGGATCCCTGGCCCCGAGTCCTCCACCCCCACCTCCACCCCTTCTCCGCCCGCGCCGGGTTCGAGGGTGATTCGGATTCGCCGGAGCTCTCGCCCCTCGATGGCGGCAAGGGCGTTCAGAAGGAGGTTCATGAAGACCTGCTCAAGGTGCTGGGGGCGAATCGTCACCGGGGAGAGGTGGGGATCGGTGTGCAGCTCTACCACCACCCCCTTGAGCGCACCACGGCTCCGGAGAAGCTCCAGCACCCGTTCCACCAGCGCTCCCACCTCCACCGCCTCCTCCTCGCCGGCTCCCCTCTCGGGGCGGGCGAAGGCCAGGACACTCCGGATGATCCGGTCGATGCGCCGCAGCTCCCCGGAAGCCGCCTCGAGGGGCTCCGTAAGGGGGGACCCCTCCTCCTGGCGCCTCAGGGCCACATCCAGATACCCCATGGCGGCCCCCAGCGGATTCCCCACCTCGTGGGCGATCCCGGCGGCCATCGTCCCCACCGAAGCCAGGCGGGCCGATCGGACCAGCTCGTCGGTGGCCGCCCGGAGTTCCCGGTTTGCCCGGTCCAGAGAGGCCACATTTTCGGCCAGCCGCTCCTGGTTCGCAATGAGGTGCTCCGCCATCCGGTTCAGGCTTCGAGCCAGCCGGTCCAGCTCCTCACCGGGCTCCTCAGGGATCCGGTGCTCCAGATCCCCCTCGGCGATCCGTTCCGCCGCGGCGCCCATCCGCTCCAGCGGATCGAAGACGGTGCGGGCCAGGAGCCCCCGGAGGAAGAGGAAGAGGATGGCCAGATTCGCCCCCAGGATGAGGGAGAGGAGGAGGAGCGCCGACCCCGGAGAGTCGATGAGGGGGAAGGTCACCGCCACCACCGAGGCGGCGACGAGGATGGAGCCGCCAAAAAGCGCCGCGGTGGAGAAGAGGAGTTCCCGTCGGGCGGAGGTGCGGGCCGGCGGGGGGAGAGGGGTCATGGGGAGGGAGGGGAGCACCCCGGAGGGAGGCTCCGGATCAGTTGGTGCACTGGACGGCGCCCGGACCCATGGCGTGAGGGGCCCCGTTGGGGAGGGGTGGAGCTGCGGCCGATCCCAGATAGATGGCGCATCCGCGGGCATTTTCGAGCGCCTCGTGCCACGCCACTCCGGCCCATCCGGAGGGAGTGGCCTCGGTCACCTCCAGGCGGACCCCCACCGTGGGGCTGAAGTCCAGCAGTGCGGTGGACACCGCATACTCGTAGTGCATCTGGTGGTAGCGCTCCTGGGAGGCCCCGAGGTTCCGCAGATCGTTGGCGATGCTGGCGAAGTGGGAGCGGTCCCTGGCGTCGTTGAGCTTGGGGAGCATGATGGCGGCGAGCACTCCGAGAATGAGAGTGACCACCATCAGTTCGATGAGGGTGAAGCCCGCCCTCCCGTACGCTCTCCGTCCATTCGGATGCTTGGCCACCGCCCGCTCCTCGTGAGGGGGAATCCGGTAATGGTTACCTCTCGGGAAATCCGGGAGCAAGCCCGGATATGCAACGCGGGGGGCGCATGGGCGCCCCCCGCGGTTACATCCGTCCGAGGGAGCGCGATGCTCCCCGAACGTTCCGGGGATCAGTTCGAGCAGTCGATGGCCCCGGTTTCGGAGTCGTAGTCGCAGGTGCGATCCGTCGCGGTGTGCGAGGCAACCGCGGTCCAGGAGGACCCACCGTCACCGATGGTCACGGCGATGGCGACACCGGCGCTCTCGTTGATGAGGTCCGAGCCACATCCGGTGTAGGTGAAGGCGTCTTCACCGGTGTTGTCCTGGAGGCAGAGCTCCATGGCGGTCCGGAGCTGGTTCAGGTCGGACTGCATGGCCGACACATAGGCGCGCTCGCGGCTCTCACCGAACTTCGGGATCGCGATGGCGGCCAGGATGCCGATGATCACCACCACGATGAGGAGCTCGATCAGCGTGAAACCCTTCTTGTTCATGTTCCTCTCCAATTCAGGTAGGGAGCAGGGATTCTCGGCGGGCGAAGCGGACGTGCCCGCCGCAGCCATACCATGGGAGGTGCAAGGTGTGGTCCAAATTGGTGCAGGTCAAGGCAAATCGTTAAATGGCAACCTCTTGTGTCAACATGCAAAGAATCGGACACCCCCCTCCCGCACCCATTGGCTCTCGCATTCTGCAACAGCTTTGCAGGATGAGAGATTCACCCGGCGCCCCGATCCCACGGATCCACCTCCGGACGCTCCCACCGCCGCGCCTTCGGAGGGAGGAGGTTCGAGCGGGCAATGTGCCAGAAGGCGGCGATCCCATCCTTCCATCCGATCTTCTTCCCCTCGCTGTATGACCGCCCCCGGTACGAGATGGGGAGCTCATAGATCCGGGCCCGGGCCTGGGAGAGGCGGGCGGTAATCTCCGGCTCGATCCCGAAGCGGTCCCGGGAGAGGGGGAGGGTCTCCAGGAGGTCCCTCCGGATCATCTTGTAGCAGGTCTCCATGTCGGAGAGCTTCAGGTCGGTGAGAAGGTTCGAGAGGAAGGTGAGGACGCGGTTTCCCTGGTAGTGCCAGAAAAGGTGAACCCGCTGAGGGCCACCCAGGAAGCGGGACCCGTACACGGCGTCGGCCCACCCCTGGAGGATGGGTTCCAGAAGCTTCGGGAATTCGTACGGGTCATACTCCAGATCCGCGTCCTGGATCACCACCACATCGCCGCCGGCGGCGGCGAACCCGGTGCGGAGCGCGGCCCCCTTCCCCCGGTTCTTCTCATGAAAGACGAGGGTGTGGATGAGCCCCTCCCCCTCCAGCTCCCGGAGCAGCTCCCGGGTCCCGTCGGTGGAACCGTCATCCACCGCGATGACCTCGAGCCTGAGGGGGAGTTCGTGTACCCGGCGGACGAGCCGCTCCACCGTCCCGATCTCGTTGTAGCAGGGGATCACCACCGAGAGGACCACCCGGTCCCATGGGAGGTTGGCCGGAGGGGGAACGGGGCGCCCGCTCGGGTCGGTGGTCCATGGTTCCCCCCCGAGGGAGCCGGCCTCCACTCCCTCCCTCATCCCTCCGCAAGCCCGTAGCGGGCGATCTTCCGGTAGAGGGTCGATGGGTCGATCCCCAGCACCTCGGCGGCCCGGCTCTTGTTCCCCCCCTCGGACTGGAGCACCCACTGGATGTACGCCCGCTCCACCACCTCCATGGTGGGGTTGGGAAGCTCCGCCACCTCCGCCAACCGGGGCTTCTGTTCCTCCCGAACCCGATCCGGGAGGTGCGCGGGTCCGATGGGGCCGGGAGGGGCGAGGACCACGGCCCGCTCCAGCGCATTCTCCAGCTCCCGGACATTCCCTGGCCAGGGGTACGCCATGAGGAGGGACATGGCGTCGTCGGAGAGGGTGCGGGGTTCCGCCCCCTCGGGAGCCACCCGCTGGAGGAAGTGGCGGGCCAGGAGGGGGATGTCGTCCTTCCGGTCCCGGAGGGGCGGGAGGTGGATGGAGATGACGTTCAACCGGTAGTAGAGGTCGCTCCGGAAGTTCCCCCTCCGGATCTCCTCCTCCAGATCCCGGTTCGTGGCGGCGATGATGCGCACATCCACCGGGACCGCGTCGGTGGAGCCCACCGGAATCACCTCGCGCTCCTGAAGGGCCCGGAGGAGCTTCACCTGGGTCTGGGGAGACATCTCCCCTACCTCATCGAGAAAAAAGGTCCCCTTCCCCGCCGCCTGAAGGAGCCCCTCCTTGTCCTTCACGGCCCCTGTGAACGATCCCCGGACGTGGCCGAAAAGCTCGCTCTCCAGGAGACTCTCCGGGAGGGCGCCGCAGTTGATGGAAAGAAAGGGGTGGTCGCTCCGCTCCGAGTTGGCGTGGAGGTAGCGGGCCAGCACCTCCTTCCCCGTCCCGCTCTCTCCGCCCAGAAGGATGGTGGAGTCGGTGGGCGCCACCATTTCGGCCAGCTCCAACGCCTTCACGAAGGAGTCCGACTTCCCCGTGGGTCGACCCTCGGCTACCCCCCCCCTCCGCCGGATCTCCTTCTTCAGCTCCCGGTTCTCCACCTTGAGCTGTCTCGACTCGGCGGCCCGGGTGCAGATGGCGAGGAGTTCCTCGTTGGAGAAGGGCTTCTGGATGTAGTAGAAGGCCCCGTCATTCACCGCCCGCATGGCGGACTGGAGGGAGGCCTGCGCCGTCATGAGGATCACCGCCATCTCGGGATCCAGCTCCCGGGCCCGAGCCAGGAGATCGAGCCCGGAGGCCCCGGGCATCCGGATGTCCGAGACCACGATGTCCGGACGTTCCCGCTCCATGGTCTCGATCCCTTCCACCCCGCCGATGGCGGTGACTACCCGGTAGCCGGCGCCCCGAAAGAGGATCTGGAGTGCCTCCACGATCCCCATCTCGTCGTCCACCACCAGGATCTTCGTTTCGTCGGCGTTCATTCCCCTTCTCCCGATTCGATCACCACCTCTCCCGGAAGATACACGTTGAACTCCGCGCCACCACGGTCCCCATTCAACGCCAGAACGACCCCGCGGTGGGCGTCCACCGCCCTGTGCACCACGGCGAGACCGAGGCCGGAACCTCCGGCACGGGTGGAGAAGAAGGGGTCGAAGAGACGGGGAAGATCTTCTTCGGGGATCCCCGGCCCGGTATCCCGGATGGAGATGAAGATGGGCGCCTCGACCCCCAGACCCGGAGGTGCCCCCCTCTCTCGCGCATCCTCCATCCGGATCCGCACCTCTCCCCCTTCGGGAGAGAACTGGACCGCGTTCAGGAGGAGGTTGAAGAAGGCCCGGTGCAGGAGGTCTGCGTCGCCCTGGAGGTGGAGAGGGGTGGAGTCCCCATCCTCCTGGAAAACGAGGCGGCGCCCTTCGACGGCAGGGTGGCTCTCCACCACCGCCGCCGCGTCCCGAACGAGGACCCGGAGGTCGAGGCGCTGCCGGCGCCCCACACGGAGTCGCGCAAAGTCGATGAACTCGGAGAGGAGGCGACTGAGGCGATCCGACTCCCGCACCACCATCCGGATGAGGGTTTCCCGGTCCGCGAGTTCGAGGGTGGGGGAGGCGAACTGCTCCACCGCGCTCCGGATGGATGCGAGGGGGTTCTTGATCTCGTGCGCCATGGAGGCGGATAGCTCGGCCACCGCCTCCAGCCGTTCGGTACGCCGGTTGAGCGCGTCGATGCGCTCCAGGTCGGTGATGTCCTGAAAGATGGCGGTGACGGAGCGGGGCTTCCCCGCCTCTTCCCGCACCGTGGTGCTGACACCCAGGGTGACGACGCTCTCCCCGCGGGTGGCCATGACCTTGGCCCGGAAGAGGGTGACCCCCTCGGTGAGGGAGCGGCGCAACACCTCCGCCAACCCGGGAGACGGGCCCTCCACCGCGGTCAGGACGGGCGCCCCCTCCCACTGCATCCGGTCCAGCGCCAGGAGCCCTTCGGCGGCGGGGTTCATGTAGAGGAGCCGGCCATCTTCGTCGAGGGTCATGACCCCGGTGCTGATGGTGGCAAGGATCTCGCCCGTGTCGAGGCGGAGCCGACGAAGCTCGGTCTGCACGTCGCCGAGGGCCAGGCCGGCTCGGCGGAGGCGATCGCCGAGGAAGCCGGTGGCCAGCGCCACGATGGCGAAGAGGGTGATCTGGAGGATGGCGCTCCCGGGAACCGACCCTTCGTGCCCCCAGACGATGTCGGCGAAGTAGAGGATGGAGGCGAAGGCCCCGATGAGCACCCCGCCTGCAAAGGGGAGAAGGAGCGCCCCTTCCGAGATGACGAGGATGTAGAGCCAGGCAAAGTTGCTTTCAGGGCCTCCGGTGAGGTGGACCACCCCGGTGACGAGGAGGGTGTCGAAGGCCACCTGTCCGAAGAGGTAGTTGGGGCCCGGCTCCCTCCCCAGGACCCGGGTCCACCAGACCGAACCCGCGGTAACCACCAGGGCGGCTACGAAGAGGATGGTGGCGATGAGGGTCTGCTCGGGTTGCACCTGCCCCCACACCCGGAAGGCTCCCAGGAGGATCCCGGCCACCAGGGCCATGCGCCCGATGAAGAGCCAGCGGAGGAGTCGATCCCGGGAGAGAGAGGCAAACCCCTCCCCGTCGCGCCCGCCTCCGACTCGCCTCAGTACCATGGCCCTGCGCTCCCGGTGGTGGGGGTCACCCCCGAGGGATCCGGAGGGGGGTCAACTCTGCCACCATGTCCCGGATTCGCCGAAGCTGATCCTCCACCACCCGGAGTGACTCCTCCATCTCGGTGCCCGGCTGGGCGTCCATGAGGAGGAGCTGGGCTTCGGCCAGCGCGGCGGTGAGGGGGTTGTTGATGTCGTGGCGAATCCGGGCGAGAGCCCCGAGGGTGAGACGGAAGGAGAGGAGTGCCGGCCCCAGTCCGGGAGCCGAGAGACGCTCCACGATTCGCTCCACCCCTTCGGTATATCCTGGCGAGAGGGACAGGAGCCGAAATCCCCCCTCACCTCCCACGGGGAGGAGGAGGGTCCAGGGCTCCCGGGTGTCGCCCATCGCTTCGGCAAGGACCATCAGGTGACGCGAGTCGAGATCCGGGTGGAGGAGGATCCACCCCGCCTCCACCCTCCCCGAATCCGCCTCACCGGACGGGCTCGGGGGTCGGACGGCGGCGAGCGAGAGGGGAAACGCCGAGGTGGCGAGTGCCGCCAGCTCTTCGGGGAAAGGAGGGAGCCCATCCTCCTCGGGGGAGAAGAGGTACACCGGGCGGGAGTCGGACACGGGCTACCTCTCCTGGGGGGTGTACGGCGTCAACGCGTGACCGGGACGTCGAGAAGCTGTCCTGCCTGGATTCGGGTGTTGCCCATCCCGTTGTGGGCCTGGATCTGGTCCACGGTGGTGCCGTATTGACGGGCGATGGTCCAGAGCGACTCCCCTCGGGCTACGCGGTGCTGAAGGGTCGCGGCGCTCGCCCGCGCTCCCGGAGAGGGGATCCGGAGTTCCTGCCCGGCCAGAATGCGCGACCCCGCCAACCCGTTGGCCACCCGGAGATCCAATTCCGAGACGCCGTACCGCCGGGCAATGACCCAGAGCGACTCGCCCCGCGCCACCCGGTGCGTCCGGACCGGGTCGGAGGCGGCGGAAGCTTCCGCGGACGTATTGCCTCCGAGCCCTTCCGCCCCCCCGTCCGGAGCCGACACCTCTCCGGAGGTACCGGAAGTCGACGCCCCCGCGGTCGCCACCTGAGTGACCGGCGCGGGGGTATCGGCCCGGTAGACGGGGACCCGGAGGGTAGCGCCCGCCTGGATGGTGTTGGAGCGGAGCCCGTTCTCCGAGCGGAGCCGGGCCACGGTGGTGTTGTAGCGAGACGCGATCGCGCCCAGCGTCTCACCCCGCTGGATCCGGTGCTCCACCATCTCCACCCGGAGCCCCTCCCCCTCGGCGGCCCCGGTCACGGCGGAGGCGACCTGGGCGTTCCCGGTGATCTGTGCCACGTACTCGATGTACGGGCGGGGGTAGACCGCCACATGGTAGTGGGGCGGGTTCCGTTCGTAGATGGCCTCGAGGACTCCCCGAGCCTCCAGGGAGAGGAGGGTGGATTCGAGCCAGTTCCGGCAGCGAGTGTTTGCCGGGCGGCGGAGGTCCAGCGCATC
>JBJHBD010000089.1:0-13539 GCA_050485305.1 Gemmatimonadota bacterium
CGCCGGGTCCGGGAGGATCTCCAGCGGGAGCGGGGGATGACCGCAGAGGTGGCCGAAGAGATCATCCAGGGACACCAGGAGATGGATGACATCGGTCGCTTCGTCCAGAGCGCCGCCGACGAGGTGGCGGTGGGGGTGGAGCGAGCCGCGGCCTTCCTCATGACGCAGCAGGCCGGAGCCGGGCTGGGGCGTCTCTACCTGAGCGGAGGCGGAGCCCGGATCCCCGGGATGCCCGAGGCGCTGGGGCGCCGCATGGGGGTGGAGACCCAACTGGTGAACCCCTTCGAGCGAGTGCCGGTGACACCGGAGGCACCCGTGAACCTGAATCTGGATGAGGCGGCCCCCATGCTCCTCCTCCCACTGGGCCTTGCCCTGAGGAAGCCGTGAACGGGCAAAGGGGGCGGCATGATTGAGGTCAACCTCCTTCCCGGGGGAAAGAAGAAGACTTCGCGGGGGCCAAAGCTGGCCCTTTCTCTCCCCAAGCTGGGAGGGGGGTCTTCCATCTCCCTCCCCCAGGTGGATCGATGGACGGGCGCGGCGGCGGCAAGCTGGCTCATCGCCTTCCTCGTCCTCGGTTGGCTATTCCTGGGGGTGGCCGGAAAGGCCGAAGAGATCGAGATACAGATCGAATCGGCGGCACGGGATTCCACCCGAATGGCCGAGGTGATCCGCCGGGTGGATGCCCTTCAGGCCCGCCGGGACTCCATTGCCGAGCGGGTGGCGGTCATTCAGGAGATTGACGGAGCTCGCTACCTCTGGCCCCATCTCCTGGATGAGGTGGCCCGCGCGATCCCCGACTATCTGTGGCTCATGCGCTTCAACCAGACGGTGGGGGGGGAGAACCCCCAGTTCCGGTTGGAAGGGCGTGCCGGCACCTACTTCGCCCTCACGGCCTTCATGGAGAATCTGGAAGCCTCTCCCTTCATCCGCGGAGTGCGCCTCATCACCTCCGAACAGACCATGATCTCGGGAGGGAGTTCGGGTGAGCGGCTCGTCTATGAGTTCACCCTCGAGGCAAGCCGCCGGGAGCCACCGCCGGAGATTCTCCAGACCGTTCCCCTCTTTGGGGTCTCGGTGGGGATTCCCGGAGGGGAGGAGAGCCCCCCCGGAGGTGCCGAAATGGAGGGAGAGGAGCTCTTGGACGGTACCTTGAACGACGAGGAGGAGGGGTAACATGGCGCTGATACCCCAGGAGAGGCCCCAGCAGATCGCCCTCGTCGCGCTGATCGCCGCGGCGGCGGTCATCTACGCCTTCCACGCGTACTGGTACACTCCGCGAGTGGAGAATCTGGAGCGACTGGAGTCCCGCCTCAGCCAGCTCGAAGATCAGAACCGGCGAGCCCAGGTGACGGCGGCGCGGGGCGGCGCACAGCTCGAAGAACGGGTGGAGCTCTACGAGCGTCATGTCCGACGCCTGGAGCAACTCATCCCCGCTGGGGAAGAGGTTCCGGCGCTCCTGAACGCCATCGCCCAGGAGGCGCAACGAACCGGCGTGAACCTGGCGAACTGGCGCCCCGATTCCACGATTCCAGGCGCATACTACACCCGGGAAAGCTACGAGATGGCCGTGGTGGGCGAGTACCATGACGTGGCTCGCTTCCTCACCGCCATCGCTTCGCTGGAGCGAATCATCACCCCGCTGGATCTGGAGCTTCAGCCTCACACAACCGCGCCTCCCCGCGCCGGAATGGAAGCACCCATTCAGGCCCGCTTCCGAATCCAGACCTACGTCCTCCCGGGAACGACGGTCCCGGCGGACATCCCACTTCCCGGAGGAGCCGGGTGATGCGGATGCGAGTGATGCTCCCTGCGGCCATAGCGGTCCTCCTCCTCGTCGGGGTGGCCGCCGAGGCGCGTCAACAGGGCGGCAGCGGAGGACAGGCGCCCCCGCAGGCGGGAGGGGACACCCTGGATCTGGTCTTCGAGCGAGAGGTGTTTTACTACCCGGACTACCAGCGGCGCAATCCGTTCCGCCCTCTCACCGGTGATGAGAGCGGGCCGCGATTCGAGGAGCTTCGCCTGGTGGGGATCCTGTATTCGGATGAGCCCTCCCAGTCCATTGCGGTACTTGGGGTGGCAGGCGGGCAGCGGGCCGCGCTACGGACCTATCGGGTGAGGGTCGGTGAGACGTTGGGGAACTCCCGGATCCTCGAGATTCGAAGAGAGCAGGTGGTGGTGGCGGTGGATGAGTTCGGGGTGGTGGAGACCCGGATCCTTGAAGTGCAGCGCCCCGATTGGGCGGCCCGGGAGGCGGAGGCCATGCAGATCATTCCCGATACCGCGGCGGACACCATCCCCCTTCCTCCGCCGGGAGGAGAGGGGGGTGTTTCCTTGTTTGACTCTGGCGAGTCCTGGAACGGAGGTTCACGATGACGTCCATGTATACGGCGCTAACAACCCTGCTTCTCGCCGTTGGCGGAGGCACGGGAGTCGCCCCTGACGGGGGGGACCGGCTCGGGACGGTGACGGGGCTCCAGATCCTTCCCGCCGCGGAGCGAACGGAAGTCCTCATCGCGGTGGACGGACGGGTCGAAACCCGGGACTTCACCATGGAGGGACCGGATCGCCTCGTGCTGGACCTCCTCGGGGCACGCTACGCCCTCCCGTCGGAATCGCTGGGAACCGTGGGGCGGGGCGGAATCCGAACGGTGCGTGCCAGCCAGTATTCCCCCGATGTGGTCCGCATCGTCCTCGAACTGGACGTTCCGGTGGGGTACGAACTCCTGGCGGGGGATGGGTACATCCGGGTGTCGTTGGAGAACCTTCTGGGCGAATTTGAGCCCTGGTCCGTTTCCGCCGACCGGACGGTGGCTGCGGCGCAGCCTCCGGTACCGGAGGTCGGGACTCCGAACGGGCGGAACGCCGCACCCGCCAATCGGCCATCGGGCGCATGGCGCGGCCTCCAGTCACAGGAGTTTGCTCGCCGGGTCTCGGTGACCTTCGTGGACGCCCCCATGCGGGAGGTCCTCTTCACCTTCGCGGACCTGTCCAACCGATCCATCGTTCCCGGCGCGGAAGTGGCGGGAACGGTGAATGCCGACATCCGGGACCAGCCCTGGGACATTGCCCTTCTGGCCCTCCTGGACGCCTACGGGCTTGCCGCCCAGGAGCAGGCGTCAGGGATCATTCGGGTGGATCGCCTGGAGACGCTCCGGCAGCGGGAGGAGCAGGAGCCGGTCCTCACCCGTTCCCTCCGGGTGAACTTCGGGAATGCCCAGCAACTTCTCCCTGCGGTCCAGAACATCCTCACCCCGGAGCGGGGGCGGGCGGTGGTATCCGCTTCCACCAACTCCATCGTGGTCACCGACATCCAGCGGGTGGTGGATTCGGTGGAAGATCTCATCACCGGGCTGGACGTACAGACCCCCGAGGTCACCATCTCGGCGAAGATCATCTTCGTGAACCGCACCGACCTCCAGGAATTCGGGATCGTCTACGATCTCAAGGATTCCCGAGGGAACCAGTTGAACTCGGTGACCCCCGGTGCCATCGACCGGGATGGAGACGGACGGATCTCCGAGGACGAGTTCGTGGAGATCGGGACCAACGTGGTCTCCCTCGGAGGAAGCTCCATCGCCGCCCTGGGGAACGCCCAGCAGCGGGTGGTTAACCCATCCCTCCAGTTCCTCACCTCGCTGATCCTGGGACGCCACACCCTCATCACCTTCGTGGAAGCCCTCCAGTCGGTGAATCTGAGCGATGTCCAGGCCGCCCCCCAGATCCGGGTGCTGGACAACACCGAGGCGAAGATCCTGGTGGGTGAGCGGACTCCCATCCGGGTCATCGACGCCGCCGGTGGTGGCGCGGCAGGACAGCAGGGGCAGGGGGCCTTCCCCCAGGCCACCGTGGACATCCAGGAAACCGGTATCGTCCTTCAGGTGACGCCCCATGTCACCACCGGCGATCTGATCCTCCTGGATCTCCGGGCCGAGCGATCGGGGGTGGAGATCGCCGATGCCGATATCGGCTTCATCTTCAACACCCAGGAGGCTCAGACCCGGGTCCTCGTCGAAAATGGCGAGACGGTGGTCATCGGCGGGCTGACGGTGACGGAGCGCACCGAGGTCCGTTCCGGAATCCCCCTCCTCAAGGATCTTCCCCTCGTGGGGCGGCTCTTCCGCCTCACCAGGGAGCAGCGTAATCAGCGCGACCTCATGATCCTGGTCACGCCGCAGATCAACCGTCGCTGAGGCGGCCAAGGAGCGTCCCCATGCGAAACCGCATTGGAAACCGGAGTGGGAGGAGAGTCGCGCTGGGCGCGCTCCTGGCGACACTCTTAGTCTGGGGGTGCGACGGGAACAACCTCTTCGGTCCAGGTGTGGGCCTCGGGCCCCAGATCATTACCCTCGAGACTCCAAGCGCCGTCCCCTCCGGAGAGGAGATGCAGGTGCGGGTGCGCGCCGTGGGGCTCGTGCGGGTGGACTCCATCGTGACCACGGCCCGAGGCGGGGAGTTCAATTTCCGGCGGGTTTCCCTCTCGCAGAATGGGGAGACGGATCTCACGGTGGGTGTGTCCTTTGACATTCCGCGGCCCATCACCGACACCCTGGTGGTGGTGCAGGCCACCGCCTATGACGCCCAGGGGAATCCATCGCTCCCGAAGTTGGATACGGTGCGAGCCCTCGACACCACCCCGCCCTCCGTCCAGACCACGGTGGGGAGTCAGCAGGTGGGTCAGGGGAAAACCCTCGCTATCGGCGTGCAGGCCACCGACAACATCGGGATGAATCGGATCGGATACCGGGTCTTCAACGCCGACTCGGTGGTCGTGGCCTCCGATTCCGCCGCCATTTCCGGGCGGGAGGCCTCCCGGTCCTTCCAGTATGACGTCCCCCTCGACCTCCCCCTCGGAGCGTACCGGGTGGAGGGGTTTGCACGCGATCTGGAGGGGAACCGGGGCGCAGCATTCCAGAGTGGATCGGTGGAGGTGATCTTCATCGACGAAGAACGCCCGGTCGTCCAGATCCAACTCCCCGGGGCGAACCAGAATGTGGCGGTGGGAGACACCCTACGGGTCAGGGCGCGGATGACGGACAACGACGCCATCGACTCGGTCCGCGTCCAGGGTGTGGCCTTCCGTGGGGACCCGGATCTGGGGACCTTCCAGGTGGTGCCCCGCTTCGCGGAATGGAACATCAAGATCCAGAACCCGACGTCGGATACCACGCTGACCCGGATCCTTCAACCCACTCCCGACTCCACCGCCGAAGCGGCGCGGGTCATCGTCACGGCATGGGACCGGCAGGGGAACTTCGGCGCCGACACGGTGGTGGTGCAGCTCAGGGCCGATCAGGATCCGCCGACGGTACAGATCTTCAACCCGACGCTGGGGGCAGCCCTCCCCAAGGGCGACTCCATCCTCGTGCAGGCCAACATCGCCGACCCCAACGGCCTGGTCCGATCCGGGGTACGGAGGGTGCGCTTCGAAGGGGTGGCCTTCCGGGGTGACCAATCCCTCGGGACCTTCGCTGCGGTGCCGCGATTCATCCCCCGAGAGGTCACCCTCGACCCCCCCGTCGTTCAGTCCCAGGCAATCTCCCGGTTCCTGGTTCCTACTGCGGACACCACCACCGAGAACGTCCACTTCATCGTCACCGCCATCGACGGATGGGGGAATGTGGCGGCGGATACGGTGATGGCGAGCCTCACCGGCGAGGGAACGCTCCCCACCATCACCATCCTGGATCCGGGCCCGGGGGCTGGGATGCCCACCGGCGACTCCATCTTCGTTCGTGCCCGTCTCCAGTCTCCCGAAGGGATCGCCTCGGTGACGTACGACGGTGTCGCCCATCGAGGAGACCGGGATCTCGGGACCCATGTGGAGGTGCAGCGCTACACCCCCAGGACGGTGAACTTCAATCCCCCCGTCGGAGACACCCTCCTGGCACGCTTCCTCACCGCCACCTCGGTGACCACCTCGGAAGAGGTGTACATCCGGGTCATCGCCACCGACGGGCGAGGACAGGTGGAGCGAGATTCGGTTCTCGTCACCGTGGGCGGACCCCGAGTGGAGCTGCCGGACCTCCTTCCCACCCAGAACGTGTCGGTGGGTCAGCAGGTCCAGATCCGTGTCACCGCCAACGATCCAACCGGGGTGGAGCAGGTCGTCCTCGACATCGAAGAACCGGCAGGCGCTCCGGCCGCCGTGACCACCCCGGTGTCACCGGTGAACCTCACCCCCGCCCAGACGAGCGTCACCATCGACTTCACCTGGGATGTGCCGCCGGGTGCCAGCGGGACCTACACGGTGCGAGCGAGGGCTCGGAACACGAATGGGATCTTCGGAGCGGCGCCCACCGTTCAACTGGTGGCCACCACCTCCGGGACGACGGACACCACTCCCCCCACCGTGCGGATCATCCCGGAATTCCTGGGATCCAGCTTCGATCCGGCGCGGATGGAGGTCACGGATTCCATCCGGCTCAACGTCACCGGGCAGGACAACCCGGGAGGTTCAGGGGTCGTTCAGGCGGGGTATGCCGTCCGGATCGTGCCGAGATCTCGCCCGACCGACACCCTCTTCGTGGGGAACACCTTCACCCGTGGGGCTCCGGCCTCCGGTGTGTGGACCCACCCCTTCACCTTCACGGTGGAAGAGATGGTGGCGGGGAATCCCGCCATCCTCGATCTTCTGAATGCGCCGGATACGCTGGATCTGGACATCTTCGGGTGGATGCGCGACAACGCCACCCCCACGCAGAACTGCGGCGCCACCGTTTCCGCCACGACCCCCCAGAGCCTGGTCTGTATCCCCGGTCCCAATGGGACGACGCTGGCTGATGGGCAGACGGGGATGCGCCGCACCATCTCCGTGGTCATCGGCCAGACCGTTCGCCTCCCGGCCGGGGGCGCCATCGCCGACGCGGTGGTGGACCCGAACCCGGCGCGCGGACACCTCTTCCTGTCGAACATTGCCCTCGGGCGTCTCGAGGTCTTCAACCTCAACACCCTCACCTTCACCGGGACGGTGCAGGTGGGGGCCCAGCCCTGGGGGATGACCTTCGGGCTCCAGGACCCGAACATCCTCTACGTGGCGAACTCGGGGGGTACAAACATCTCGGTGGTGGACGTGCCTCCGGGAGGGGGACCGCCGTCGGAGAATCTCCCTGCGCGGATCCTGACTCCCAACACCCTCCTCATGGATGTTCGCGAGGTGGCAGGGAGCGCGGGGTTGGCCTTCGAAACGACCCTCTTCGACTTCTCCGATCGCCCGCAGTTCATCGCCCAGGATGACGATGGGCGCCTCGTCTACTCGACCCGTCCTACCGGTGCGGCCCCGGACGGAACGATCCGGGTGGCCGACTTCTTCGGCGGTACCACCGAGGTCTACCTCTTCACCGATCACGGGCGCACCGTCCAGGCCGATGGGACCTTCGCGCTCGGCAGTGTGGACCAGTTCACCGTGCCCAGCTTCTCCCAGCCTCCCGGGTACGGGCCGGTGGCGTCGCGGCGGGCGCCCCATGCGGCGGGGATGATCCGCTCCGATACCATCCCGGCGGCGGCCGGAGCCACCCCCACCGCGGTGAACAACCTGCGGGGTCGAGTCCAGACCCATGTGGACGCCATCAACTACCGCGGGGTGGGAGCCGCGGGGTACCCGCCCATCTTCCTCCCGCTGGCCCAGTCGGGTCGATGGGACATCCCCAGCGTGGGGCTCTCCGACACCACCTTCATCGCCGCCTCCGGGGATGGGAGCGTGGTGGCCATCGGCGAGGGGGCTACGGCACCCACCGGACGGATCCTCCTCTGGCGGGCCGACGGCGCCGATCCCCGGGTGTCGGCGCTCACCCAGGTCATCGACCTGGTGGGGAACGCCTCCGAGCGCGTCCTCGGCGTGGACATGAACCACGACGGCTCCATGGGGGTGGGACGAGGAATGCTGGAGACGTACTTCTTCGACCAGGATCTCCGGCTCCAGGGAACGGTACCCATCCTCCCCGGAGGAACCGGGGTGGCGCTCCACCCCCTCCATGTGGATGGGCCGGTAGCGACACCCCCCGATGTGGCGCTGGCCTTCGTCCCGGTGGGGGGAGGGCGGGTCGAGGTCATCAACACCCTGAACTTCAACCGGATCGGTCGGGCCTACATCCGGGACAACATCGTGGGCCCCCTTCGGGCGACACTCCCCTATCCTGCGGACAACACCGGGCTCACCTGCCCCATGGCGGTCGTCCCGGGGACGGGAGGTGGGCAGGCGGTACAGGTCTTCTCCCCCGCCACCGACGATGCCTGCGTGGTGACGAAGCTTTCCGGGATCAGCGCCGACGGTGGGGTGGTGGTCATCAACATCCGGAAGCGCGACGTCATACGGGACCTCTGATCGCCGGCAAATCTCTTCCGGTGGATCGCCCGGTCTGGACACCTTCCAGGCCGGGCGTCACCTTTTTTCCTCTTCCCTCACCCCCACTCCTCCTCGTTCCCTGACCATGTCGTTCCTTCGTCTTCTCTCTTTCCATACCGCAGGCGAGTCCCACGGACGGGGGCTCGTGGCGCTCATGGAGGGTGTTCCCGCCGGGCTGCAGCTGGTGGCGGAGCGGGACATCGACCCGGAGCTGAAGCGCCGACAGCAGGGGTACGGACGGGGGCGGCGAATGCAGATCGAGTCGGATCGGGTGGAGTTCATCTCGGGGGTGCGGTTGGGTGAGACGTTGGGCTCCCCCCTCTCCATGGTCATCTGGAATCGGGACTGGGAGAACTGGACCACCGCCATGAGCCCCCTCCCTCCACCCACCGAGGAGAACGACAAGGCGTTCCGCTCCCTCTACCTCCCCCGACCCGGCCACGCCGATCTGGTGGGGGTCCTCAAGTACGATCGTCGCGACACCCGGGACATCCTGGAGCGGGCCAGCGCCCGGGAGACGGCGGCCCGGGTGGCGTGCGGCGCGGTGGCGAAACACTTCCTTGCAGGCTTCGGTATCCGCATCGGGAGCCATGTCACCGAGATCGGGGAGGTGGTAGCTCGAACGCCGGAGACGATCCCCCTGGATCTGAATGCCGAGGCCGATACCTCGGAGGTTAGGGTGCTGGATCCGGACTCCGAGCGCCGCATGATGGACCTCATCGACACCGCGAAGGAGGCGGGCGACACCCTCGGTGGGATCTTCGAGGTGGTGGTCACCGGACTCCCCGTTGGGCTCGGGAGTCATGTCTCCTGGGATCGGAAGCTGGACGGTCGTCTCGCCGCGGCGGTCATGTCCATCCAGGCCATCAAGGGGGTGGAGATCGGACTCGGCTTCGAGGGCGCCCGCCGTCCGGGCTCTCGGGTCCACGACCCCATCCGGCGGGAGGACGAACGCACCCGGACGGGCGGATTTGCCCGCACCTCCAACGGTGCCGGAGGTCTGGAAGGGGGGGTCACCACCGGGGAACCGCTGGTGGTGCGGGGAGCCATGAAACCCATCTCCACCCTCATGAAGAACCGGCTCCCCTCGGTGGATCTCAGGGATGGCACGCCCCGGGAGGCGGCCACAGAACGGAGCGACGTGTGCGCCGTTCCCGCCGCCGGGGTGGTGGGAGAAGCCATGGTGGCGCTGGTTCTCGCCGACGCCTTCCTCGAGAAGTTCGGGGGGGACAGCATGGGTGAAACCCGGCGGAACTTCGACGGATACCTCGCCCACCTCTCGTCCCGCGGCTGGGGGGAACGCTGACTACACTCCCCAGCGCCCGCCCACCCGACGCCAGGCGTCCCGCCGACCTCTCCTGCCGGCGCATCCTCCTCGTGGGGATCATGGGGAGCGGAAAGAGCACGGTGGGACGGCGGCTGGCCCGGGAGTTGGGATGGGCCTTCCGGGACTTCGACGAGGTCATCGAAGAGACGGTGGGAAAGCCGGTGGCCCGCATCTTTGCCGATGACGGAGAACCGGCCTTCCGGGAGATGGAGGCCCGGATCGGTGCCGAACTCCTGGCCCTCGACCGGGTAGTGCTTGCCTCGGGAGGAGGCTGGCCCTGCACCCCGGGTCGGATGGAGTCGCTCCCGGAGGGCACGCTCTCCATCTGGCTTCGGGTTCATCCGGAGGAGGCGGTGGATCGGGCTCGGAAGGGGTATCGCCGGCGCCCCCTTCTCCAGAACGAGGACCCGGAGGGGACGCTGAAGGAGCTTCTCCGACACCGTCTCCCCTTCTACAAAATGGCAGACTGGACGGAGGAGGGCGGAGCCGAATCCCCGGCTGAGGTGGCGAAACGGCTGGCCCATCGCCTTCTTACCGGAGGGGCGGATTCCCCTCCCCCAGGACGGCATCACGAACCCGCGGCTCCCGAGCCGCGTACCTGACGGGAGTTGGAAGGGGTTGGCGACGACCCCATCCTCCCGGAAGATTCAACCCATATCACCCGACGGAGTCCATGTCCAAGGGGAACGGTCAGAAACAGCTCGTCATCGTAGAGTCGCCGGCCAAGGCGCGCACCATAGGGAAATATCTGGGGCGCGGGTACGAGGTGGCGGCCTCGGTGGGGCATGTACGGGACCTCCCGACCAAGGAGTTGGGGGTGGATGTGGACAGGGGGTTTGAGCCCCACTACGTCACCATTCGGGGGAAGGCCGCCGTCCTGAAGGAGCTCAAGGACCGCTCGAAGAAGGCCGATGCGGTGATCCTCGCCACCGACCCCGATCGGGAAGGGGAGGCCATTGCCTGGCATGTGGCCGAGCACCTGGGGTGGCAGAAGGAGCCGGATCGCTTCAAGCGGGTGGAGTTCCGGGAGATCACGAAGCGGGCGGTGGAGTCGGCGCTTCAGGCTCCCGGACGGTTGGATATGAAGAAGGTGGAGGCCCAGCAGGCGCGTCGGATCCTGGATCGTCTGGTGGGCTATCAGGTTTCTCCCTTCCTCTGGAAGCCCATTCGCCCGGGGCTCTCGGCAGGGCGTGTCCAGACGGTGGCGCTCCGCCTCATCTGTGAGCGGGAAGAGGAGATTCGCCGCTTCCAGGCGGAGGAATACTGGTCCATCACCGCCCACCTGATCCGGGAGGAGCAGCCCTTCGAGGCGAAGCTCCACAAGATCGGGGGGAAGAGCTTCACCCTGGGCGACGAGGCCGCCACCAACGAGGTGCTGGCCGATGTGAAGGGGCTCCCCTTCGTAGCCGGCGATGTGAAGCGTCGGGAACGGCGGAAGAACCCGGCGGCCCCCTTCACCACCTCCACCCTCCAGCAGGAGGCGGCCAAGCGGCTGAGCTTCTCGGCCCGACGCACCATGACCACCGCCCAGCGTCTCTACGAAGGTGTGGAGCTGGGGAGCCGCGGTGCCGTGGGGCTCATCACCTACATGCGAACCGACTCGACGCGGGTCTCGGCCGAGGCGGTGGAGGGCGCGCGGCGCTGGGTCGAGAAGGAGATGGGAAAGCCCTACGTGGCCCCATCCCCCCGGTACTGGGGCGGGAAGAGCCAGAAGGCGGCACAGGAGGCCCATGAGGCCGTGCGCCCCACCGACGTGACGCTTCACCCCGACGAGGTTCGCGGATATCTGGACGACTCGGAGGCCCGCCTCTACGAGCTCATCTGGCTCCGCTTCGTGGCAGGGCAGATGGCCCCCGCCGTCTTCGACACCACCACGGTGGATTTCGACCTGAAGGGGCGGAATTCCGGGCGCATGCACACCTTCCGAGCCACCGGATCGGTGGTGAAGTTCCCTGGCTTCACCCGCCTCTACACCGAGGCCACCGAGGCGGGAGAGCATCGCCGTCTCGATGATGTGGATCCCCTTCCGGATCTCCATGTCGGCGACGAAAGCGAGCTGAAGGCGCTGGAGCCGAAGCAGCACTTCACCCAGCCCCCGCCCCGCTTCTCCGAGGCGAGCCTGGTGAAGGAGCTGGAGGCCCAGGGGATCGGGCGCCCCTCCACCTACGCCCAGATCCTCACCACCATCGTGGATCGCGGCTATGTGGAGATGGAACAGCGGCGCTTCATCCCCACCCCCCTCGGCGAAACCGTCTCCAAACTCCTCGTCCGCGTCTTCCCGAACCTCTTCGATGTGGAGTTCACCTCCCGCATGGAGGGCGAGCTGGACCGAATCGAGGAGGGAGAGGTGGAGTGGCGGCAGGTTCTGGGCGACTTCTACCCCCCCTTCCGGGAACGGCTGGAGAAGGGGGAGGCCGCTTCCGACGAGATCATCCGGGAGATCCTCCAGGCCGAGGGGGAGACGTGCGAGAAGTGCGGAAGCCCCATGCTGGTGAAGTGGAACAAGAACGGGCGCTTCCTGGGGTGCTCCGCCTACCCTGAGTGCCGGAACACCCGCTCCCTCGATGGCGAGGCTCCGGAGGATCGGGAGCTGGGCACCCATCCTGAGTCGGGCGAGCCCATCACCGTGCGCAGCGGCCCCTACGGCCCCTATGTGCAGCTCGGGGAGGGGGGGAAGGAGGTGAAGCCCAAGCGGGCCTCGCTCCCCAAGGAGATGGACCCGGACTCGGTCACCCTCGACTACGCCCTCCGGCTCCTGGCGCTCCCCCGGGTGGTGGGGATCGATCCGGGAACCGGGAAGGAGATCCGCGCCGGGCTCGGGAAGTACGGCCCCTACGTGCAGCGCGAGCGCACCTACCGGAACCTGAAGACGGTGGATCACCTTTTCACGGTGACGCTGAACGAAGCGCTGGCCCTGTTGGCGCAGGACGGGGGGCCCGCCGTGCTGAAGGAGCTGGGGGAGCACCCCTCCTCCGGAAAGCCGATTCAGCTCCGGGACGGGCGCTACGGCCCCTACGTCACAGATGGAGAGTTGAACGCCTCCATCCCGAAGGATGAGGATCCGGACACCGTCACCCTGGACGACGCCGTTCAACTCCTGGCCGAGGCGGCCAAGAAGGGGAAGGGGCGCCGGGGGCGGGGGCGCGCCGGTGGGAAGGGCGGATCCCGGAGGAAGAAGTGATGGCCGACGACACCCCCATCCTCACGGGACCTGTCACCGTGGTGGGGGGTGGCCTGGCCGGGTGTGAGGCAGCTCTCTTCCTGGCCCGGAAGGGGTGGGAGGTCCGTCTGGTGGAGATGCGTCCGGCGCGGAGAACTCCCGCGCACCAGTCGGAGGAGCTGGGAGAGCTGGTATGCACCAACTCCTTCAAGAGCGAAGATCCGGCAAACGCCCACGGCGCCCTCAAGCGGGAGATGGCTGCCCTCGACTCCATCCTCCTGAAGGCGGCGACGGTGGCCCGGGTCCCTGCCGGTGGCGCGCTGGCGGTAGACCGTCACCACTTCTCCGCCGCCATGACCACCGCGGTGGAGACCCACCCGGGGATCACCGTGGTCCGGGAAGAGGTCACCACGCTCCCGGCGGGTCCCGCCATCGTGGCCACCGGCCCCCTCACCTCCGATGCCCTTTCCGGGGCCATCCGCGAGACGCTGGGGGCCGAAGGGCTCTCCTTCTTCGACGCCATCGCCCCCATCGTCCACCGGGATTCGCTGGACGAGTCGGTGATCTTCGCCCAGGGGCGATGGGATCAGGATCCGGACTACCTGAACGCCCCCTTCACGAAGGAGGAATACGACGCCTTCATCGCCGCCGTGAAGGAGGCGGAGGTCCACAAGGGGAGCCACGACTGGGACCAGGTCCCCTACTTCGAGG
>JBJHBD010000090.1:0-13527 GCA_050485305.1 Gemmatimonadota bacterium
CCGCCAGGGCGTCGAGGTACACGCCGAGCAGGTGCCGGCGCACCTCCGGCGGCAGCGCTGCCTTCCCATCGTACAGGAGGGCGGCGACGTCGTAGGCGCGCGGCCCCCTGCGGCCCCCCGGGTAGGCCCGGACCCGGGGCTCGCCCCCGTCGCCGACCCCCTCCTCCTGGACCACCACCGCCGCCGGCTGGGAGGGGGGCGAGCCCTCCTCGCCGCCCTCCCCGGCACCCTCCTGACGGGTGGGGTCGCCCTCCTCTTCTTCCGGGACCCCACACTCCTCCGCGGCGTCGCCTCCTCGGTGGAGCTCTACGTCCGCCTCTTCGAGTTCAACGGCGGCCCCTACCTTCTGGTGAAGGAGTTCCTCCGCCTCCTCACCGGGGAGGACTGGAGCAAACAGCTCGGTCCGGCCTTTCGCCTCCTCTTCCTGGCGGGGGCGGTGTGGATCTGGGTCCGCCCCCCTCGATCCGGGGCCTCCCCCGTCCTCGGCGGCACCCTCCTCCTCTTCTCCCTCTACCTGGCCACCGCCACCACGGTGCACCCCTGGTACCTGGTGTGGGGGCTCGTCCTCCTCCCCTTCACCCCTCTCCTCCGGGGGGCGTGGCTCTGGGGGAGCTGGGCCGCCCTCCCCACCTACCTCACCTACACGGGGGTTTCCCACGGGGCCCTCACCCTCCTCTTCTGGGGAGGGGTGGCCCTCTTCTGGGGATGGGAGTTTCGGCAGGAGATCGTTCGTCGCCTCGTCCGGATCGCGGGCCGGCGGAAGGCCCGGCAGATCGCCCCTCATCTTACGGACGACCGGATCCTGGATCTGGGGGGTGGGGAGGGTGAGGTGGCTCGCTTCCTCATGAAGGGGGAAAGGCGAGTGGTGGTCGCCGAGGTGGAGGGGTTTCCTTCGGGACCCATCCCCCAGGTGCGCTTCGACGGAGAACGACTCCCATTCCCCGACAGGAGCTTTGACACGGTGATCCTCTCCCTCGTGCTGCACCACGCCGTGGACCCGGATCGGCTTCTCGCCGAAGCGCTGCGGGTGAGCCGGGGGCGGGTAATCGTCACCGAATCCCTCTACCGCCACGAGTGGGAGCGGCGCGTGCTGGAGCGGGTGGACCGGTGGGTGAACGCTCTCCGGGGGTCGGGGGCCATGGCGCGGGACCCGGAACCCCTTCGCTTTCGCCGGGAAGGGGAGTGGATCGAGACCTTCGAACGGATGGGGGCGCGCCTCGTCCACACCCGAAGGTTGAACCGGATCGGGCACCGGTTCCACCTCTTCGCCCTCGAACGGGGTGACTCGGTCTGCCTATCCCTCGCCGAAGCGGAGGAAGAGGTCGGCGCGAAGCCCTTCCGGTGAGGGGATTCCTCCCATGCGGGACCGATCCAGCGCACCCAGCACCGCGTCGAGGCGCCCGGTGAGGTGCCGCTGAACTTCCGGGTCCGTCGAACCCGCCTCCAGCACCGGATCGAGGGGAACGACCTCCCCCATGGCGGGGGTGTAGCGAATCTCGCTCTCCCGCTCCAGAAGGAAGGCGTGGAGATCGAGCGCATTTCGTGCCGCAGCCTCCAGGTACCCGTACCGCTCCAGGCGCGGCGGGTGCACCGCCTGATACCGATCCAGGAAGTACCGCTCCACGTCCGCCGCATCTCCCGCCTGGACCCATGCCACCTCCCGGACCGTCTCCAGATAGATCCGTCGATCGAGTGCCCTGAGCGTCTCGATGACGCGGAGGTACCCCTCCCAGAAGGCCGGGACCTCGGGGTATTCGGAGGCGTTCGCCAGATAGTGCCCACCCAGCCAGGGTCGAGGCGGAACCTCCGACACACCGTGCTCGGCGCGGAGGGAGTCGGTGACCGCCGTAAACCGCGCCCGGATCTCCAGGAGAACCACCTCCACCTCCCCCTCCAGTTCGGAGTGGGGCGGGGGAACGGGGACCACATCGGAGAGTTCGGCCGCCACCACGGCCGTCCCCACCGGTGTCCGCATCACCCCCACCAGCTCGGCCACGTCCCACTCCTGCCGAGAGAGGAAAAAGACGCCCACGGTGGCGGCGGCCAGGAGGAGGAGGAAGGCGAGTCTGAAGATCCCCACCCCCCCCGAGATCGGCGGGGGAGGTTCGGGGATGGAACCCGGATCGGGCTCGGGCTCCATCTCCGGCTCAGGATCCACCTCCGGCCTGGGGTCGGGGATGGCCATCCCCCCGGCGCTCGAGGGGGTGAGCCAGTCGGAGAACTCCACCCGCTCCGATGCCTGAGGCTCAGAGGGCGAGGGTGGTGCGGTGGAGGGGGGAGGGGGTTCGGGGGCAGGGTCCACAAGGGTGAAGCCCGACTCTCCCCCGGTCGGCGTCGTGGGATCGTCGGAAGAGGCCCCGTCCGAGGGTGTCGCCCACCCGCCGGCGTCGCCGAGCCGTCCTTCCCGGAGCAGCTCCTCCACGATGAATCGAATGACCGGCGACTCTCCCGCCGGGCTCCAGACCCCGGTGGAGGCGTCGAAGACCGCGGTGTGGGGCTCCACCTCCCCACGTTCCACGCGACGGGAGAGGGACTCCACGGAAGCGACCGGGATCTCGGAGCCGTCTTCGGTACGCACCCGGAATCGGGGAGTATCGGAGCTCGTCATGACACCCCCACCCCCCGCTGGGCGCACCCCATGGCCTTCGGAAGGCGGCGGGACCTCCGCCCCCTCCCTGCACAGGTATCAAACATGGTGAAGATGGATCGCGGAAACCGGTCGGGGAGGTGCTCTCCCCTACGCAGCCACCGGAAGGACTCCCCCCGGGCGGACCGGTCTCGCGGCGGGAGACCCCGGATCCGCGAGAAACTTCTGTTTCTGGAGGATACGTCCCGTTCCCCCGTATCCACAAGAGGAACGAAGTGTACCATCCCTGCAGCACCCCTTCTTGCCAACCCTTTCCCCTACCCCGTAGCCTCGGGGACCGTTCTCTCCCGACCTGAGGAATGCCGACATGCCCATCCCTTCCCGGCGGAGCTTCGCCACGCCTCTCCTGGTCGCCGCCCTCCTCTTCCTGGCAGGGTGTGCGCCCACCGATGAACCGGTCGACACCGATCCTCCGGCGGAAATCCCCTCCGCCGCCGACGGAGTCGTGGTGTTCCTCGGAATCGACCGGGTGAGTTACCCTCCCGGCGACGGCATTCAGGTGGTGATCCGCGCGGTAAATCGGAGCGACGGTCCCCGTACGCTGACCTTCTCCTCGGCGCAGCGCTTCGACCTTCTCCTCCTTGCCGACGGGGGCCAGGAGGTCTTCCGGTGGAGTACAGATCAGATGTTCGCGCAGGTGTTGGGTGAAGAGCGCCTTCCCCCCGAAGGAGAAGTGGCGTGGGAGGAGCGTATCCCCGCACCGGACACCCCCGGGGAATACCGCCTCGTGGGGATTGTCACCGTCACCGACGCAGAGCTGGAAGCTTCCCTCCCCGTCCAGGTTCGCCGGTGACAGAAACCGAGTACCAGGCCCGGGACGGGTGCGCCCTGGGGGAGCTGGTGCGGGCGGGGGAGGTCACCCCGGCTGAACTGGTGGAGTTGGCCGCAGCCCGGATGGAGCGGGTGAACCCCGCCCTGAACGCGGTGGTTCACCCGAGAGTCGGCGAGGTGCGAGGCGAGGGGGAGCGGGGAAGCTCATCACCGGACCTCCCCTTCCCCGGAGTCCCCTTCCTCATCAAGGATCTGGTCTCTCGCCTGAAGGGACACCCCCACAGCTCCGGAAGCCGCCTCTCGGGTGACTTCCGAGCCCCTGCCGACTCGGAAATGGTACGGCGCTGGCGGGAGGCGGGGCTCCTGGTGATGGGGAGCACCAACACCCCCGAATTTGGCCTCCTCCCGGTGACCGAGCCGGAACGGTTCGGGCCCGCCCGGAATCCGTGGGATACGGAGCGAACTCCGGGAGGATCTTCGGGAGGCTCCGCCGCCGCGGTGGCCGCCGGGATCGTCCCCCTGGCAGGAGCGGGAGATGGAGGCGGGTCCATCCGGATTCCCGCGTCCTGCTGCGGCCTCTTCGGCCTCAAACCCACCCGGGGACGCACACCCTTCGGTCCGGACCGTGCCCCGCCATGGCGAGGGATGGCGCTGGAGCATGTGGTGACCCGGAGTGTCCGCGATTCGGCTCGGGCGCTGGATGCGGTGTGCGCGCCGGAGCCCGGAGCACCGAACCGCCTCCCACCCCCATCCTCCACCTTCGAGGAGGCGGCGAGACGCGACCCTCCCTCCCTCCGCATCGCCTGGACGGATCGCCCCCTCCTTCACCAGGAGGTGGACGGGGAGTGCCTGGAAGGGTTGGCGGCCACCGTGGGTGAGCTGGAAGCGCTGGGGCACCAACTCGAAGAGGTGACCATCCCTCTCGATGGAGAGACCTTCGCCCGGGACTTCCTTCTCACCGTGGCTGTGGAGCTGGCCGCCGAGCTGGAGGCGGTGGGAGGGGAGGCGGGGCGGCGCCCCGGACCGGGGCAGGTGGAGCCGGAGACGTGGGCTCTCGCCCTCTTCGCCCGCTCCCTCCCCGCGTCCGAGTGGGGGAAGGCGCTCCGCCGGATGGAGCGTGCCGCCTTCCAGGTGAGCGCTTTCCTCTCCCGCTGGGATCTCCTTCTCACCCCCACCCTGGCGAGCCCTCCGGTACGGATCGGGGAACTCACCCCCTCTCCCATGGAGCGGCTGGCGCTCCGCTTTCTCGGACGGGTGGGATCGGGGCGCCTCGTACGGGCGGTGGGGCTCCTGGATCAGGCGGCGGATAGCGCCTTCCGCTTCACCCCCTGGACCCCGGTCTTCAACGCCACCGGGCAACCGGCCATGTCGGTTCCCCTGCACCGTTCCAGGGAAGGACTCCCCGTGGGAATGCACTTCGTGGGGCGGTTCGGCGACGAAGAAACGCTCCTGTCGCTGGCGGGGCAGTTGGAGCGGGTGAGGGGGGGCGGAGGATTCCTCCCCCGCCCCGTGGACCCGGTCTGACCCGGATCCCTCATACCCGATCGTGGCGGCGGGAGAGCACGGCTACCACGGATCCGAAGGCAAGGAGCCAGAAGAGGACTCCGAGCGTGGACGGGCCCTGGGTCACGCCGTGAACCCTCCCCGAGAGCCCCACGAGACCGTGGCGGGGCGACAGAGGAGAGTAGGATAGCCACGCTACAAGGGGACTGCCCACCGCCTCCCATTCCAGGAGCACCAGGATCATGAAGAAGACCCAGAACGAGAGGACTCCCGCCAGGAGTGGGACAAACACCTTCCCGAAGCGGAGGGCCAGAGCCGAGGCCATGGCGTAGCTCGCCAGCAGGGTGAGGAGGGTGAGGGGGTTCCACCTCCACTGTTCTCCCACCATCTCCAGAAGACCACGCGCGGCCCCGATCTCCACCCCCACCATGAGGGAGAGTCCAAGGACCAGAGGAAGTATGGCGCCTGCCATGACCCGGGCCATCCGGTTCCGGAGACGGGAGACTGGAAGGCTGTCCAGCGCCATTCGACTCCCCGGGCGAAGCTTTCCCCAGACCGCCTCGGGCCAGAGGTAGGTGAGGGTCAGCACTACGGCGGCCACCAGGCTAAGCGAAAGCACGGCTCTGAGGGTGCCGTCCGCAGTCGCAGCTTGCTCGAGGGGAATGAGCAACATTAGAAGGGGGAATCCCAGAGTCACCACTCCCAGCACCGCTGTCCCCGATCGGGCCTCCCCATGAATGAGGCGGAGGTGGATCCAGACCAGAGAGAGGAGGCCGGGCGCCGGCGCCGGGAGGGTACGAGAGGGAGATTCGTCAGGCATGGGAGTTCTCCAGGTTGGGGGTGGAGGTCGCTGTGGAAGCGGAGGTTGGAGTACCGGCCCCCCCGCTCTCTGCATGGGCCAGGTAGGCCAGCGCAGCATCGCCCAGGTGGATGGGGGTGAGCTCGGTGAGGGCCACTCCGACGTCGTCCGCCCAGCGGCGAACCTCGGCGGCCTCCCCCCGGACCACCCCTTGCCAGTCGCCGGCTCCCTGGGACTCGGTACGGACCACCATGGACGCAGGTGGCAGAGGAGCGTCCCGGAGGGGGAACCGGATCCGGTGATGGGTCCGGCGGAGGGTTTCGGCGCTCTCGTCCAGATGCACCACGCCCCGGTTCAGGACGATGAGGCGGTCGGCCAGCCCCTGAGCCTCGTGGAGAACGTGGGTACAGTAGAGGGTGGTGGCCCCTGTTTCGGCCAGATGTTCGGCGAGAAGCCCCAGGATCCGCTCCCGGGCCAGGGGGTCGAGTCCGTCGGTGGGCTCGTCCAGAAGGAGGAGAGGGGGACGGTGGGCCAGCGCGCAGGCGAGCTGCACCCGCCGGGACTCCCCCTTGGAGAGCTTCTTCCAGGGTTGATCCATCCGGAGTTCCAGGGTCCGGACCAGCTCGTCGGCATAGCTCGGGTCCCATCCGGGGCGGAACCGAGAGTTGAGATCCAGGATCTGGCGGACCTTCATTCCGTCGAAGGGGAACTGGATGGCCTCGGGGAGGAAGCCTGCCGCCGCCCGGATCCGCTCTCCCTCGGAGCGGGGATCCATCCCCAGTATGCGCACCTCCCCCCCCTCGAAGGGAATGAGGTCCATGAAGATCTTGAGGAGGCTGGTCTTCCCCGCTCCGTTGGGGCCAACCAGGAGGGCAACCCCGCCCTCGGGGATCTCCAGATCGACGCCCCGGAGTGCCGGTGTACGCCGGTACCGCTTTTCCAGGGTGCGGGTGTAGATGCCTGGGGTGCTCATGATTCGCTCTCTCCCTGCGCGCGAGGTTGAAGATCCGGGGTGCGCGCCGCCTCCCGGATCCCATGGATGAGGTCCTCCACTCCGAGTCCGGCGCGGGTGGCTTCCCGGAGACACCGCTCCGCCACCTCCCGGATGACCGCGCTCCGTACCGGTTCCGGTGAGGCGTCCGGGGCCACGAAGGTCCCCTGCCCACGCCGGACGTAGACGAGGCCCTCCCGCTCCAGTTCACGGTAGGCCTGCTGTACCGTGTTGGGGTTGATTCGGAGATCCCGCGCCAGCTCCCGCACCGAGGGGAGCGGATCCTCCGGGCGGAGCGAGCGGCGCAGGATGGCGCGCCTCACCTCGTCGACGATCTGCACGTAGAGGGGGCGTGGGTCTCCAGGATCGATGGGGAACATCTCCCCTCCTGTTATAGTGTCATGGTTGACCAGTACACCGCGACAATAATACGCTATCGGGAGCGCCGTCAAGGGTTTCGAATTTCAGGTGAAGCTGGAAGGCGGAGCCGGGCCCCGGTCAGGGACTCGCCCGGTAGAAGGGCTCCCACGCCGATGGGGGAGGTGGCGCGGTAGCGAGGCTCCCCACGATGAGCCCGCCCAGGGAGGCGGTGACCGCCGGGTACGTGACCTCCTGGAGGAGGGGGTGCCAGGTGTGGAACCCATCCACCCCGGGGATGACGAAGGTCCAGAGGAGGGTGACGGCAGCGCCCAGGACGATGGAGAGGATGGCGCCGCCTGCGGTGGCTCGCTTCCAGAGGAAGGCCGCCAGGAGCGCCGGGGTGATTCCGGCTCCGTATATGAGGTAGGCGGTGTACGCTGCGGCCAGGATGGTGGGGAATCGGTCCACCAGGAGATACGCCACCACCCCGAGGGCCAGGACGAGGACGCGGCTGATGAGGACCACGCGGCGCTCGGGGGCGTCCGGGGCGAGAAAGCGCTGGTAGACGTCCCGGGTGAGGTTGGTGGCGGGGACCAGGAGGAAGGAATCGGCGGTGGAGACCACGATGGCCATCATGGTGGCCACCAGGAGCATCCCCAGGACGAGGGGGAGGAGTTCCACCGCCAGGGTGGGGATGACGTTCTCGGAGAGGTTGGCGGGGGTGTCGGCGGGGCCGCCCAGGAAGAGCTGGGTGATGAGCCCCCGCTCCGCCGCGATGGCTCCGGTGAGTCCGAGGAAGTAGATGGAGATCTCCAGAAAGGCCACCCCGAAGACCCAGAGGAAGACGGCCCTGCGCGCGGTCCCCCCGTCCCGGGCGGAGAAGATCCGCTGGTACATGTTGGCGTCCCCCAGGAGGAGGAGCATGGTGGGGACGAAGAAGGAGATGGCGATGATGGGTGCCGACACCCCTCCGGTGCGTTCCAGTGCCCAGTTCCCGAAGAGTGACCACTTTCCCGCCGCCTCGGCGGCCGTCACGATCTCCCCGGGGCCGCCCAGCGTCACCGTCATGAAGACGACCGCCGCCAGGATCCCCACGATCATGAGGACGCCGTTCACCACATCGGTGTAGACCACCGAGATCATCCCGGCGAGCACCGTGTAGCTCACCGCGAACAGAGCGGTGATGATGATCCCCGCCTCCACCGAGATGGCCCCGTCGGTGACGATGGAGAGGACTCGCCCGCCGCCCCGGAACTGGTAGGAGACGATAGTGAGGTAGGCGATGACGGTGATGAGGGTAGCCAGCACCGCCGCCCCTGTCCCGTAGCGGGCCTGGAAGATGTCCGGAACGGTGACCTGCCCGAAGTTCCGGATTCGGCGGGCGATGAAGAAGACGAGGACGATCCCGATCCATGCGCCGGCGCTGGACCACATCCCTGCGAGCCCGTTTCGCCACCCCAGCCCCGCCCCCCCGAAGAGGGAACCATTCCCGATCCAGGTGGCCAGGAGGGTCCCCACCAGGACAAACCAGTGAAGGTTCCGCCCCGCCACCATGAAGTCCGCCGAATCCTTCACGGCGCGCGCCTTCCACACCCCCACTCCCACGAGGGCTCCGAGGTAGAGGAGGATGGCGGCGAGATAGGGGTTCAGTAGGGTCGTCATGGGGCGGGAAGATGGGGCCCGGTGGATCTCCCCGCACCTCCGGCGTATCGTACGGGTTCCATTCGTGAACCTTCGACCCCGGTCACCATGCCGATCCGAACCCTCCTCCCTGCCCTCGCCCTCGTTCTCCTCCTCTCTCCCGCAGCGCCCCTCACGGCGCAGGATCCGGAGGAGCGCGCCGCACCCGAGCGCCCCTCCACCGCGCGGACCGGGTGGGATGTGAACGTTCCACCGTGGGAGCTCCGGGAAGTCCCCATCGATGTGACGGAGGGGACCTGGATCTCGCTGGATGTGAGCCCTGACGGGCGGGAGATCGTCTTCGACCTCCTGGGCGACCTGTACCTGATCCCCATGGAGGGGGGAGAGGCCCGGGCCCTCACCGACGAGTTCGCGTGGAACATGCAGCCCCGCTTCTCGCCCAATGGCCGGTGGATCGCCTTCACCTCGGATCGGGCCGGGGGGGACAACATCTGGATCATGGATCGGGACGGGTCGAATCTGAGGCAGGTGACCACCGAGAGCTTCCGCCTCCTGAACGGCCCCGTCTGGAGCCCCGACTCCGAGTACATCGCCGCCCGGAAACACTTCACCGGAACCCGATCGCTGGGAGCCGGGGAAATGTGGCTCTACCACCGGAGCGGCGGGAATGGGGTGCAGATCACCCAGCGCCCCAACGACCAGAAGGATGTGAACGAGCCCGCCTTCTCTCCCGACGGGCGCTGGCTCTACTACTCCCAGGACGTCACCCCCGGCGCCACCTTCGAGTACAACAAGGATGTGAATGCCGGGATCTACGCCATCCGCCGGGTGGAGCTGGAGACGGGACGCACCGAGACCGTGACCGGCGGCCCCGGTGGGGCGATCCGCCCCACCCCCTCACCGGATGGGCGCCACCTGGCCTTCGTGAAGCGGGTTCGCTTCGAGACCCAGCTCTTCCTCCGGGATCTGGAGAGCGGGCGGGAGTGGCCCGTGTACACCGACCTTGAGCGGGACATGCAGGAAATCTGGGCGGTGCACGGGGTGTATCCGACCTTCGCCTGGACCCCCGACTCCCGCGCCCTCGTCTTCTGGGCGAGGGGGAAGATCCACCGGCTGGACGTCTCCTCGGGGAGCCTCTCCGAGATCCCCTTCCGGGTGACCACCACCCGCCGGGTGGCCGATGCCGTCCGCTTCCCGGTGGAGCCCGCGCCGGACTCCTTTGACGTCCGCCTCCTCCGGTGGGTGCAGGTCTCCCCCGACGGGAACCGGGTCCTCTATTCGGCCATGGGGCACCTCTACATCCGCTCTCTCCCCGAGGGGACGCCTCGGCGCCTCACCACCCAGAACTCCCACTTCGAGTACTTCCCCTCCTGGTCCAGGGACGGGCGCTCGGTGGTGTATGTGAGCTGGAGCGACGAGGAGTTGGGCGCCGTCCGGGTGGTGCCGGTAGGCGGCGCCACGGAAGGGCGCCGGGTCACCCGGGACCCGGGGCACTACCTGGAGCCCGTCTTCTCCCCCGACGGACGTCACATCGTGTACCGGCGGGTCACCGGAGGTGGGATGACCTCACCGCTCTGGTCCGGAGAGACGGGGCTATACCGTATCGCCGCCGAGGGGGGGGACCCCTTCCTCCTCACCCGGAGCGGGAGCGACCCCCACTTCGGGGACCGGGTGGACCGGGTCTACTTCATGGGGTTCGACTCGGGGAGGCAGGCCCTTCGCAGCATCGGGCTGGATGGGCGCGATGAGCGGACCCACCTCCGGAGCCAGTACGCCACCGCCATGCGGGTGGCTCCCGACGGTCGCCATGTGGCCTTCACCGAGCGATTCCTCGCGTACCTCCGCCCCTTCGTCCACGCCGCCGGTCCGGTGGATGTGGGGCCCTCGTCCCGGGACCTCCCTCAGAAGCGAGTGAGTCAGGATGCCGGGGACTGGCTCCACTGGTCGGGAGATGGGGCCACCCTGCACTGGTCGCTGGGCGCCGAACTCTTCTCCCTCCCGGTAAGCGACGCCTTCGAGCACCTGGGTGATGAGGGCGAGGCGGTGGAGCTCCCCCTCGCGGAGGGTGTGCAGATCGGGTTCCAGGTCCGGACTCATGTGCCAGAAGGAACCACCGCCTTTGTGGGCGGTCGGATCATCACCATGAATGGCGACGAGGTCATCGAGAACGGAACCCTCGTAGTGGAGGGGAACCGGATCTCCGCCGTGGGTCCCCGGGGTTCCGTGCAGGTCCCCGCCGGCGCCCATGTGGTGGATGCCGCCGGGCTCACCCTCATGCCGGGGATTATCGACGTACATTGGCACGGGAGTCAGGCCCGCTCCTCCATGGTGCCCCGGCAGAACCCCTCCAACTACGCCTCCCTGGCCTTCGGGGTCACCACCATCCACGACCCCTCCACCAACTCCTACGACTTCTTCACCGCCGGGGAGATGGTCCGGGCCGGCACAATCGTGGGGCCTCGTCTCTTCTCCACCGGACAGATCCTCTACGGCGCCACCACCGCCTTCACCGCCGAGGTGAACTCCCTCGACGACGCCCGTCGGCACCTCCGCCGGATGGCGGCGCTGGGGGCCATCTCGGTGAAGTCATACAACCAGCCCCGCCGAAACCAGCGGCAGCAGCTCCTGGAGGCGGCCCGGGAGGTGGGGCTCATGGTGGTCCCCGAGGGGGGCGCCCTCTTCCAACACAACCTGAACATGGTGGTGGACGGGCACACCGGGGTGGAACACTCCCTCTCGGTGGAGAACGTCTACGACGACGTAGTACAGCTCTGGTCCGCCACCGAGGTGGGGCTCACCCCCACCCTGGTGGTGGCCTACGGGGGGCTCTGGGGCGAAGAGTACTGGTACTCCCATACCGATGTCTGGGCCAACGAGCGCCTCTTGACCTTCAACCCTCCGCTGGGGATCGAAGCCCGCTCCCGCCGCCGGATGCAGGTTCCCGATGAAGAGTGGAACCACGTCCGCACCGCCGCCCACACCAATCAGCTCTTCCAGGCGGGGGTTTCGGTGCAACTCGGGGCCCACGGCCAGCGCAACGGGCTGGACGCCCACTGGGAACTCTGGAACTTCGGGCTCGGTGGGATGTCCAATCATGACGCCCTCCGGGTGGCCACCCTCCAGGGCGCCTGGTACCTGGGGATGGACGGCGACCTGGGCTCGCTGGAGCCGGGGAAGCTCGCCGACCTCATCGTGCTGGAGGCCAACCCTCTGGACGACCTCCGCCACTCGGAGCAGATCCGCTGGACCATGGTGAATGGACGCCTCTTCGACGCCCGCACCCTGGACGAGGTGGGGAACCACCCCCGCCCCCGCGCCCCCTTCTACTGGGAGGGATGGGGGTGGCGGTGAGGCTCACTTCCCATCCCCCCCGAACCCAACGAGAGAGATCGATGTACCTGACGACTTCCCTCCTTCTGGCCCTTTCTGCATCCGCGTTTCCGGCCCCTGACCTGGGTGCCCATGAGGCAGCGGCCATCGCCCTGCCGACTCCGGCACCCACCGTCGCCCTTCCGGTCGCCGTCGATGAGCTCCTCCACCTCCGGCTGGTCCGCACCACCCCCGCCGCCGACACCACGGTGACCGAGAGCCCGGACGAGATCCGCCTCTTCTTCTCCGAGCCCCCCCAGATGCGGGGGACGACGGTGCGACTGACCGGTGCCGGTGATGCCCTCGTGGCTACGACCGACGCGGCGCCCGACGAAGATGACGCCAGGCAGGTGTTCATTCGCCCCGAGGCCGCCCTCCCCTCTGGTCAATACACGGTCCACTGGCGGGTCATCGCCCAGGACGGGCACACGCAGCGGGGCACCTTCAACTTCACCGTGGGCGCGGCCCGCAAGTGATCGACGCCGCCATTCCCCCCCTTCACCGATGGCTCCTCTACACCGGGGTCCTCTGGGTGACGGGGGGGGTGGCCTGGAAGCTCTGGATACTCCCGGCGCTGTCGGAAGCGGAAATCCATCCTCCAGGAACCACCCGAGCGCTGGAGCGGCGAGTCGCCGGCGCCGGGGCATGGATGGCGCTGGCCCTCATCCCCGTCTGGGGGATGGGCCTCTGGGCGCAGGTCATCGGCTTCCGGGACCCCTTCGTTCCCGTCTCGGAGGACATCGGCTTCCTTCTGCTGGAGACGCTCTGGGGCGACGTCTGGATGGGGCAGGGCGTCCTCCTCCTGGTGCTGGCGGGAGGGTTCTTCATGGCGCGCCGTGCCTCCGGGCGGGAGGCCGTGGCGGTGGGATGGATGCTCGCCTCCGGCGCCGTTGCCGGCCTCGCCCTGACACTGGCCCTCACCAGCCACGCCATGTCAGTCATGTACAACCGCCCTCTCGCGGTGGCCATGGACGCCTCCCATACCCTGGCGGCGGGGGCGTGGATGGGAACACTCGCCGTCATCCTGACCCATCGGGGCCGGGAAGATGTGACCCTCTTCTCTCCGCAACTCCGGGCCTTCTCCCCTCTCGCCATCGCCGCGGTGGCGGTCCTCCTCTTCATGGGGGTGGTCCTCTCGGCGGTTCACCTGGGCGAAGTGAGAAACCTCTGGGCCTCCGAATACGGCCGAATGCTCAGCCTCAAGGTGTCTACGGTCGGCGTGGTCCTGGTCCTCGGCTTCCTGAACTGGCGAAAGGGGCTCCCGCATCTGGACACTCCCTCGGGGCGAAAGGCCGTCCGGGTGCGGGCCACATGGGAGGTGGGGGCCGCGCTCCTCGTCCTCCTCTTCACCGCCCTCCTCCTGGGCACCTCCATGCCGGAGGGGGTCCACGAATAGGAGGAACGTTGATCTCGAACCAGGGGATTCAGGATCGGACACTTCGGACC
>JBJHBD010000091.1:0-13236 GCA_050485305.1 Gemmatimonadota bacterium
AGGTGGCCCCCGTCCAGGACGGGGATGGGGAGGAGGTTCAGGATGGCCAGGTTGATGGAGAAGAAGGCCATGAACCGGAGGAAGACCGGGATCCCTTCGGCGGCAGCCTGCCCGGATGCTTCCCCGATGGTGACGATGCTCCCCAGGTTACGGGGGGAGATCTGCCCGGTAACCAGATCCCGGAGGAAGCCGAGGATGGTGGTGGTCCAGAACGCCGTCTCGTCCCAGGCGGCGCCCAGGGCGCTCGCCGCCGCCACCCGGTCGTATGCCACTCCCGGGAGTTCGCCCGCCACCCCGATGAGCCCCACGGTGCGCGGCTCGCCTGTCACCGCGTCCTGCCCACGACCGGCGTTGGGGGTGATGGTGCGGACGAGCTCCCCCCCGTCCCGGAGGATGGTGAACTGGGTGGGCTGCTCGGGACGCGCCTGTACGGCTCGGACGAGCTCCTGCCAGCTCCGCACCGAGTCCCCGTCGATGGAGAGGATCCGGTCCCCGGGCTGGAGCCCGGCCCGACCGGCCGGCCCCCCCGGCTCGACGGCGTGCACCACCGGGAGCGCCCAGTACTCCACCGCCTGCATGAGGCGGGCCCGGTCGGCGCTGTCGGCGGGGATGACCACCTGCACCGAGCCGGTGGGCCCATCGAAGGCCACCGCCACGGAGCCCGCCGGGTGGGAACGGAGCGCCGACTGCACGTCGCCCCAGTGCGAGACCGAACGGTCTCCGATCTGACGAAGTTCGGCCCCCGCGGGAATTTCGCTCCACCCCGAGGCCTCGGCCGGGATCGCCGCCGGCGAAAGGTACCCGATGCGGGTGGTGTCCAGGTGCGCCTGACCCCAGCCGATGGCCACCACGGCGTAGGTGGCGAAGGCGAAGAGCATGTTGGCGATGACTCCGGCGGAGATGACCCAGGCACGGGCCCAGACCGGCTTGGAGTCGTAGTCGCTCGTCGAGGGGGTGCGGGGCTCCTTCCCCTCTCCCCCCTCGATGGCCTCCATCACCTCATCGTCCATCCCTCCCATCTTCACGTACCCGCCAAGGGGGATGGCGCTGATGACATACTCCGTGTCCCCGCGCCGGAACCCGAAGAGGCGGGGTCCCAGACCGATGGAGAAGCGCTCCACCCTCACCCCCACCGAGCGGGCCGCCAGAAAATGGCCCAGCTCGTGGACGAAGATGAGGACACCAAGAACGATGACGGTTGCAAGAATGGTCACTGTACGGTCGGCTCTCTATCGAGGATCAAGGGCGTCCACCGCCTCTTCGGAGAGGCGGCGGGCCTCCCTGTCGGACTGAAGAACATCGTTGAGGGTCTCTACCCCGTGAAGGGGGGTACGCTCCAGCGTCGCCTCCACCACCCGGGCCATCGCTCCGAAGGGGATCCGTTCCCGGAGGAAGGCGGCCACCGCTACCTCATTGGCGGCGTTGAAGATGGTGGGAGCAGTCCCCCCCCGAAGTCCCGCGTCGACCCCAAGACCGAAGAGGGGGAAACGGGTGTGATCCACCTCCTCGAAGGTGAGGGGTGAGGCGGCCACCGGGTCATAGCTCCGAAGCGCTTCGTCCCCCACCCGGTCCGGGTAGGTGAGGGCATACAGGATGGGGAGTTCCATGGTGGGAAAGCCCAACTGGGCCAGTACCGATCCGTCCACGAACTCCACGAAGGAATGGATGATGGACTGGGGGTGGACCACCGCCCCGATCCGGTCGTATGGGAGGTGGTAGAGGAAGTGGGCCTCGATGACCTCCAGCGCCTTGTTGGCCAGGGTGGCCGAGTCCACCGTGATCTTCGCCCCCATGTCCCAGGTGGGGTGCCGGAGGGCATCCACCGGTCGGGCGGCGGCCACCCGTTCCGTGTCCCACTCCCGGAAGGGACCTCCTGAGGCGGTGAGGATGACCCGATGCACCTCTTCCGGGGAACGCCCCTCCAGACACTGGAGGATGGCGGAATGCTCGGAGTCGATGGGGACGAGCTCCCCGCCGCCCCGGACCAGCGCCGCCATCATGAGAGGACCTCCCGCCACCAGTGACTCCTTGTTGGCCAGTGCCAGCCGCTTCCCCCCTTCCAACGCCCTGAGCGAGGGCTCCAGTCCCGCGAACCCCACGAGGGCGTTCACCACTACATCCACCTCCGGGTCGGCGGCGGCGGCCACCAGGGCATTGCGCCCCCCGTCCCACCCTTCACCCCACCCTCCGTGGTGGGCCGTGGTAAGGGCGGCGGAATCCGCCAC
This sequence comes from Gemmatimonadota bacterium, assembly GCA_050485305.1. Taxonomy (GTDB): domain Bacteria; phylum Gemmatimonadota; class Gemmatimonadetes; order Longimicrobiales; family Gaopeijiaceae; genus JBJHBD01. Next base: position 2,226 of record JBJHBD010000091.1, read on the forward strand.
GATGACGCGTGCCTCGGGGTGGCGCCTCGCCTGCTCCCGCAGGGTGGTCACCGAACGGTTGGCCGCCAGCACCTCCACCCGGAATCGCTCAGGGTGGCGCTCGATGACTTCCAGGGTGGAGAGGCCGATGGATCCCGTGGATCCGAGGATGGCGACCCGGATCATGAGCGGCGTGGACCTTTCACCGAAGGAGGAAGTGGATGAAGAGGTAGGTGAGGGGGAGGTTCACCAGGAGGGCGTCGAAACGGTCCAGTACCCCGCCGTGCCCCGGAAGGATGGTCCCCGAGTCCTTCACCCCCGCCTCCCGCTTCAGGAGCGATTCGGCCAGGTCGCCGACGATCCCGCTCCCCCCGAGAATGGCGCCCAGGAGAAGGGCCCACTCCCAGGGGAGATGATGGGGCGAGCTTTCCGTGCCCAGCGTGACGGCGGCGTACACGGCGGCACCCACCATGCTCCCCACCACCCCTCCCACCCCTCCCTCCACCGTCTTGGCCGGACTCACGGTGGGGAGGAGCTTCCGTTTTCCGAACCGTCGTCCGGCGAAGTATGCGGCGCTGTCGCCCAGCCAGGTGGCCAGGAAGGGGAGGACGAGGAGGTGAATGGAGAGGTCGTGGAGAAAGAGCGCGAAGGCGAAGGGGATGGCCAGGTACACCACTCCGAAAATGGTGATGGCCACGGTCGGGAGGGGCGCGCCGGATGGGCCCCGAAGGAATACCCCTCCTCCCAGCGCCAGAAGGACGACGGAGAGGAGGACGGCGATGGCGGGCAGCGCCCACTCCCCGGCCCCGGCGCTCCACCCCGCCAGCGCCACGATGGCGACGGTGGCCGGGAGTCCGATCCAGGGAAATGCCTGCCACCCCCTTGCTTCACCCATCCGATAGAGTTCGAGGGTGCCCACCGCCGCCAGCCCTGCCATGGTGAGGGTGAGGGGCCATCCTCCCAGGATGAGGATCCCCACCGCAATGGGAATCCCCACGGCGGCCACGATGATGCGACGCCCCAGGTCTCCGCCGGCCACGAGCAGCGCCCTCGGTCAGGAGGTGGAGGTGACGCGCCCGAACCGGCGCTCCCGTCTCTGGTACTCCCGAACACCCTGGAACAGGTCGTCCCGGGTGAAGTCAGGCCAGAGAACCGGCGTGATGTGGACCTCCGTGTACGCGAGTTCCCAGAGGAGAAAGTTGGAGATGCGAAACTCGCCCGAGGTCCGGATCAGGAGATCGGGGTCGGGAAGTCCGGCGGTGCAGAGCGTGCCCGCCAGGAGATCTCCGTCAATCTCATCGGGGGAAAGCTCCCCCCTGGCCACCCGGTTGGCCAGGATCTTCGCCGCGCGGACGATGTCTGCCCGACCGGAATAGGAGATCATGAGGTTCAGGCGAAGTGCCGCCCCTCCCCTGGTTCCCTCCTGGATCCGGTGGATCGCTCCCCGGGCTTCGGGGTCCAGCCGATCCAGGTCGCCCAGCACCCGCACTTCCACGCCTCGTTCCTGGAGTTCCTCCCTCTCCCGGTCCACGTAGATCTGTAGGAGGGCCATGAGCGCCACAATCTCTTCCTCGGGGCGCTGCCAGTTCTCGGTGGAGAAGGCGAAGAGCGTCAGGATACGGACACCGGCTTCGATAGCGCCCCTCACCACCTCCCGGACGGCATCCATCCCCTTGCGATGCCCCTCATGGCGCGGGAGGCCCCGCTCGGCCGCCCATCGCCCGTTTCCGTCCATGATGACGGCAACGTGGCGAGGGATGGGGCCGTCGGCGATGGTGGGCGGGGAGGATGTGGCTCGCATGGGGGGAAGATGCCCGGGGGAAACGGATGTGTCAAAGTACCCCATCCCCTCCGGGGCACGGTCGGTCAGACCGTCATGATCTCCTTTTCCTTTACCGCCATCATCTCGTCGATTCTTGCGATGTACTGATCGGTGAGCTTCTGGATCTCCCCCTCCTCCCGCCGGGCGTCGTCCTCGGAAAGCTCCCCCTCCTTCTTGAGCTCCTTCACCGCTTCATTCCCCTCACGGCGAGCATGGCGGATGGAAACGCGCCCCTCCTCCGCCGTATGGGACAGGAGTCTCACGTATTCCTTCCGGCGTTCCTCGTTGAGCGGGGGGATGGGGATGCGGATCACCGAACCGTCGTTCCCGGGGTTCAACCCCAGCCCTGCCTGCATGATTCCCCGTTCGATTTCGCTCAGGAGAGATCGGTCGAATGGCTGGACGAGGAGGAGGGATGGTTCCGGGGTGGATACGGTAGCCACCTGGTTCATGGGGAGCCGGGAGCCGTAGGCGTCCACCCGGACCGTGTCCAGGAGAGCAGGGGATGCCTTGCCGGTCCGGATGGAGGCAAACTCCCGCTGCACGGCCTCGATGGCCGCGTCCATTCGCTCTTTGACCTGCTTCGTCGTGGACATGGAATCGATTCTCTTCCCTTAATCGGTTCAGGATACCAGTGTACCCACCGGTTCACCCCGGATGGCCGCGGCCACCACACCGGGTTCACTCAGGTTGAGCACGATGATGGGGAGGCCGTTCTCCTTGCAGAGGGACACGGCCGGCGCATCCATCACCCCCAGTTCCTTCGTCACCACCTCCTGGAAGGAGACGGTGGGGAGGAAGGTGGCGTTCGGGTCCTTGGTGGGATCGGCAGTATACACTCCGGACACCTTCGTCGCCTTGATGATGACGTCGGATTCCATCTCGATGGCCCGGAGCACCGCCGCCGTGTCGGTGGAAAAGTAGGGATTCCCCGTGCCTCCGGCGAAGAGGACCACCCTCCCCTTCTCGAGATGGCGGAGGGCCCGCCTCCGGATGTAGGGCTCGGCGAGCTCCTCCATCCGGATGGCGGTCATCACCCGGGTTTCCACCCCCTTGCGCTCCAGCATGTCCTGGAGCGCCATGGCGTTGATGATGGTGGCGAGCATCCCCATGTAGTCGGCGTTCACCCGGTCCATCCCCCGCTGGGAGGCAATGGTCCCGCGCACGATGTTCCCCCCGCCCACCACCAGCCCCAGGGCGACCCCCATCTCATGGAGTCGCTTGACCTCGTCGGTCAACCGATCCACCACCGGGGGATCGATCCCGAACCCCTTGTCTCCGGCGAGGGCCTCACCTGAGAGCTTGAGGAGGACCCTCTTGTATTTCACCGGGTCAGGCTCCCTCGCCCACGGCGAATCGAGCAAATCGAGCCACCTCGATCTTCTCGCCGGTCTTGGCCGAAACCTCGGTGATGAGCGCTTCGATGGTCCGGTCGGGATCCTTCACGAAGGGCTGCTTCAGGAGCGTCGTCTCCTCGAAGAACTTCCGGATCTTCCCCTCGACGATCTTTTCCTGGATGTTCTCCGGCTTCCCCTCGTTCCGGACCTGCTCCAGGTAAACCTGACGCTCACGCTCCACCACCTCGGCGGGAACGGCCTGCTCGTCCACCGCCAGAGGTGCTGCGGCGGCAATGTGCATGGCCAGATCCCGGGCAAGCTGCTGGAAGTCGTCGGTGTTGGCCACGAAGTCGGTCTCGCAGTTCACCTCCACCAGGACCCCGATGCGACCGCCGTGATGGATGTACGTCCCGATGGTTCCCTCGTTGGCCGACCGCTCGGCCCGCTTGGCGGCCTGAGCGGCTCCCTTGCTACGGAGAAGATCGATGGCGGCTTCGATGTCGCCTCCGGTCTCTTCCAGCGCCTTCTTGCACTCCAGCATCCCGGCTCCGGTGCGATCCCGGAGGGCCTTCACTTCCTTCGCGCTCACGCTCATGGTGCCTTGCACCCCTTGGTCTGTGTGTAGAACATCTGGACTTCCGTTCATGAAAAGAGGCGGAACCGAAGGGGGAGTGGGGAGGGTTCCCCCCCTCCCACCCCTCGGCTGCCGCCTCTTGAGGGCCCGTCCCCACCAGGTGGGGCGGACGGGAGTTCAGGGCCTCAGCCCTCGCTCCCCTCCTCGTCGGCAGGCGCCTCGCCGGCATCATCGGGGGCGACTGCGTCGTCCGACTTCTGCAGCTGGGCGATCACCTCGGGGCGGGGGCGGCGGCGGCGACGGAGCCGGCGAGCCGCCGCTCCATCTCCGGGGGCCGCGGCCTTCTCGCCCGTCTCGGTGGAGTAGATGGTGGCCTCTGCCTCATCGAGGCGGCGACGGTCGTCATCCGGCACCTCCCGGCGCGCGGCCGAGGCCGAATCGGCGATGGCCTTCGTGATGAGGCTCACCGCGCGAATCGCGTCGTCGTTCCCGGGGATCGGGTAATCGATGCGATCCGGGTCGGCGTTGGTGTCGGTGATGGCGATCACCGGAATTCCGAGGCGGTTGGCCTCCTTCACGGCGATGGTCTCCCGACGGGCATCCACCACGAAGAGGGCGCCGGGGAGGCGCGCCATGTCCTTCACCCCGGTGAAGTACTTGGCCAGCTTCTCACGCTCCCGATCGAGCATGAGACGCTCCTTTTTGGTGTAGTGCTCGAAGGCGTTCTCTTCCTGCCCCCGCTCCAGCTCCTTGAGGCGCCGGATCTGGTTCCGGATGGTCTGGAAGTTGGTGAGCATCCCGCCCAGCCAGCGCTCGGTGACGTAGTACCCACCGCAGCGCTGAGCCTCTTCCTCCACGATGGAGCGAAGCTGGGGCTTGGTGCAGACGAAGAGCACCCGCTCTCCCTTCAACACCACCTTCCGCACCACCTCCTCTGCGGCCCGAAGGCGATCCACCGTCTTCCGGAGGTCGATGATGTGGATCCCGTTCCGCTCGGTGAAGATGAACTTCCGCATCTTCGGGTTCCACCGGCGGGTCTGATGCCCGAAGTGGACACCGGCTTCGAGGAGGTCGTTGAGACCCACCGCTTCCTGTGACTGCTCCATTACCTGGTCCGTCATGATTGGATCGTCCCGGCTTAGCGCTTGCTGAACTGGAAGCGCTTGCGCGCCTTGGGGCGGCCGGGCTTCTTCCGCTCGACCTTCCTGGAATCCCGCGTGAGGAGCCCGCCGCGGCGAAGCGTGGGGCGAGCCTCCTCGTCCATGGCCACGATGGCCCGGGCCACGCCGAGGCGGATGGCGTCGGCCTGCCCGGTGATCCCGCCACCATTTACCCGGACGAAGACGTCAAAGCGACCGTCGCTCTCGGTGGTCTTGAGGGCCTCCTCGGCCCGGCGGCGATGCGCCAGGCGGGGGAAGTACTCGTTGAGTGGGCGACCGTTGACCGTCCACTCCCCCTTTCCAGGGCGGAGGGTCACGCGGGCCACGCTGGTCTTCCGTCGGCCTACGGCCTGGAACTGCTCGTTGGACTGTTCCACCATGCCTGTCTCCGGCTCCTCGCCGCTCAGATATCCAGGGGCTGCGGCAGCTGCCCCTGGTGCGGATGAACGTCACCCGCGTAGACCTTCAGTTTCTTTCGCATCTCGCGCCCGAGAGCGTTCTTGGGGAGCATCCCCTTGACCGCCAGCTCGATGATCCGCTCGGGGTGGGAGGCGAGCATCCTCTTGAAGGGGATGTGCTTCTCACCACCCATGTAGCCGGAGTGACGGAAATAGGTCTTCTGATCGGCCTTGTTCCCGGTGAGGGCCACCTGGGAGGCGTTCAGGACCACCACGTAGTCACCCGTGTCCAGATGGGGGGTGTAGATGGGCTTGTGCTTCCCCCGGAGAATGCGCGCCACCTCGGTGGCGATGCGTCCCAGAGGCTTGCCGGAAGCGTCCACCACCCACCACTGGCGCTGGATCTCGTCTTGTTTCGGAGTCAGGGTCTTCATTCTTCCACTCGGGCCGCGTGCGACCAATCGTAAACAGAGCTTTGAATGATATTTCCACCCCCCCACCATGTCAACGGGGGAATCAGACCGTGAAGGTCTCCAGGAACCGGGATCGGGAGGCGTGCCGGAGGCGCTCCAACGCCTTCTCCTTGATCTGCCGGACCCGCTCGCGGGTGATCCCCAGGAGAGACCCGATTTCTTCCAGCGTCATGGGCTCCTGGTCGTCGAGACCGAAGTAGAGCCGGAGGACCTTGGCCTCCCTCTCCTTCAGACTCCCCAACGCTTCGTCGATGGTTCGACGAAGGGCGTGCTCGTACGCCTCGTCCTCCGGATCGGGGGAGAACTGGTCGGGGAGGTAGTCGAGAAGCCGGTTGTCCTCACCGGGAGTGAGAGGAGCATCCAGCGAGAGGTGGGATTGGGAGATGGCCAGGGTGGAGGCCACCTCCTCCTGGGAGAGCTCGAGTCCGTCCGCAATCTCCTCGACGGTGGGCTCCCGTCCCAGCTCCTGGAGAAGGGTGGAGGAGCGGCGCCCGATCCGGTGCAACGCCCCGGCCCGGTTCAGGGGGACCCGCACGATCCGGCTCTGCTCGGCCAGCGCCTGGAGGATGGCCTGTCGGATCCACCAGACGGCGTAAGAGATGAACTTGATCCCCTTCGTCTCGTCGAACTTGTGGGCGGCGCGGATCAGTCCGAGGTTCCCCTCGTTGATGAGGTCGGAGAGGAGGACCCCCTGATTCTGGTACTTCTTCGCCACCGACACCACGAAGCGCAGGTTCGACCGAACCAGCTTGTCCAACGCCTCCGAATCCCCGTCGCGGATCCCCCGGGCAAGGCGCGCCTCCTCGTCCCGGTCGATGAGGGGGTACTGGGAGATCTCCTTCAGATACTGATCCAGCGAGCCCTCGCCCCCGGATTCGTGTCGGGACGAGAAGGTCATCGGGGAGCGGGAGCGCGCAAGGGACACCTCGTGGGAAGCGGGAGAAACCGCCCGTGATGAATGGGGAGGGTTCGGAGGTTTCGCAACTCCCCGCCCCACCCATCCTCCCACATTCCGGATCCCTCCTCCGTCCACTCAGGAGGAGGGGAGCGGGGAGACCCGCCTTCCCTTCCGGCAAGCTACCGGATCCGTCCTCCGATCCGGTTCCAGCGAATCTCCCTGAGCCACGCCCCCGGACTCCGCGGGCCCGCCGTCGAAGAGTAGTACACGATCCAGGGCCGACCCTTGATCATCTCCCGTTCCACGAACCCCCAGTATCGGGAATCTTCCGAGTTGTCCCGGTTGTCGCCGAGGACGAAGTAGCGCCCCTCGGGGACGACGAGAGGGCCCCAGGAGTCCCGGGACGGCCGATACCTCCCCGGGCGGGGACCGTCCCGAAGGTGCCGCGACTGCCAGGCCATCCCCGGGTGTACGGCATCCCCCGCGGTGTCCTGGTGTCGCGCCCATGGCTCGTCCACCGCCGCCCCGTTCAGGTAGAGCTGCTTTGCCCGCATCTCCAGGGTGTCGCCGGGCATCCCCACCACCCGCTTCACGTAGTGTTTGGCGGGCTCGTGGGGGGGGTGGAAGACGATGATCTCCCACCGCTCCGGTTCGGCGAAGGCGGGGAGGTGGAGTCCCACGCCGGGGAGTTCGGCACCATACACCGCCTTGTTCACCAGGAGGAAGTCGCCGGCCAGGAGAGTCCCCTCCATGGACGAGGTGGGGATCCGGAAGGCCTCCACCACGAAGGTGCGCACCACCGCGAAGAGGAGGAGGACCACCACCACCGACCGAAGCGCTTCGTAGGCGGAGCGAGCCCACCCACGGGTCCGGGAGCGACCGGGCGCGGCGGAGGGGGCGGATCCACCATTGGATCCGCCCCCTCCCGGCTCTTCTTCCCCTCCCTTCCCCGTCCACTCCGTCATGGTCCCATTCACTCGTCCTGGGTTCGTCCGAGGCGCCTCTCCGTACTACGCACCGCTCTCCGTCCGCGTTCCCTTCGCGGAGAGGGTAGCCTTTCGCGGGAGGATGGGTGCGGAGGAGCCCATCCTCCGTTACGAATAGTTGTCGATCTGAGCCCGCTGCAACTTCCCCGAGTAGTCGGCGTAGCAGACCTTCGTCTCCGAGTAGAACTCGTAGACCTCCCACCCGCCCTCCCGGTGGCCGTTCCCCGTCTCCTTCACCCCTCCGAAGGGAAGATGAGCCTCGGCCCCGATGGTTGGAGCGTTCACGTAGGTGATTCCGTTGTCCAGCTCCTGGAAGGCCCGGAAGGCCACCACCATGTCCCGGGTATAGACCGCCGACGAGAGGCCGTAGCGCACCTCGTTGTTGATGCGCACCGCCTCGTCGAAATCCCGGAAGGAGATGACGGAGAGGACGGGGCCGAAGATCTCTTCGGTGGCCATCCGGGAGCCGGGGCGCACCCCTGACACCACGGTGGGCTGGAAGAAGTACCCCTCGTCCACCCCCGCCCCCGAGGGGCGGGCTCCGCCGCAGCGGATCTCCCCCTCGGACTTCGCCACCTCCACGTACTCCTCCACCTTCCGGCGGGAGGCGTCGTGGATGAGGGGGCCCACCTGGGTCCCCTCCTGGAGCCCGTCGCCCAGCCGGAGCTCCCCGGCCCGCTTCACCAGCTCGTCGGTGAACTCTCCGGCGATGGACTCGTGGAGGAGGAGCCGGGAGGTGGCGGTGCACCGCTGCCCGGTGGTGCCGAAGGCCCCCCAGAGCACGCCGTCCAGCGCCAGCTCCATATCGGCATCAGGCATGACGATCTGCGCGTTCTTCCCCCCCATCTCCAGGGAGAGGCGCTTGTGGGAGCGCCCGCACAGCTCCCCGATGATGCGCCCCGTCTCGGTGGAGCCGGTGAAGGAGACCAGGTCCACGCCGGGGTGACGGACGATGGCGTCTCCCACCTCCTCGCCGAAGCCGTGGACGAGCTGGATCACCTCCGGAGGGAGCCCCGCTTCCAGGAGCGCCTCCACGAAGAGGTGGCCGGTGTGGGGCACGTCCTCGGCGGGCTTGAAGACCACCGCGTTCCCACAGACCAGCGCCGGAAAGATCTTCCAGGTGGGGATGGCCAGGGGGAAGTTGAAGGGAGTGATCACCCCCGCCACCCCGATGGGGCGCCGGTAGGTCATGGCCCACTTGCTGGGGAGCTCCGAAGGGACCACATGGCCGAAGAGGCGACGCCCCTCGGTGGCGGCGTAAAAGGCGGTGTCGATCCCCTCCTGCACGTCGCCGCGGGTCTCTTCCAGCACCTTCCCCATCTCCCGGGTGGCGGCGCGGGCGATCTCCTCCTTCCGGGCGGTGAGGATGTCCCCACAGCGGCGGAGCACGTCTCCCCTTGCGGGAGCGGGGGTGGAGCGCCAGATCTCGAAACCGCGCCGAGCCGATGCCACGGCCCGGTCCACATCCTCCCGGGATGAGCGGGGGAAGTGGCCGATGAGATCGGAGGTCCGGGCCGGATTTCGATTCTCGAAACTCTCTCCGGAAAGGGAAGGAACCCATTCCCCCGCAATAAAGTTCTTGTACTCTTGAGACATGGACTCGGGATTCGTGAGGTGAGGATGCGACACAACGCCCATCGGGCAGAACCCGAAAAGTGTCCCGAACCACGGGGGAACCACAACCCCCGGAGGATGGGTCCGCAGCTCCCCGCGCCCCTTCGCTCGGACACGCCCTCCCGCCCAAGCCCCCTCCCGGGCGATGCACCCGACGCGAAAGGGAACGCCTTTCTCTCCCTCCTTCTTGCCGCCACCCTCCTGGCGTGCGGTATGGCGCCCTGGGGAGGAGTTGCCGGGGAAAGCGAGCCCACCGTGACCTGGGCCGATACCGTCACCGTCCGGGGCGGAACCACGGCGTTCCCGGTGGTGGAGGGGCGCCGGTTCTGCCCCGACGCCGGCTACCTCTGCCGGGGGGTGCAGGGGGGTGAGTTGCAGGTGCATCGATGGCCGGACGGAACCGCGGAACTGGTCATCCGGGTCCCCCTCCCTCCCCTGACCAACCCGCACCACGCGCAGCGAGTGCGCCAGGCCGCGGTCCGGGGACTCCTCGCCTGGGATGGACACCCCTTCCCCCTCCGAATTCTGGACCGGGACACCGACCCACCCGGACCCTTCGACATCACGGTGGAGTGGGTGAACCGGATGCCCGACCGGCAGGTGGGGCGGGTGCGGACGGAGTGGTGGGGGCATCGGGGGCGGTCCCAGTTCTTCTTCCGGGTCCCGGAATTCCGCCTCGCCCTCGGCGTCGAGGACGACGGGTACCGCCACCTCTCCATCGACGAGATCCGGAGGGCCGCCGCCCATGAGATGGGGCACGCCCTCGGCCTACACCACTCCGATTCCCCGCGGGATCTCATGTACCCGCTGAACACCGCCGAATTCCTCTCGGTGCGGGACTACCGGACCCTCGGAGCGCTCTACGGCCTCCCCAACGGAACGAGGATCGTGGAGATCCCCCGGTAGGCAGGAACGCCGAAAGCGGTTAGGGCCCGGATCACCCCTCTTCCCGCTGGAGCCCGTACCGTTCGATCTTCTTGTAGAGGTTGGAGCGGGGCATGTCCAGGAGGCGGGCCGTCTCGGAGACGTTCCAGTCGTTTTCCCGGAGCTTGGCCAGGAGGAAGGCCTGCTCGGCCTGGTCCCTGAACTCGGCAAAGGTCCCCACCCCCAGGAGGTCGCCGCCGAGGGCCGCCCCACCCCCACCGATCCCCACCAGTCGGTCCACATCTCCGGCGGTGACCTGATCCCCGCTGGAGAGGATGAGGAGGCGCTCCACAGTGTTCCGGAGTTCCCGGACGTTCCCGGGCCAGTCCAGCGCGGCGAGGCGCTCCACCGCCTCCGGGGTGAACTCCAGCGGGATCATCCCCTCCCGACTCGTCATGCGGGAGACGAAGTGCCGCACCAGCATGGGGATGTCCTCCCGGCGCTCCCGCAGGGGGGGGAGGCGGATGGGGACCACGTTCAGCCGATAGTAGAGGTCTTCCCGGAAGTTCCCCTCCTCGATCTCCTCCTCCAGCTCCTTGTTGGTGGCGGCCACCACCCGGACATTCACCTCCCGGGACTTCTGCCCCCCCACCCGGGTCACCCGCCCCTCCTCCAGCGCCCGAAGCACCTTCGCCTGGGCGGCGGCGGACATGTCCCCTACCTCGTCCAGAAAGAGGGTCCCCCGGTCGGCCTGTTCGAACTTCCCGGCCCGGTCCTGCACCGCCCCGGTGAAGGACCCCTTCATATGCCCGAAGAGCTCACTCTCGATGAGCTCCGATGGGATGGCGGCACAGTTCACCTCCACGAACTCCCGGTCGTTCCGGGGAGTCAGGCGATGGATGGCAC
>JBJHBD010000092.1:0-13056 GCA_050485305.1 Gemmatimonadota bacterium
CTTTCCCCGTCAAGCGGTCCCACCTCCACCCCCCACCTCCTCATGGCCCACCGCCTCCTCCAGATCGGCACCGGGATCCTTCTCGGACTCGCCGTCGTGGCCCTCGTCTTCCTCTTCGCCCCCCCCCGCCCCGGGCTCGACACCGCGGAGGGGCACCCGGCCCCCTACACCGCCCCAGGCTTCGCCCTCCCCGACCTGGAGGGGCGCACCGTCACCCTGGAGAGCTTCCCGGGGCAGACGCGCCTCGTCTTCTTCGGCTTCGCGAGCTGCCCCGACGTCTGCCCCATCACCCTTCTGAACTGGACCCGGGCCCTCTCCATCCTGGAAGAGGAGGGGCGAAACCGCCGCTTCCAGGGGATCTTCATCTCCGTGGACCCGAACCGGGACACCCCCGAGGTGCTGGAGCGGTACATGGGGAACTTCCACCCCTCCATCGTGGCGCTCACGGGGACCCGGGAACTCCTCGACGCCACCGCGTGGGAGTGGGGCGTTCATGTGCAGGTGCACGAGCCGGATCCCCATGCGGGCCATGGTGCCGACACTCCCGATCCCCACGCGGGGCACGGCTCCCTCCCCGCCGGGGTGGAGGTCCCCACCCCCCTCCCGGGTACCCCCGCCCCTCCCGACGCCGACGAACTCTGGTACGGGGTGGACCACTCCGCCCGCACCTTCGTGGTGGATCGACGCGGTCGGGTGGTCCGAACCATCGCCGCCTTCTCCACCGCCGAAGAGATCGTGGAGGCGCTCCGCCCCCATCTCCGATGACCCACGCCCCCTTCCTCCGCGCCTTCGTCGCCCTCATCCCCCTACTCGCTCTCACCCTGGCGGGGTGCCGGGGGGACTCCCGCGCCGACGCCCATCTCCCGGTGGGGGTCCGGGTGGCCTTCGCCCCCACTCCCCCCATCACCGGTCCGAACCGCCTCGTTATCACCCTCACCCACCCGGACGGCACCCCGGTGGCGGGCGCCGCTCTCCGGGTGGAGGGGACCATGAACCACGCCGGGATGGTCCCGGTCTTCGCCGACGCCGAAGAGGAGGGGGAGGGGCGCTACATCGTCCCCGAGTTCGACTTCACCATGGGAGGCGACTGGATCCTCCTCCTCCACCTGACCCTCCCCGATGGGAGCACGGGGGTCCCGGAACACCGGGTCCGGGTCGTCTCCGGGGGTCCCGGCGCCTGACGTGCCTCGCGCCGATCTCCTGAAGGCGCCCCTCGTCGGCGCCTTCCTCCGCCGGCGACACGCCCGCACCACCCTCCAGCTCCTCATGCTGGGGGTGGCGGTCCTCATCATCCTGGACGGCCTTTTCGGGCCGCAGCTCGCCCCCCGGAACCTTGCGGGGATCCTCCCCTGGGTGCACTGGCGAGGCTTCGTGGTTCTGGCCCTGCTGGTGGCCGGGAACCTCTTCTGCATGGCCTGTCCCTTCATGCTCCCCCGACGATTGGCCAAACGCCTCTTCCCCGCCTCCCGCCCGGTCCCCCCCTGGCTCCGGGGGAAGTGGGTGGCGGTGGGGCTCCTCCTCCTCTTCTTCTGGGGCTACGAGGCCTTCGACCTCTGGGCGAGCCCCTGGCTCACCGCCTGGGTCGCCATCACCTACTTCGTCCTGGCCTTCACGGTGGACGCCTTCTTCCGGGGTGCCGCCTTCTGCAAGCACCTCTGCCCCATCGGCCAGTTCCACTTCGTAAACGGGATGATCTCGCCCCTGGAGGTGAAGGTCCGCGACCCGGAGGTATGCACCACCTGCGACACGAAGGACTGTATCCGCGGTCGGTACCGGGAGGATGGGTCCCCGGGAGACCCATCCGGCACCCCTTCCTCACCCCCTCGCTCCCTCCCGGTCCTGGGCTCCCCCGGCGCCGCACTCGGGCTGGACGGGCTGGTGCAGCGGGGGTGTGAACTCTCCCTCTACCAACCCCGGAAGTCGGGGAATGTGGACTGCACCTTCTGCCTCGAGTGCGTCCACGCCTGCCCCCACGACAATGTTGGAATCCTCCTCCGCTCCCCGGTGGAGGAGTTCCGGGGCGATCCGGTGCGCTCGGGGGTGGGGCGTCTCACCCGCCGCCCCGACTTCGCGGCGCTGGCACTCCTCCTCACCTTCGCCGCCTTCCTGAACGCCTTCGGGATGGTGGAGCCGGTATACGCCCTTCAGGCCCGGATGGGCGCCGGGATCGCCGCCCTCTTCGGGAGCGCTCCCGAATCCCTCGTCCTCGCCCTCTTCTTCCTCCTGGGGCTGGTGGCCATCCCTGCCGGGGTGCTGGCCCTCACCGGATGGATGAGCCGGACACTCGGAGGGGCACGGGAACCCATCCTCCGGAACGTCACCACCTGGGGGTGGGCACTGGTCCCCGTGGGGTTCGGGATGTGGGCGGCCCATTACCTGTATCACCTCCTCATCGGAGGGCTTACCCTCATCCCCGTCTTCCACGAATACCTGACGGATCTGGGGCTCAGGACGGCGGGTGCCCCCCGCTGGGGGATGGGGGCCATGGTCCCGGAGAGCTGGCTCTTCCCCCTCGAGGTCCTCCTCCTCCAGGGGGGGCTCCTCCTCTCCCTCGTGGCGGGGTACCGCATCGGGCTCCGAACCGGCGGGTCGAAGAAGGCCGCGCTCCGGGGGTTCCTCCCCTGGGGTGTTCTCGCCACCCTTCTTGCGGGAGCCGGAATCTGGCTCCTCCTTCAGCCCATGGAGATGCGGGGGACCTTCCAGGCACTGTAGAGCCGGCACCCTCCGGACCCCATCCTCCCGAACCCACCCCTCACCTCTCGCACCCCTTCATGTCCATCCGCCTCGCCCTCCTCCCGGCGCTCCTCGTGGCGCTGGCGCTCCCCACCCTGGTCCTGGCCAACGGGGGTACCCTCCGCCTCTCCAACGTCCCCATGGGGGTGTACCGGGTCTCGGTCTTCACCGACCCCACCCCGGTGCGCCCCGACTCGCTGGATGTGAGCGTGCTCGTCCTTCTGGAGGGGGAGCCGGGGCTCGCCGAGGAGGTGACGGTGACGGTTCGCGCCGAGTCGCTGGACCACCCCGGGCACCAGGAGGAGCACGCCGCCACCCGGGAGCAGGCCGACGACCCGCGCTACCACGCCGCCAAGTTTGGACTCGGAATGGAGGGGCGGTGGCGGATCACCGTGACGGTGGAGGGGGCCCGAGGGAGCGGCACCGCCCACTTCGAGATCCGCGCCCGGGATCCGGGGATCTTCGGAAACCCCTGGTTCATCCTCTTTCTCGCGCTCCTCCCCCTCGGAGGCGCGGCCTTCTGGATCCTCCGGGAGGATGGGGATTCCGGACACGACGCGGCCCCGGCTCCCACCTGAGGGAATCGGGGCCCGTAGCGCTCGGGCATCCTCCACCGGACGGGTGGAGGGGGGGCGGGTCAGCCCAGCCGTTCGTCCAGCACCGAGCGAAGGCGCTCGAGTTCGTCCCGGGAAAGGTTCCGGTCCGAGACGAGCTGGCTCACCAGCAGCTCGGGTGAGCCGGCGAAGAGCTTCCGAAGAAGGCGCTTCAGATGACTCTCCTGCGCCTGCACCCGCTCCACCAGAGGGTGGTAGCGATAGGCGCGCCCCTCGGAGGTGTGCCCCACGAACCCCTTCTCCTCCAGCGTCCGGAGAATGGTCAGGACCGTGGTGTAGGCGAGTTCATCGGTGATCCGGTCCTTGACCTCCTGAACCGTACCAGACTCCTCCCTCCAGAGGATGTCCATGATGTCCAGCTCGCGTTCAGTCAGGATGACGTCACGACTGCGCACAGGTCCCCCCTGCCAGGCGGCGAATGAGATGGATGTGTTGGAACTATTCCAAGTGTAGCACGCCCCGACTCACTCGGAAAGCCTCTCGTTTCGGTCAGAAATCGTGCAATGCTCCCCGCACCCCAGCCGGTGCCGGTTGCGCGCCACCCGGGCGTAGACCCACCGGGCGAGGGTGCGAACTCCGGGGATGCGAAAGAGTGGGTGCGCGGCGCGCCACCCGGGGAGGAGCCGGAGGATCTCCTCCGCTGCGCGGGCCCCCTGGAAGCGGGTTCCCTCCGGGGTGAAGAGTTGAAGTGCCCCCTCAAAATCTGCCGGATCCACCTCCGGATATCGTCGCGGAACCTCCGGATCCTGAAAGGGGAGGAACTCGAAGCGCCCCTCCCTGTCCCGGTCTCGGATCCAGGCCACCGACCGCCCGCAGATCCCGCACTCCCCATCGAAGACGACGGTGAACTCCCGAGCGGGTAGAGCGTCCCGGAGGGTGTTCACTCGACCCGGAGCCGAACCCGGGAGGCGGCCTCCAGCGCTCGGGCTCGGGCGTCGTTCACCGAATCCCCCGCCGCCAGCGCCACCCCCATGCGCCGGAAGGGGTGCGCCTCCGGTTTCCCGAAGAGGTGGATCTGGGCGCCCTCCACCTGGAGGGCGCGCTCCACCCCCTCGTACCCCACCACCGTCCCGTCCCGGTCGGCGAGGATCACCGCCGACGCGGCGGGCGCCACCACCGTCACCTCCGGGATGGGGAGCCCCAGAACGGCTCTCAGATGGAGATCGAACTGGTTGGGGGTGTGCGACAGGAGAGTGAGAAGTCCCGTGTCATGGGGACCGGGAGAGATTTCGGAAAAGAGGATCTCATCGTCCGTGAGGAAGAGCTCCACCCCGAAGACCCCGGCTCCGCCCAGCCCCTCCACGGCGGCGGCGGCGATCTCCCGACACCGGTCAAGGCGCTCCCCCTCCACCCCGGTGGGGAGCCAGGACTCTCGGTAGTCCCCCCGCTCCTGTCGGTGGGCGATGGGGTCCAGGAAGTGGAGCGTCCCATCCCACTCGCGGACGGTGAGGAGGGTGAGCTCCGTCTCGAACTCCACGAACTCCTCCACCATGACCCCGGAGAACTCCCCCTCCCCCCCTTCCTGGGCATACGCCCAGGCGTGCTCCACCCGGGCCGGACCGGAAACGATGGACTGCCCCCGCCCCAGGGTAGAGTCCATGGGCTTCACCACGCAGGGGTACCCGAGGCGATCACAGGCGTCCTGGAGCGCCGCCTCGGAACCCGCCACCGCGAAGGCGGCGGTAGGGAGCCCCCACGTCTCGGAGGCGAGACGACGGAGCGTTTCCCGATTCCGGACCCGGTGCGCCGGCTCGGCGCCGGGTGCCATCCGGTACCCCTCTCCCTCAAGCACCTGAAGGGTCTCGGTCCGGATCCCCTCTACCTCGGGGAGGACCAGATCGGGGCGATGGGTCCGGATCACCCCCTCCAGCGCCGTTCCGTCCCGGAGGGAGATCACCTCCCGGGCCTGGGCCACCGCCATGGCCGGAGCCCCGTCGTATCGATCCGCCACCACCACATGGATCCCGAGGCGGCGAGCCGAGATGGCCACCTCCCGGGCCAGTTCCCCCCCGCCCAGGAGGAGGAGAGTCCGCACCGGCCCGGAGCCCCCCTTCATCGCCTCCCCTCCCAACGCACCCATAGGGTGGCCACCACGGGGAGGAGGAGAAGCTGCGCCACCGCCGCCGGAATCCCCGGGGTAAGAGCCGCCGCCAGGTAGGCCAGGTCGTTCCCGTGGGCGAAGCCCAGGAGCGCCACCGCAGCGAAGGCGAGACGTCCCGCCACGAGACCGGCGGCCACGGCGAGCCACCGGTTCCACCCCTGCCCTTCCCGGAGAAGGCCGGTGACCCCGCCATAGAGTGCCAGCTCCACCGTCATGGCGGGGAGAACCGCCGGGAGAGGGAAGCCGGTGAGGAGGAAGTTCACCACCGGGGCCAATGCCCCCACCGCAAACCCGGCCCGCCACCCGTACACCAGCCCCGCGAGAAGAACGGGCCAGTGCATGGGGAGGAGCTGCCGCACCGGAAGCCCGGCAGCATGGGCCACCGCAGGGAGGGCGACGGTGGCTCCCACGAGCCCCACCTGGAAGAGGACGGCTCGAGGGGTCGTGGCCGGGAGTACGAGGGGGGTCGGTGAGGGGAGGGCGGATGTGGACATGGATTCCTCTGGCGGGGAGACGAAGTCCCTCCGGTCCGGAAGGCCGTCGGGGAATCGGGAATGTCGGTGAGGGAAGGTGCCTTCGGTCGGCGAATACCCGGCAACTACGGGTTCGGTTTCCCACCGGGGACCCCGGGTGTAGCTTCCGCTCCGGAACCCGTCCTGTCCACCCCCTTCTCTCTCGGCCTTCCGGTGTCCGTGAACCTTCCCGCCCTCCTGGATGAGGTGGAGCGCCGTCTGGCTCCCCTCCCCTTCCGCCGCCAGGTCCCCCTCGCGCCTCTCACCACCTTCCGCATCGGGGGCAAAGCGGACGGCTTCGTCCATGAGGACGGGCCCGAGGCGCTGGCCCGAGCGGTGGAGGTGGTCCGGGAGCTGGAAGTCCCCCACTTCGTCCTGGGGCGGGGAGCCAACATCCTCGTGGGGGATCGGGGGTTTCGGGGGGTGATCATCCACTCCCGCGGCGGCGCCGTCGAGTTCCTGGAGGAGGGGTGTGTTCGGGCGGACGCAGGGGTGGACGTCTTCCCCGACCTCATCGTGGACACCGTCGCCCGCGGGCTGGGGGGGCTCCACCACTTCGTGGGGATCCCCTCTTCGGTGGGAGGGGCCCTCTGGCAGAACCTCCACTTCCTCTCTCCCGCCCCGGAGCGGGAGCGGACCGTCTTCATCGAAGAGGTCCTGGACGAGGCCGAGATCGTCACCGAGGAGGGGGAGCGGCGCACGGTGGGGGTGGAGTACTTCGAGTTCGGCTACGACGACTCCATCCTCCATCACCGACGTGATCGGGTCCTCACCGCCACCTTCCGCCTCACCCCCACCCCCATCGACGAGCTACGACGGGTCATGCGGGAGAACCTGGCGTGGCGCGACGAACGGCACCCGGACCTGTGGCTCTACCCCTGCGCAGGCTCCATCTTCCAGAAAATCGACGGGGTGGGCGCCGGACGCCTCATCGACGAATGCGGGCTGAAGGGGCATGTCCACGGCGCCGCCCAGATCTTCCACAAACACGCCAACATCATCGTGAACCTGGGGGGTGCGAGCGCCGTCGAGGTCCGGCACCTCATCGACCTGGCGCAGACCACCGTGCGTCGGGAGATGGGGTACGAGCTGGTCCCCGAGATCGGGTTCATCGGGGAGTTCTGACTGTCCTCTTCGCGGGTATTGCCACGATTGAAGAAGGAGCCGCGAGGGTCGTTCCCTTGAATAAGCACCAGACCCGGAGCAATGTCCCATGCACACTCGTTCCAAGCTTGCCGCGCTTCTGCTTTTTGTTGCCGCTGCCTCCGGACCGGCGTCCCTCGATGCGCAAACCCACGGACCGAACGCCTTCCGACTTCACCTCGAACTCGGAGAGTTCGGAATGGGAGGCAGCCACACCTTCCACCAGATCCGTGGGCTCGGGATGGATGCCGACAGTCGGATCTGGACGGCGGACCACTTCAACGCCTCCATCCGCATCTTCAGTCCCGATGGCCGCCTGATCCAGGAGACGGGCGGTGCGGGGGACGGCCCCGGAGAGTTTCAGCACATCTTGGTCTTCGGACTATCCGGGCAAGGCGGGTATGTATACGACCGAGAGATACAGCGAATCACCTGGCTCGACGGCAACGGACACGTGACGAGGACGAAACCGGTAACCCAGGTGAACCGCGAGATCTTCGAAGCCTTCAATCGGTGGATTCCGCTTCAGCACGGTTTCTATGCCGTACGGAGTGAGGTCATGGGAGGGGGCATCAGGGACATCCGCCCCTTCGACCCCAACATCCAGCTCCTTCTCATGACCGAGGATGAAGTGATCGCGGATACGATCTTCTCCCATCACCGTGAGCTCATTATGTACCGGTACGAGGGGTGGCCCGGGCTGGTGAACTACGTTCCGCGGTTTGACCTTCCTCCGGGTGGAAGCTGGGCGGTCTCCGGCGACAGTCTGATCGCGACGGTGGATGGAGTACATGGTCACATTCGCCTCCACCGAGTGACGGAGCAGGGGACGACACCCGCGGGATCACACGATCTGGAATGGCCCCCCCGGAGAGTTTCGGAACGGGAACTCTTCGCGAACAGCGTTCATGCCCTGACACCTCGTCATCCCGGCATCTCCACCCGCGAGCTCACCCTCTACGCCCCGGAATTCGAGAGCCGGGTCGGAGGCATGGTGCTCGAACCGACCGGACGAGTCTGGCTTCGAATCCAGGAGTGGGATCTGCGGCTGAGATCGACGGATGATCCGCTCGTCCCTGAGGAGGAAGATTGGCTCGTGGTCGACCCGACCCGAGGTGTGGTGGCCGAAGTGCGCTTCCCCGCCGGGTTCCGGCTCATGCAGGTGAGCGGCAATCGATACCTCGGAGTTCATCGCGACGAGTGGGAGATCGAAAGCGTGCAGCTCTATTACGGCCCCGTGATCGGAGGGCGGTAGCGCAAGAACCGTCCGGAGGTACGCAGTCGTTTCCGAGGAGTACGAGCTGGTCCCCGAGATCGGGTTCATCGGGGAGTTCTGACTGACCCGAAAGTGATTGCGCCGGAAGCAGGCGGCGCCCTATTTGTTCCTTCGTAGCGGTCGTCCCCATCACGCCGACCCTCTCCTTATCCGAGCAGAGCGGCGGTGGTGCCGTACTACCTTCCATGAGGTGACCCATGACCTCTCCCTCTCTCCTGCGCTCCGCTCTCGTCCTGCCCACAACCCTCTTCCTGGGCATGAGCACCCTCTCCGGATGTACGGGAGGAGGAGGGAGTGAGCGAGTGGAGGTGGTGCGGGAGGAGCTTCCGGGAGGAGGGCTCCTCCTCCGCTACGCCTCCCTCCCCGACGCACCCCATCACTCGCTCGAACCCGATCTGGTGGTCGGAGTCCTGGAAGGCGATCCGGCTTACCTGTTCGGCGACATCCGGGGGCTCGACGTGGGCCCGGAGGGCGAGATCTTCGTCCTGGACTACCAGGCCCGCCACATCCGGGTCTTCTCCAGGGAGGGAGAGCACCTCCGAACGCTGGCAGGGCCGGGAGACGGCCCCGGCGAGATCCGGCGGGCCAACGGGATCCTTCTGGACGATGAGGGAACCCTCTGGGTGAACGACCATGGCCGCATGCACTACCTGGGGCTGGACCCGGTCACCGGAGAGGAGCGGGCCCGCATCCCCTTCGCCGACCTCTCGTTCGCCTACCTCTGGGACCGGGCCCGGGATCTGGAGGGGCGGTTCTTCCAGTCCGCCGCGCGCCCCCTCTCCACCCCGGGCTCGTCCGGTGATGCCGGACCCGTGGAGTCCCGGTCGGTCGCATGGCTCAAGTGGGTGGATCCGGCGTCCAACACCACGGACTCCATCTCCCTGGGCGAGATCACGACGCGTGCGTATCGCTTCGTCACGCAGGGCGGAGGTGGGATGATGGGCATCCCCTTTGCGCCGAGCGCCCGCCGGGTCGTTCGTCCCGCGGGAGGGTTCTGGCACACCGATGGCCAGGGGTATCGGCTGCACCGCTCCACCCTCGACGGGGACACGGCGCTCGTCATCGAGGTGGGGATGTCTCCCCGCCCCGTCACCGCTCAGGACCGGGCTCGGCTCCTGGAGGAACGGGGGACGGGTGATTCTCCCATCGCCCAGGCGTTTCGTGACGCCATCGCCTTCGCTCCCGACCACCACCCCCTCCTGGACCAACTCGTGGTGGACGACGCTGATCGCCTCTGGGTGCGGCGGGTGCGACCGGAGAGCGACCTCCCCCTCTACGATGTATTCCATCCCGACGGCGAATACCTCCTTTCGGTGGAGCTGAGCTTCCCCGCCTCCGAATGGTGGCCCCCCGTGATCCGGCGAGGAACCCTCCTCCTCCCCTTCCCCGACGAGATGGAGGTCCCCCGTATAGCCCGGATCCCCCTCCCCCAACCCCTCCGACGGTGACCTGAACGAAGGACGATCCGCGGGCCGTGGACAGCACCTCCCCCTCCCTCCCACATTGAATCATGGAGAGCGAGGGGGGGCAGGGGGTTCCCGAGGGGAACGACATCCGGATCCTGGTGGACCGAGCGCTGGATCTGGCCGCCGGGGACCGGGAGGGGCTCCCGGGGCTCGTGCGCCTTAACGCCTTTCGATTCCCCCGCCTACGCTTCACCGGGTATCAACTCCTCCTCCTCTTCGCCGCCCTCCACCTGGAGGCCTTCGGCGGCGGATTCCGATGGGACCACTTCCTCCCCCTCCTGGTGGGCGTGGAGGTGTATGCCCTGGGAGCCTGGTTCGTCCTTCACTACCTCTATGAGCGGAGCCCTCGGGTGGACCTGGGCGACCTCTTCGTTCTTCTGGACCTCCCCGCCTTCGCCGTGGTGGTCTGGTGGACGGGGGGGAGCGCAAGCCACCTCTGGCCCATCTTCCTTCTTCACACGGCGGACCAGCTCTGGATGGGACGCAGGAGGACCTTCCAGTACGCCGTCGCCTGTGTCATCGCGTACGCAGCGATCCCCCTGGCGGAACACCTCTTCGCCACTCCCACCGCCCCCCTTGTGGAGCAGCTCTGGAAGGTGGGGGCCCTCGCCGCCATCGCCTTCATGATCGCGGCGGTGGCCCGGGAGCCGCTGGAGATCCAGCACCGGACGCTCGCCGCCCGCGACTGGATCCTCAAACTGGACCGACAGTCCCGGGAATTGGCGGAAGCGCGCTCCCGCGCCGAGGCGGCCAGCGCCGCCAAGACCGACTTCCTGGCCCGAATGAGCCACGAACTCCGGACCCCCATGAACTCGGTCATCGGATTCGCCAACCTCCTCCTGAAGCGTCCCCAGCTCCGTGACGGGGTGGAGGGGGAGCAGTACCTCCAGCGAATCCGGGGAAGCGCCATGCACCTCCTCTCCATGATCAACGACCTCCTGGACGTGGCCCGTATCGAAGAGGGGCAACTCCAGATCCAGTGGGAGCCGGTGGCGCTGGGGAGCGTGGTCCACGACGCCGTGGACACCTTCTCTCTGCGCGCCCGGGAGCAGGGGGTGTCCCTCGTGGCGGAGGTCCCCGACGGACTCCACCGCATGAACTCCGACGAGCTGCGTCTCCGGCAGGTGATCACGAACCTCGTGGGGAACGCCCTCAAGTTCACCGAGGAGGGAGAGGTGCGACTCCGAGTAAAGGCGGATTCCCATGGGGAGCCGCTGGCGCTCCACGTCTCCGACACGGGAAAGGGGATCCGCCCCGAGGACAGGGAGCGGATCTTCCTCCCCTTCGAGCAGGCGGAGGACGGCTACACCCGCACGCACCAGGGGAGTGGGCTCGGTCTCGCCATATCCCGGGCCATCTGTGCCGAGTTGGGCTACACCCTCTCGGTGGAAAGCGCGGTGGGAGAGGGCTCCACCTTCACCGTCCACTTCCGGGAGGATGGGTCACCGGGGGTCTGACAGGTCGCCCTCTTCCACCCTTCCTTCCTCCTCCGCCAATGCCCGGAGGAGCGTTTCGTCGACGCGGTGCCCCCCCGGGTGGTGATGGATCCGGTGCGGGAGCCCCTCTCTCTCGAGCCACCCCTCCTCCCGCTCCTCTTCCCGGCGGTTCCGGAGGTGGTCGTTTTCGCCTCGCACCAGAACGAGATCGATCCCCCGGAGGCGCTCCGCTCCGTCGGGAGGGAGGTCGACGGGGAGGCCGGCCCCCCAGAGGATGAGCCGGTGGGGACGCACCGTCCCGAACAGCGCCCATCGAGAGGCGGTATGGGCCCCCTGGGAGAACCCGAGCACGGTCCGGTAGAGGGGGGAGGGGCGCCCGGCACCCCCTCGTGGCTCCATCTCCCTGGCCGTCCGGTCCAGGTACCGCACATAGTCCCGGATCTCCATGAGGCGGTCCTCTCTCGTCATCCAGCTCGCCCCGATGCGGTCCTCGGCGTCGTGGGGGCGATCCGCCCCGTCCAGGTAGAAGCGGGAGAGCCCCTCGGGGGCCACCACCAGGCGGCGGGGTCCGGCCACGGGGGCAAAGCGGGGGAGGAATCGAGGGGCCAACTGCCGATACCCGTGCAGGGCGTACCAGACCGAGTCGAGGGCGGGAGCGTTCGGATCCGGGGACCCATCCTCCGGGAAAACGCCTCCGAGAAGCCCCACCCGTGCGGTGCGGAGCACTTCGATGTGGCGGAAGCGGGGCTCCGTCATCGGGGAACGGCGGGGAGGGGCGCCCCTCCGGGGAGGGTGGGGGCGAGGAGTCCGGTCCAGACCCCCACCGTCCACCCGAGGGCGATCAGGTGCAGGGCGAGGAAGATACCCAGCGCCACCCGTGGGAGGGAGCGGGTTTCCACCCTGAGGGTGTGGAGGGCCAGTCCGACGGGGATCACCAGGAGCCACCCGGCCCGGGGGAGGAGGTATTCGGTCATGGCCGGGAAGGTGTCGACGATGACGGACTCCCGGGGAAGCCCTCCCACCACCCCGCGGACAAAGACGCGGGTGAGAAGGGGGATGAGGACCATGATCCAGGGGAAGATGAGGAGGGCGTTGAGAAAGAAGAGCCCCCCCTCTTTCGTCTCGATCCACCGCTCCTCACCCCCGCCCCCGCCGGGGGTGGGATCCGGCGAGGGGGTGGGTTCGGAGAGCGGGTCCATCAGATGGCGTCGGAGGTGGAGGTGAAGGAGAAGTCCCGTACCTTGAGGGGGGGGACCCACACCGACGGGGTGAGCCCGGCCGATTCGCCCGACGAGATGCGCACCGGCTCCCCCATCATCTCGATGTTGTTCAGCATGAAGATGGGGGTTTCGTTCCACCGGAGGTTCTTCACCGGGTGGGTGACGCGCCCGTTTTCAATGAGGAAGGTCCCGTCCCGGGTGAGGCCGGTGAAGAGGATGGTGCGGGGGTCCACCCCGCGGATGTACCAGAAGCGGGTGAGGAGGAGCCCCCGCTGGGTGGAGCGGATCATGTCGTCCAGGGTGTCGCTCCCTCCGGTCATGTACCACCCCGAGGGGAAGCCGTTGGGCTCCCGCCCCTGCTGTTCGGCCCAGAAGCGGTCGTAGTTGAGGGTGCGGAGCGTTCCGTTCTCCACCCAGACCTCGCGGCGGTTGGGGAGGCCGGAGCCGTCAAATGGAGTGGAGAAGATGCGGGGGTCGTCGGGGTCCGAATGGATGGTGACCCGTTCGTCGATGAAGGTCTGGCCGATCTTGTTCCCCCCGCCGGGGGCGGAGAAG
>JBJHBD010000093.1:0-12712 GCA_050485305.1 Gemmatimonadota bacterium
CCCCCGGAAGGACCCCCATGACCCCGGCCTCGCTGCACCCGGGGACCATCCCGGGAGGGGGAGGCTCGCGGAAGAGGCAGCGGTAGCAGGGTCCGTCGGAGGTGCCAAAAAGGGAGACCTGTCCCTCCCAGCGGAGGATGGCGCCGTAGACCCAGGGGATCCCCAGAAGCCCGCAGGCGTCGTTCACCAGGTACCGGGTGGGAAAGTTGTCGGAGCCGTCCAGAACCAGGTCGTACTCGGCCAGGATCTCCAGCGCGTTGGAGGAGTCCAGCCGCACCGGGTGGGTTCGGACCCGAACCTCGGGGTTGAGCGCCGACACCGCCTCCACCGCCGACTCCACCTTGGGGCGCCCCACATCGACGGTCCGATGCAGGATCTGGCGCTGGAGGTTCGTGAGGTCCACCCGGTCCGGGTCCACCACCCCCAGCGTCCCCACCCCGGCCGCGGCCAGGTAGAGGGCCGCCGGGGAGCCGAGCCCCCCCGCTCCCACCAGGAGTATGCGGGCCTCCTTCAGCTTGCGCTGCCCCTCCGGCCCGACGCCGTCGAGCGCCAGGTGCCGGGCGTACCGATTGAGTTCACCGGGGGTGAACGGGTCCGGCGGGGCTCCGTTCACGGGGTCCCCCGGGTCCCTCCACCGGCGGTGACGGCAAATTTGTCGGCTTCATCCATGTGGGCATCCACCGTCTCGTCGTCGAGGCCGAGGCGGAGGGCGGCGTCGGCGAGCTGGAGGTAGAGGAAGTAGAAGTGCCAGGGGATGTTGAGGGTGGCCCGGTCTGCCCAGATGGCCCGTTCCCGGAGTCCCCGGTAGAGGAAGACTTCGTCGGCCAGGTACCGGCTGACGGGATAGTCCACCAGCTCTCCGGCCAGGTTCTGCCCCACCTGCACCACCCCCTCCTCCTCTTCCGGTTCCCCGATGCGGAGCTGGGCGGTGAGCCCCTGACGCACCACCCACCGATCCAGCCCCAGATCCTGCGCGAGCCCCCCGGTGGAGGCGAAGTGGATGGGACGCTCCTCATAGCTGTCGCGAATGATGGAGAGGGCAATCTGCTCCCCCCGTCCCAGCACGTACCCCTGGGGGTAGCGGAGCGCCACCGGCCCCACCGTCACCGTCTGGTCCTGGGGGAGCCGGATGTGGGTGATCCGGTTCAGCTCCTCGTCGGCGAGGCGATTGATGGGACGGGTGGGGGGCGGCGCATCGGAGGAGTAGATGGAGGGCCCCTGCTCCGGATCGTAGAGGCGCTGCCTCCCCGGCGCCGTGTGCAGGTTGAGCTGACGCGGATACCACTGGGTGTAGAGGTACTGGAGGACGATGACGGTGACGTCCTGGCGGATCCCCTCCACCTCCTGGAGATACCAGAGGGGGAAGGTGTCGTTGTCCCCGTTGGTGAAGAGCACCCCGTACGGCTCGACGCTCTGGAGCATGTTGTACGCCCAGTCCCGCGCCGAGTGGTCGTCGGTGCGTGACGCCCATGCCCAGTTGAGGGTCAGGGGGACGAAGGCCAGCACCAGTATGGGTGAAGCGAGCGCCAGATTCCGCGGTGCGAGTCCGCCTCCCGCCGCCCATCGCCAGGCGCCCACCAATCCCATCCCCGCCAGGAACCCCCAGAGGTGGAAGGACCCGATGAAGAAGTAGTCCCGCTCCCTCACCTCCCGCATGGTTCGGTCCATGTGTTCCGGCGCCAGCGAATATCCGTACTTGAAGTTCAGGTAGTAGACGAGGGCCAGCGTAAGGGTGAACGCCAGGGTTCCCATATAGATGAGGTGCCCCCGATCCCCTCGCCAGGCGAGGAGGAGCCCCCAGAACCCGAGCCCCAGGAAGACGAGGGAGAAGGGGAGTCGGGCGTTCCCCGGAAGCTCCGACGCCGCCAGCCCCCGGGACCACTGCCAGTCGAAGTACTGGAAGTAGTTGTAGAGCTGATGGCCGAAGGGGGCCTGCCGCTCGCTCAGCGGGGGTTTTCCGTACTGCTCCCGCCGGAGATTTGCCGCAAGCGCCGGGCAACCCGTCTTCCCCAGGGTGTAGACCGCCACAACCGACTCCGCGATCCCCTCGCACACCGGCTCCCCCTCGTTGATGATGGGCTGCTGCGCCGATCGAAGGGGGAGCATGAAGTTGAAGGAGAGCCCCAGGAGGACCGCTGCCACCGAGCGGGTGAGGACCGCCGGATTCCAGAGGACATCGGGCTTCTCCCGGATCACCAGGAGGAGGGCCGCGGGCCCCGGCAGGAGCGACATGAGGTGGTTCGTGGAGCCCAGAACCATGAGGTAGATGGCCAGCACCAGGAGCCACGCCGCCCCAGGCTCGTCCTTCCGGTCCTTCCAGTGAATGAGGAGCCACGACACCACCGCGATGACGAGGACGCTCAGCGTATAGACCTTCTCATTCACATTGGACTGGTTCCACACCGTGAAGGCGGAGGCGCCGAGAATCGCACCGGCCCACGCTCCCATGAGGGGGATTCGGCTCCGCCAGCGCTCTTCCGGGAGGATGGGTTCTCCTTCATCTCCCCTCGCCGCCTCCGACTCCGCTCCTCGCACCCGCCGGGGTGCCGGGCGGGGGGCGTCCACGTCTGAGGCCATCCACCCCGCCAGGATCCGGTGGGCCACCAGGAAGAAGGCCCCGGTGGCCACCGCCGAGGTGGCGGCGGCCAGGAGGTTGATCCGAATGGGAACGGAGAGCCCCGTAATGGAGAGGAGGAGACTCCACGCCCGTCCCACCACCACGAAGAGGGGGTTCCCTGGCGGGTGGGGGATCCCCATGATGTGCGCCGTGGCGATGTACTCGCTGGTGTCCCAGAACCAGGTGGTGGGAGCGAGGGTGACGGCGTACAGGAGCAGGGCCGCTCCTGCCGCGCCCGCGGCATGTGCGTAGGCGGGACGGGTGTGGTTCATCCGATGGTGGGAAGGGGGAACGTTCGAGGCTTCGGACACCTCCGGGGTACCCGGCGGTGCCGTGTGAAGTTGCTATACATATCGACAGCCGGGGGTGAGAGGAAGGGTTCGCTCCGGTGAGGCGGTGCTCCCTCCCTTCCCCTGCCATGTTACCATGTTGCCATGAACACCCCTCTCCTGCGCGCCCTCCGCTTCGGCCTCCACTGGGGGTACCCCCGCCGGAATCTGGCGGTGCGGAGTCGACCCATCCCCAGGGAGGATGGGGGCCCGCCCACCCAGGGCATCCTGTACGAACCCATCGCCGGAGGTCCCCGCCGAAGGGGATGGGTCCTTCTCCACGGGATGACCCGGGTGGGGCTCGCCCACCCCGGGCTGGACCGGTTCGCCCGAGCGCTCGCCTCCACCGGGGGGAGGGTGCTGGTCCCCGAGATCCGGGAGTGGATGGAGCTGGAATTCGCCCCCGAGCAGGCGCAGGACGTCCTCTGCCGGGCGGTGCGGTCGCTGGCCACGGATCCGGAATCCGAACCCGGAGGCGTGGTCCTCATCGGGATCTCCTTCGGGGGGCCCCAGGCGCTCCATGCCGCCGCATCGGGAGCGCTGGCTCCCCACCTGCGGGGGGTGGTCTCCTGGGGAGGGTACGGGGACCTGGAGCGCACCTTCCGCTTTCATCTCACCGGCGAACATGAGGCCGGCGGGGAAACGTATCATCAGCGTCCGGACCCGTACGGGCGGTGGATCGTGGGGTCAAACCTCATCCCCCTGGCCCCGGAGCTGAGGGACCGGAGAGAGGTGGCCGGCGGGCTCAGATGGCTGGCGCAGGCCGCGGGGGAGCGCCGCATCG
The DNA here is from genome assembly GCA_050485305.1 of Gemmatimonadota bacterium. Classification (GTDB taxonomy): domain Bacteria; phylum Gemmatimonadota; class Gemmatimonadetes; order Longimicrobiales; family Gaopeijiaceae; genus JBJHBD01. The sequence goes on from JBJHBD010000093.1 coordinate 3,731, forward strand.
ACTCATGGGACCCCGTGTTCGACCCGGTGAAGGTGAAGCTCCGCAACGGGATGCCCCCCGGGGCCCGGGAGCTCTTCGATCTTTTCGCCCCTCCCGCAGATCGGGAACCGGAGCGAGAGGGAGCGGAGGCGCTGATTCCCATCCTCACGAAGACCGCCCGGGAGCGGCTCCCCCTCCTGGACCCCTTCAGCTCCATGTCCCGACTGGAAACCCCTGCCCGACTCCTTCACGGGCGGTCCGACCACCTCATCCCCTTCACCGAGACGATTCGGCTGGCGGAACGCCTCACCCCTCTGGCTCCCCACCTCAAGTCCCATATCACCGGGTTCTTCGCCCACTCGGGGACGGCCCGGCATCGCACGGCGAGAGAGGGGATCCGGGAGGCGTCCCACTTTGTCGGGGCGCTCCGCGACGTCTTCGAGCTGGGGTAGTCAGCGCCCCCCATTCCCCCGGAAGAGCGCCTCCACCGCGTCGCGCACTTCCCCGTCCCGATCGGAGCGGGCGGCCTCGAGGAGCTTCTTTGCGTGGGGGCTCCCGATGGCGTGGAGCGCGCGGTACGCCGCGATGCGAATGGGGCGAGGGGGGCGGCTGAAGAGGGAGCCCACCGCTCGGCGCTCGAGGACCGGAACGGCGCCGGGGTCCCCGAGCTGCCCGAGGGCCCGGAGGGCCTGGATCTGCACCTCCTCCTCGGTGTCTTCTTCGGCGAGACGGAGGAGGGTGCGCTGCGCCTTCTCGACCCGGAGCGCTCCCACCCCCATGGCGGTGGCGCCGCGGACGTCGGGGTCGGGGTCCTCCAGCATCCCCAGGAGAAGGAGCCCCGCCTCCTCGCCACCGATGCGGGCCAGCGCCATGACCGTCTCCTTCCGGACCCTGGGGTCTTCGTGGGCGAGGGGGACCACGAGGGATGGGACGACTTCGGGGTCCTCCATCTCCGAGAGGAGGATGATCCCGTTGCGGACGGCGAACCACCGGGAATCCTCCAGGAGGTGGAGGACCGCGTCCCGCCCGGGGAGCCCGAGGGCGCGAAGGGCGTCCACGAGGGCACGGCGAACCCCGCGATCCGGAGCGTCGGCCAGGGCGTCGGCCAGCGCCGGGGCGAGGCGCGCCGGGTGGGCGAGGGCGACCCGGGTGAGGGTCTCCCGCACCTCGGGGTCGCGGTCGTTCCCCAGGCGGATGGCCAGGTGCTCGGCCACCCCATCGTCCAGGAGGGCCGCAGCGAGGGTGAGGGGCTCACTCCCATCCCCCTCTTCCCCATCGTGGAGGGTGAGGGCCACGACGGCGTCGGCCACGGCGTGGATCTCGGGGCCCTCGCGGAGGAGCGCCGCATTGGTGACGATGGCCTTCGTCAACTCGCCTCGCTCCTCCGGGGCGGCTCGGATGAAGCGGGCCAGGAAGGTGGTGAAACGGTCCCGAAGGTCGCGGTTCGTGGGGCCGTCGGGAGGGGGGCGATCGGCGGGGGAGGGGCCGTCGATCTCCGCCTCTACGGGCTCCTCCTCCGCCTCCTCGACCTCCGGCGGCGCGGAAGGGGCGATCCGTTCGAAGAGCGACTGGATCGACCGGGCCATCCCCGATGTGGGAGGATGCACCTCGGGATGAGGATCGGGCGGGGCATGATCCCTCGGTTCGGTCATGACGCTCCGGGAGGTGTGACACGTCGGGAAAATGGGGCTCCTGCCCGGACGGGAAGGTAGCGCGACGGAGGATCGGGAGCCAGCGTTCCCCATCCCGGACTTTCGTGGACGGGAGGCTCCCCACACCTTCTCATATTCCGTACGAACCCGGACCCCTCAACCCGGAGTCGACTCCCATGCGCCGCGTCGCCCCCCGCACGTCTCTCCTCATGGCCCTGCTCCTTCTCTTCATTCCGCTGCCAGGGTTGGCCGGGGATGGGAGCCCGGCCCTCTCCGACCCCGGTCGCGACGGCACCTACGCCTTCGTGAACGTCACCGTCATCCCCATGGACTCGGAGCGGATGCTCCCGGGGCAGACGGTTGTGGTTCAGGACGGCGTCATCGTGGCCATGGGACCTGCGGAGAGCACGCCGGTTCCGGAGGGGGCCACGCGCATTGCCGGAGAGGGGCGCTACCTCATGCCCGGGCTGGCCGAAATCCACGCCCATGTCCCCCCGGGGCAGGACCCGCCTCGGGAACTCATAGAGGAAACCCTCTTCCTCTATGTGGCCAATGGCGTCACGACCATCCGGGGGATGCTGGGTGCCCCCTATCAGCTCGCCCTGCGAGACGAGATTGCCCGGGGTGGGGTGCTGGGGCCCCACTTCATCGTGGGCGCACCCTCGGTGAACGGGAACTCGGCCCCCACTCCTGAAGCCGCCGAGGCGCTCGTGCGGGCGCACGCCGAGGCCGGATACGACTTCCTGAAGATCCACCCGGGGGTCCCGCTGGATGCCTGGGATCGGATGGTGGAGGTGGCCCGCGAGGTGGGGATCACCTACGCCGGCCACATCCCCGCAGATGTGGGGATTTACCACGCCATTCGCACCGGGATGTCCACCATCGACCACCTGGACGGGTACCTGGAGGCCACCCGGCGCGATGACCTGGCGGAAGGGGCCTCCATGGCCGAGGTCTTCGCCGCCACCGACGCGGAGAAGCTGGACGCCCTGGTGCGGGAGCTGGCCGAGCGGCGGGTCTGGCAGGTTCCTACCCAGTACCTGTGGAACCACCTCTTCGGGTACGTGGACGCCGACGCCATGCTGGCCCTCCCGGAGTTCCGCTACATCTCGCCCTCGCTCCGGATGAACTACCGGAACCGGGCCGAGGCCAACGTACAGAACCCGGCGGTCACCCCGGAGTCGGATGCGGCGCACCGGGCCATGCGGCAGGAGTTCCTCCGGGCCACCCATGCAGCCGGGGTCCCCATCCTCATGGGGACCGACTCACCCCAGCTTTTCAACGTCCCCGGATTTGCCCTCCACAGGGAGATTCCTCTCATGGAAGATGCGGGGATGTCGCGCTGGGAGGTCCTTCTTTCCGGGACCCGGAACGTGGCAGAGTACGTGGCCGAGGAGCTGGGTGAAGAGGGGAACTTCGGGGTGGTGGCGGTAGGGAACCGCGCCGACCTGGTGCTCCTGGAGGGGAACCCCCTGGAATCGCTCCGGGCCCTTCAGGACCGGGCCGGCGTCATGGTGGGAGGATGGTGGGTTTCGGCTACCGAGATCAACGAGCGGCTGGCTGCCATCGCCCGGAAGTACGCGGAAGGGGGCTGACGCCGGGACCCCACCCCCCCGGGGTCAACGGGGTCCGTCCAGTGCCTCCATGGTGGCGTGGGACGGGCCCCGTTCCCGTTGCAGGCGCCGCGCCACCGCCTCGGCGTCGCGCATGACCCGGAGCACGTTTTTGCCGGCCAGCTTCCGGAGGTCTTCCTCGCTCCACCCCCGGCGGGAGAGCTCGGCCAGGAGGGCCGGATAGGTGGAGACGTCTTCCAGCCCGACCGGGACGGAGGTGATACCGTCGTAGTCGGCGCCGATCCCCACATGATCCACCCCGGCCACCGCCCGGGCGTGCTCGATGTGGGCCACCACGTCGTCGAGGGTGGCGTGATCCCGGTCGGTGAGGAAGGCGGGGACGAAGGTGATCATGATGACCCCGCCATTCTCCGGAAGGCGCCGGAGGATGGAGTCGGGGACGTTCCGGTGGTGATCCCTGAGCGCCCGCACCGACGAGTGGGAGAAGATGACGGGGGCCTCCGAGACGTCCAGCGCCTGCGACATGACTCCGTCGGAGACGTGGGAGAGGTCCACCAGCATCCCCAGCCAGTTCATCTCCCGCACCACCTCGCGACCGAAGGGCGAGAGCCCGCCCAGGCGCTGCTGATCGGGGGGCGAGGCGTCGGCCCAGTCGAGCTGGGCGTTGTGGGTGAGGGTAAGGTAGCGGGCCCCCAGATCGTAGAAGGCGCGGAGCGCCCCCAGCGAGTTCTCGATGGCGTGCCCGCCCTCCATCCCCAGAAGAGAGGCGATCTTCCCGGAGTGGAAGATGCGCATGACGTCGTCGGCAGTGAGAGCCAGCTCGAAGTGCTCCGGATACCGATCCAGGATCCGGTTCATGATGTCGATCTGTTCGAGCTGGTAGCGGGCCGCCCCGGTCTCCATGGCCTCGGAGGGGACGTACACCGACCAGAACTGCCCTCCCACCCCTCCGGCGCGGAGGCGGGGGATGTCGGTGTGCCCCCCTTCCCGACCGGCGATGCCGTACGCCGCCACATCCATGGGCGACTCCGGGTGAATCCGGATCTGCCAGGGGAGGTCGTTGTGCCCGTCGATGAGGGGGGTGGTAGCCAGAACCCGGTGCGCCTTCTCCAGATGCGGGTCGGGGGTCTGGGCCTCGAGTCCGTCGGCGAAATACGTCATCGTTGCCGTGGCGAGGAGTGCGAGACCGGCAGGGAAGATGGGTGCGGCGTGGGTGGCAATCTTCATGGGAGCTCGGCTTCTCCGGCGGTGGATCGATGCATCTTCGAGTGAGGCGGCTGGGGATCGAACCCAGGACCTACGGATTAAAAGTCCGTTGCTCTACCAACTGAGCTACCGCCTCAAGGGTTATACGTTACCCTCCCGGGGGCCCCTCCTCCACCCCTTGGAGAAGGTACTGCTCCGGACCGAAGGTGAGGCGGTGATGCGGAGTGGGACCGAACCGCCGGATCGCTTCCCGGTGCTCCTTCGTCCCGTACCCCGCATTCCGTTCCCACCCGTATCCCGGATACCTCGTGGCGAGGCGCCGCATGAGGTCGTCGCGGCAGACCTTCGCCACGATGGAGGCGCAGGAGATGGCGTGGACCTCGCCGTCTCCACCGACCACCGCATCGTGCTCCCAGGGGAGGTCCCGCACCGGAAGCCCATCTACCACGACATGTTCCGGAGCCTCCCCCAACGCCTTCAGGGCCCGGTCCATGGCGAGGGTGGTGGCCCGGACGATGTTCAGGAGGTCGATCTCCCGCACCGACGCCGCGCCCACGCCGATGGTAAGGGCTCGTTCCCGGATCTCGTGGACGAGGGTGGCACGCCGGATGGGGGATAGGCGCTTGGAATCCCCGGCTCCTTCGATCCAGCACCCCTCGGGGAGGATCACCGCCGCGGCCACCACCGGTCCGGCCAGAGGTCCGCGCCCCACCTCATCCACCCCTGCCACCCTCAAACGACCACGGCCCCAGAACCCCCGCTCGTAAGCCAGGGGGTCCCGGGGCCGCCCGGGTTCGGGGGCCGAAGCTCCCGTCACCATTCCCGTCGGATCAGGTGGTGCGCTTCTCCGTGATCCGGGCAGCCGTCCCGCGAAGGCCGCGCAGATAGTAGAGCTTCGCCCGGCGGACGCGTCCGCGGCGAACCACTTCGATCCCCTTGATGAAGGGAGAGTGGAGGGGGAAGACGCGCTCCACGCCAATCCCGGAGGAGATCTTACGGACGGTGAAGGTCTCGCCCATTCCGCCACCCCGCTGGGCGATGCAGACGCCCTCGAAGGCCTGGATCCGCTCCTTCTCACCCTCACGCACCCGGTAGAGCACCCGAACGGTGTCCCCGGGGGCGAACTCGGGGAGATCGTCCCTGAGATGTTCCTGTTCCAGTTCTCGCAGCAGATCGGCCATGGTTGCCTCCCTCGTTTTTCGGACTCCCCTGTGGAGTCGGCACAGACGCCTAAGATAATGGACGAGTGAGTTTGGGTGAAGGGGGATGAGTGGAGCGTGTGGGGGGCTCGGTCGGGGAATGGGCCAGGGTCACTCAAATGTGGAAAAGGTCGTCCCATCCAGACATGCAATTCGGCCCCCAACCCCTTGACGGGATTTGAGATGCGGGATTGGCCTCGTCGCCCGCCCCCATTTTCCCTGCGTATCTCGCCACCTGGGCGGGCCGCTGACGCGCTTTGCGGGGCTCGACACCCATTGAGTGACCCTCACCCCCTGGTTCAGGGCTTCTGCGCCCCCTCCGGAGCGTCGCCAAACCCCCTGTTAGATTGTGTAAGTCGATTTCTATCCGTCATTTGCGAGAGGTGCACTATGGGGTATCTGACCACTACCATACTTCTGGTTCGGGAGCCTGAGTCTGAGTACGAGCCGGGGGATTCGGAACATCCGGAGCACGAAGGACCGTCGCCCACCGAGTCCGCTTTTCCCGTCCCGGACGCCCCTGCTGAGAACGCCCGGAACGACGACTCCCTCGACGATGACTCCGTTGACGACGACTCCCTCGACCAACTTGGCCATGAAATCGCCGTGCTCTCCGCCCACATCGAGTCCGCCACCCAGCGGTTGCTGGCCATGATCGCCCGCTTCGACGAAGGGCGAGGATGGGAGTCGGCCGGGTTCCGGAGTTGCGCCGAGTGGCTGGCTCATCGTACCGGGATCGACCGGGGTGCTGCGCGGGAGCGGGTACGTGCGGCCCGTGCGCTTCGTGAGCTTCCCCTCATCGACGAGGCGCTGGCCCGCGGTGAGTTGACCTTCTCCAAGGTCCGGGCGCTTACCCGGGTGGCCGAACCGGAAACCGAGGGTGAACTCCTGGAAATGGCCCGAGGATCCACCGCCGCCGAACTGGAGCGGATGGTTCGCGGCTGGAAGCTGGGAACCCTGAAGGAGGAGGAGGAGCGAGACGAGTGGCGCCACCGGAACCGGTGCTTCTCCGTCTTTCCTGATCTCGATGGGAGCTATGTGGTGAAGGGGCGACTCACCCCCGAGGTCGGGGCGCTTCTCATGCGGGCCATCGAGGCGGCGAGCGATCACCTCTACCGGAAAGAAACCACCGAGGAGGCACACTACGATACCCGTGGGCGGGTCAGGGAAACCGACCATCAGGGCAAACGGCGGAAGGCGCGGGACACGGAAGCCGCCGCGGCTCGACGGCGGGCTGATGCGCTGGCCCTTCTCGTGGAGCGGGGGATGACGGTGGGGTTGGGGGGTGGGGATGTGTCGGCAGAGGAACCCGCCCCCTCCGGCACCTCTGCCGAACGCTACCAGGTCATGGTCCATGTGGACCTGGCCACCCTGAAGGAGCCGCATCCCCTGGATCGCGCCACGGCGCACCATCGGAAGCGGGCTCGCAAAACCCGCCTCGACCACATCGTGGAGGATGTTCACATTTCCGCGGAAACGTCTCGGAGGCTGACCTGCGACGCTTCGGTGGTGCCGGTGGTCCGCACGGACGCGGAGCCGAGCGGACCAGCCACGCCTTCGCGCTGCGACTGTGGTCGTAAACCGCGAGACGGACGCGCGCAGCGCGGCCAAACGTCTCGGAGGCTGACCTGTGACGCTTCGATGGTGCCGGTGGTCAACGGAGAGGGCGGCCGCTCAACCCCCTCCCTCAACCTCGGTCGCCGCACTCGGACGGTGTCCGCCCCCCTTCGCCGCACCCTCGAAGCCCGCGACCGCGGCTGCCGGTTCCCCGGCTGCGGGTCCCGCTTCACCGATGCCCACCACATCCGCCACTGGGCAGACGGTGGGGAGACGAGTCTCAGAAACTGCATCCTCCTCTGCCGGCATCACCACCGCTTGGTCCACGAGGGGGGGTGGTCGGTGGAGCCACGCGGCGAGGGGAGGGTGATCTTCTTCGACCCTCGTGGAGGGATGCATTTCAACGGAACGTGGGCCCCGCCGGTGCTGAATGGGGACCCGGTGAAGACCCTGATGTCGGACAATCTCGGGAAAGGGAAGGGAGCCCAAGAGGTGCCCTGAGGAGGGTGTAGAATCGGAAGAATGTGGGGTGCGGCGCTGAGGCTCAGCCCCCTTCCCTACTACTCCTCCTCCACCACCCCTTCCTCCACGGCCCGCTTCCACAGATCCGGGCGGCGCTCCTTCGTCAGGCGCTCGGCCTCGGCGCGGCGCCAGGCTTCGATCCTGGCGTGGTCACCGCTCCGGAGCACCTCCGGGACCTGGTGCCCCCGGAAGTCCGGCGGGCGGGTGTACGACGGGGGGCTCAGAAGCGGCCCATCATAGAACGAGTCCGAGGCGGCCGAATCGTGATCGCCCATGGCACCGGGGAGAAGCCGCACCACGGCGTCCGCGACGGCGAGGGCAGCCACCTCTCCTCCCGACAGTACGAAGTCACCCAGCGAGATCTCATCGGTGACCAGGTGATCGGCCACCCGCTGATCCACATCTTTGTAGTGCCCACAGAGAAGGGTGAGTTCGGGCTCCACGGCGAAGCGAACGGCATCCTCATGGGTGAAGACCCGCCCCCGGGGAGAGAGAAGCACGATGGGCCCGATGGGCTTCAGGTGCTCCACCCCCTCGAAGAAGGGATCGGGCTTCATCACCATGCCGGCGCCACCCCCGTAAATGACGTCATCTACGGTACGGTGCCGGTCGTGGGTGAACTCCCGGAGGTCCACCACCCGGTACTCCACGAGCCCGTCCCGGGCGGCACGCCCGGGGATGCTCAGCCCCAGCGGTGCGGCGAAGAAGTCGGGAAAGAGGGTGAGGATGTTGATGCGCATGGTGTCAGAGCTCCAGGAGCCCATCCTCCGGGTCGATGATCATGCGGCCTGCTTCGGGATCCACCTCCACCACCAGTTCGGCGGTAAAGGGGATGAGGTGGGTGCGATCGACCCCTTCCACTTCGAGAAGATCCGCCGGGCGCACGGGATAGACTTCTCGGATCACCCCCACCTCGGTCCCGTCACGGGTGAAGACCCGGGTTCCGAGGAGTTGGTGATAGAAGACCTCGCCCTCGTCGAGAGGTGGGACTTCCTCGAAGGGGCGGAGGAGGTAACGGTCCCGGAGCAGGTCGGCGCGCTCCCGCTCCTCGATCCCCTGGAAGGTGAGGAGGAACCCCTTCCGATAGGGACGAACTCCGGTGACGCGGAGCGAGGGGAAGAGTTCGTCGGGGAGGTTCCCGGTGCCGTCGGCCACACGTAGCTCCGCCCCTTCGACGAAGGTGTCGTCGGGGCGGTCGGTGAGGGACCAGACAAAGAACTCCCCCTTCGTGCCGTGCGGGCGATTGACATGCCCGACCACCACGAAAGGGGGGTCCGTTCTCCCACCCATGAC
>JBJHBD010000094.1:0-12639 GCA_050485305.1 Gemmatimonadota bacterium
CTGCAGCGCGCCGCGGGGGGCGAGCTGGTGTGGCGCACCGCGGACTTTGGCGGTTACCGGATCCGATCAGTCTTCTACCCTCTGGTCCGGCTGGGAGACCTGCACGATGAGCATGTCCTGCAGGTCGCCGCGCCCCTCGAGACCCGGGACACCATGCTTCGACGGGTGGCGTGGTTCGGTGGAGCGCTCGTTCTCCTCACCGCCCTCGGCGGAATGCTGGGTGGGCGCTGGCTGGCTTCCCGGGCCATACGGCCCTTGACGGCCATCATCCATCAGGCCGAAGGGGTGGGCGCCGCGAGCCTGACCCACCGGATCAGCGCCTACGCCGACACCGCGGAGTACGAGCGCCTCGTCACGGTGCTGAACTCCATGCTGGACCGGATCCAGGCCTCCTTCGAGGCGCAGCGACGCTTCACCGCCGACGCCAGCCATGAGCTTCGAACACCCCTCACCTCCATGCGGGGGGAGATCGAACTGGCGTTGAGGAGAGATCGGGAACCGGAGGAGTACAGGGAATCTCTGGAGAGCGCTCTGGAGGAGGTTCTCCAGATGGGGGGGATCGTCGACGGCCTCCTGACCCTGGCGCGGGCGGATGCGGGTGTCATCGAGCTACGGCGGGAGCCCCTCGACCTCGGGACGATCGCCACCGAGGGCGCGGCGCGTGGCGAGGGCGGGACGGAGGGGCGCGAAGCCCATCCCGAGTCGGAACGTGTCCAGGTGGAGGTGGTCGCCGTTGAGCCCGTGGTGGGTCAGTTCGACGGCGGCCTCTTGGTGCAGGCCATCGGGAATCTGGTGACGAACGCGGTTCGGTTCGCCGGCCCTGCGGGACGGGTTCGGGTGACGGTAACCCGGGAGGGGGGACAAGGGGTGGTCCGGGTGGAGGACTCGGGTCCGGGTCTCGCAGGCGACGACGCCGAGCGCGCGTTCCAGCGTTTCTGGCAGGCGGATCCGAGTCGATCACCCGAGGGGTTGGCCATGGGGGTGGGGCTGGGACTTTCCATCGTCGAGGCCATCGTGCGGGTCCACGGAGGCTCGGTGCACGCCGGAGAAAGCGCCACACTGGGCGGCGCCGAATTCCGGATCGAGATCCCCGCCGAGGGTTGACCGGCATCTCTACCACTCCCGTCGAGGTTGCCTCCGACGGAGGATGAAGCCTCCTTCACGGCACCTTCATCGTAACTTCATCTTTCGGAGGAGAGTTTTTCCGGGTACGGCTCGGCATCCGCCCCTCACCCCGGAGGCTCCCCTTGATGATCTCGCTCCTTCCGTCGCTCACGACCCTCGCCCTTCTCGGTACGGTCACCTTCCACACCGATACCCCTCCCCCCCCGGACCTCCTTGCAAGTTCGTTGGCGACTTCGTCGAAGGCCATGGAAGATCCCGCTTCCGTGGTCGCCGCCTTCCACCAGGCGCTCGCCGCCGGAGACTCGGTGGCCGTGGTGAGACTTCTGCACGAGGAAGTGCTGATCTTTGAGCAGGGGCAGGCGGAAAACCTGGAGGAGTACCGGAGCCACCACCTCGCCGCCGACATCCGGTTCGCTCGCCAGACAACCCGACACGTCCTGGACTCCCGAAGCACGATTGCCGGAGACGTGGCCGTGCTCACGGCGCGAACGCATGTCACCGGGCGGGTCGGCGACCGGGAGATCAACAGCCATGGCGTGGAAACCATGGTGCTTGCGCGAACCAACGAAGGATGGAAGATCCGTCACATCCACTGGTCGAGCCGGTGACGTGGGAGCGCTCGACGCCGTGGCGTGACCGGCCCGAAAGGCTCCTGATCGGAGGTGTGCGAGCACCTCCGGGTTCGGTGGTTGCCGGGCTCCTCCTGTGCCTCCTCCTCGCCCCCGTCGCCGTCTTCGCGCACCAGGTCCTGACCGGAAGCGACCCGGCCTCCGGCGCAGAACTCCAGGAGCCCCCCCGGGAACTTCGCCTGACCTTCTCCGAGCCGGTGCGACTCGAGTTCACGGCGGTGGAGCTCCTGGATGCCTCCGGTCGTTCCCTCGCCCTTTCCGACCCCCGGGTGCCCGAAGATTCCGACCGGGTCCTGGTCGTCGCGGTTCTGGAGTCCCCCGACCCCGGGGCCCATGTCGTCTCGTGGCGAACCACCGGCTCCGATGGCCACGCCGTTCAGGGTCGCTTCGGGTTTGTTGTCCTGGGCCCGGCGCCCGACTCCGAAGAGGCGGGCGAGACTCCGCCCGCAGAGCCGGAAACGTCCGAGATACTCCTCCATGAGGTGGCCCCCCCCGGCTTCAACGCCTCCTCTCCCCTCTTCGTCCTCACGCGATGGGTGACGCTGAGCGGCCTCATCGCCCTCCTGGGCGTACTCGCGCTCCGATGGGCCATGCTCCCCTGGGCGCGCCGACGCTCGACGGCAATCGCCCAACTCCCCGATTCCGTCGCTCGCCGCGCTGCCGGAGTGGGGATGGGTGCCGCGATGCTCATCCTCCTCATGGCTCCGATCCGCCTCGTTCTCCAGGCCATGACGGCCACGGGCGATCTGGCTTCCGTTACCTGGAACACCCTCGGCACGCTCATCTCCACAATGCCGTGGGGGAGCGGGTGGATCCTGCAGGTCGCCGGAGGATTGGCGGCGGTCGCAGGGTTCGCGGTCGCGCGTACGGGAAGAGATGGGCGGTGGGTTCTGGCGGCGTTGGCTGGGATCGCGCTCGTGTTCTCCCCTCCCCTCTCGGGTCACGCCGTCGGCGGGGGCGCCCTGGCGGTTGCGCTTCATGGGACGCATGTCCTGGTGGCCGGAGTATGGCTGGGAGGTCTGGCCGCCCTCCTCCTCATCGGGATTCCGGCAGCCCGCCGCCTCGACGGATCGGTCGGAGGCGAGGCGGTCAGGGCACTCGTGGGTGGGTTCTCTTTCGTGGCGACCCTGAGTGTGGCCATCCTCTTCCTCACCGGCGCGCCGGCAGCCTTCCGTCTCGGGGGCTCTTTCGATGGGTTGATCGGTACGAGCTACGGCAGAGTCCTCCTCCTGAAGCTCGGGGCCGTCCTTCTCATGGGATCGGTCGGTGCGTACAACGCCCTTCGCCTGAAGCCCCGCCTTACCCACGACGGGGCTGTCCGACATCTCCGTCGGACCGGAACGCTGGAAGTCGGGATCGGGGTCGTAATCCTTCTCATGACGGCGGTGCTCGTGGCCCTTCCCCTTCCACGCTGAACCGCCCCTTCCGCCCACAACCGGGAGAGCCGACATGACGCTTTCAACCGACGACCATCGGCACCACCACCCCGACCACCATGGCCATGGGGAGTATGAGGGACATGGAGATCAGGAGGATCATGGTGGTGATGCGTCTCACGGGGACCCGCACGACCACCACCATCACGGGCACGGCGGACATGATGCCCACGAAGGTCACTCCCCGGAGATGTTCCGGGACCGATTCCGACTCTCCTTCTTCCTGACCCTCCCCGTCGTCTTCTGGTCCGACCACATCGAAGACCTGCTCGGATACCAGGCGCCGGTCTTCCCTGGATCGGACTGGATCCCACCGATCCTGGGCACGGTCGTCTTCTTCTATGGTGGATGGGTCTTCCTCCAGGGAGCCGGTCGAGAATTGAAGGCCCGGCTCCCGGGGATGATGACCCTGATCGCCCTGGCCATCACCGTGGCCTTCGTCTTCTCCTGGATCGTCCGCATCGGGTGGATCGATGCGTCGGCGCTCTGGTGGGAACTCGCAACCCTGGTCTCCATCATGCTCCTGGGGCACTGGATCGAAATGCGCTCCATCGATCAGGCCCGAGGAGCGCTCAAGGAGCTGGCGAAGCTCCTTCCCGATACGGCGACCCGGGTCACGGACGAAGGGGAGGAGCGGGTCCCCGTGGGTGAGCTTCAGGACGGGGACCTGGTCCTCGTCCGTCCCGGCGAGAGCATCCCCGCCGACGGCGTCGTGCGGAGGGGATCGAGCGCCGTGAACGAATCCATGATCACGGGTGAGTCCCGCCCGGTGAAGAAGGAGGAGAAAAGCGAGGTCATCGCCGGCACCATCAACGGAGAAGGCTCACTCAGGGTGGAGGTGACCGGCACCGGGGACGACACGAAGCTCTCCGGGATCATGCGGCTGGTGGCGGATGCACAGAAATCCAAATCCCGGGCACAGCACCTGGCGGATCGAGCCGCTCAGCTCCTCACCGGGGTCGCCCTGGGCGCGGGTGTACTCACGCTGGTCGTGTGGCAGCTCGTGGGGGCTCCCATCGACTTCTCCATCGTTCGGGTGGTGACGGTGCTGGTCATCGCCTGCCCCCACGCGCTCGGGCTCGCCGTTCCCCTGGTGGTGGCCATCTCCACCACACTTGGAGCCCAGGGGGGTCTCCTGGTCCGTGACCGTCGGGGGCTGGAGGAAGCTCGGAACCTGAATGTGGTGGTCTTCGACAAGACGGGCACCCTCACGCTGGGAGAGCACAGGGTCGTAGAGCTGACGGTGGCAGACGACTTGGGCGAAGACGAAGCGCTCCGGATCGCGGCGAGCGTGGAGTCGGAGTCTGAGCATCCCATCGCCAGGGGGATCGTGAAGACCGCGCAGGATCGGGGGATGGAGGTCCCATCCCCGGACGGGTTCCGGGCCCTTACCGGAAAAGGGGTGGCCGCCGCGGTGGATGGCGTCGAGTACCGGATGGGGGGACCGGCCCTTCTGAAGGCAGAGGATGCCGAAGTCCCATCCGCCCTGCGAAATGCCGCCGAGACGGCTGCGTCCCGGGGCCAGGCGGCCATCTACCTCCTCCGGGAGGGGGAAGCGCTCGCCGTCTTCGCGGTAGCGGACGCCATCCGCGACGAAAGCTACGAAGCGGTGCGCGCCCTGCATGAGCGGGGGATCGAGGTGGCGATGTTGACCGGCGACGCCGAGGCAGTGGCCCATGCCGTGGCGGAAGAGCTCGGTATCGACACCGTCTTCGCCGAAGTCCTCCCCGAAGACAAGGCGTCGAAAATCCGAGAGCTCCAGGGCCAGGGAAAGCGGGTGGCCATGGTGGGAGACGGAGTGAACGACGCCCCGGCGCTGGCCACCGCCGACATCGGGATCGCCATCGGGGCCGGTACGGACGTGGCGGTGGAGGCCGGCCATATCGTCCTGGTGCGCTCCGACCCCCGGGACATCCCCCGGATCATCACCCTCTCCCGTTCCACCTACCGGAAGATGGTTCAGAATCTCTGGTGGGCGGCGGGCTACAACATCTTCGCCATCCCGCTGGCGGCGGGAGTCCTGGCGGCGTGGGGGATCCTCCTCACCCCCGCCGTGGGTGCGGTCCTCATGTCGGCCAGCACGGTGATCGTGGCGATCAACGCCCAGTTCCTGAAGAGGGTGGAGCTGTGACGGACGGGGTGAGCCCTCGGGCGTATGTGCCCCACCCCCGGAAATAAGACGGAGGATGGGAAACCATGGCCGACGCGGTGGATCTCGTACGGGCGTACCTGCAGGTAAACGGCTACTTCACCGTCACCGAGTATCCCATGCTCGAGCGCGTCAGGAACGGGACTCATCGGATGGTCACCGATGTGGACCTCCTGGCCTTCCGCTTCCCCGGCGCGGGTCCATCGGAGATGACCAGCAGGTCCCCGGCGCCCCTCGTTTCGACACTGGGTGAACCGGACCCGACTCTCGAGCGAGAGCGGGGGGAATCGGACATGATCGTGGCGGAGGTGAAGGAAGGTCGAGCAGAACTCAACCGCGGCGCCCGGGATCCTCGGGTCCTGGAAGCAATCCTCGTCCGGTTCGGCTGCTGCGATCCGGGAGAGGGAGAGCGTGTGGTGCGGCATCTCCTCCGGGATGGGGAGGCCGTGTCAGGGCATGGGCATCGGATCCGGCTCCTGGCCTTCGGTTCCCTGGTTCCCCCAAAACCCCCGGATGGATACAGAGCCATCTCCCTTGGCCACGTCGTCTCCTTCCTTCGAGACCACCTGCGGGGAAATTGGGAGATCCTCCGACACGCCCAACTCTCGGATCCCGCGCTGGGGTTCCTCAGCCTCCTCGAAAAAGCCCGAGTGGATGGAACCGTGGCGACCGAGGGGAAGATCCCTGATTCGGAGGCGACCTCGCGGGAGCGGATCGGGGATCCGTAAAGCGAACGTCCGTCGTGGGATTGACACGATCGGTTCCTGTACTCTTTATTTCAGTAATTAATGAACTACATGACAATTGGAGAGATCGACGTGAGAGACCCCAAGACCGAGCTCTACGATCAGTTCGCCCGCATCGGGAAAGTGCTGGCGAGTCGCTCTCGCCTTCTCCTTCTGGAGCTCCTCGCCCAGGGGGAGAAGTCGGTCGAGACCCTCGCCGAGCAGGCGGGGCTTGGCGTACCCAACGTCAGCAACCACCTCCGGGAGCTGCGGGCGGTGTCCCTCGTTCGAACCCGGCGAGCGGGGCAGCATGTCCACTACCGCCTGGCGAGCCCCGCCGTCCGAGCCCTGGTGCGGTCCCTTCAGGATGTGGCCCACGAAAGCCTGGCCGAGGTTCGTGAGTTGATGAGGGACTTCTACGAGGATCCCGACCTCCTGGAACCGGTAAACGTCGAGGGGCTGGATCGGCGGATCCGCCAGGAATCCGTGATCGTTCTCGATGTCCGCCCTCCCGATGAGTACGCTTCCGGACACATCCCCGGGGCTCTCTCCCTTCCCATCGAAGAGCTGGAGCAGCGACTCAGGGACCTCCCTCGCGATCGTGAGATCGTGGCCTACTGTCGAGGCCCCTACTGCCTCTTCTCCCGCCAGGCGGTGGAGCGGCTTCGGAGCCATGGCTTTCGGGCCCTCCGGATGGAAGAAGGAGTGGCGGAGTGGAAGGAACGAGGATTCCTGGTGGCCTACGGCGAAGCATGAGGGCTCGCACACCGGATGAATGAGGAAACCATCCGCCTGGGGCTTCGCGAGAACTGGAAACAGTTCTGGCTCCTCGTCCTGGTCAACGCCTTCGTGGGCGCCATGGTGGGGCTGGAGCGCACCGTGCTCCCCCTCATCGCGGAGGAGGAGTTCGGGATGGTGGCCCGAGGGGCCATCCTTTCCTTCATCGTGACCTTCGGGTTCGTAAAGGCGGGCACAAACTTCATCGCCGGACGACTGGGGGATCTCTTCGGACGGAAGAAGGTCCTCCTCGCGGGATGGTTTTTCGGGATCCCCGTCCCCTTCCTCCTCATATGGGCCCCCTCCTGGTCGTGGATCGTCTTCGCGAACGTTCTTCTGGGTGTAAATCAGGGCCTTTCCTGGTCCACCACCATCATCATGAAAATCGACCTGGTGGGCCCGCGGGCTCGGGGGCTCGCCATGGGGTTGAACGAGTTTGCGGGTTACCTGGCCGTCGCCCTCGCGGCGCTGGGAACCGGGTATGTAGCCGAGGTGTTCGGACTCCGCCCGGAACCTTTCTATCTGGGGATCGCGTTCGTGGCTCTGGGGCTGGGACTCACCGTACTCTTCGTCCGGGAGACCACCGGGCATGCGGCCCTCGAGGCGAAAGATCATGCTCCGGGTTCGGAGGACCCCACCATGAAAGGAACCCTGAGCGGGCGCGAGATCTTCACCCTGGCGAGTTGGCGCCACCCCGCCCTCTTCGGAGCCGGACAGGCCGGTCTGGTGACGAACTTCAAGGACGGCGTGGCATGGGGCCTCTTCCCGCTCTTCTTCGCCGCCGGCGGCCTCTCGCTGGGCCAGATCGGGATCCTGACCTTCATCTATCCGGCGCTCTGGGGGACCCTTCAGCTCTGGACCGGGGGCCTCTCCGATCGCCTCGGTCGAAAGTCGCTCATTGCCGGAGGGATGATCCTTCAGGCGTTGGCTCTCATCATGATCGCCGCCGGAGAAGAGTTCCGGATCTGGTTGGTGGGGAGTGCCCTCCTGGGAGCCGGCACCGCGCTCGTATACCCCACCCTACTGGCCTCCGTGGCCGATGTGGCGCATCCCGCCTGGCGAGGATCGGCGGTGGGGGTCTACAGGCTCTGGCGTGACTCCGGTTACGCATTCGGGGCCATCGTGGCCGGGGTGCTGGCCGACCTCCTCGGAATCGTACCGGCCATCCTGGCTGCCGGGCTTCTGGCGCTCCTGTCGGGCATCGCGGTCATGGTGAGGATGCCTGAAACGTGCCCCACGCGAAGACAAGCGGGCGGCCGGAAACGCGCGTGACGGCCTGCATGCCATTCCCCTCCCCTCTGGAACTCCGCCCCACCCATCCTCCATGAAGAAGTCTTCACTCGAAGATCACCTCCCCTTCATGGAGACGAAGCGAACCTTTCCCCTGAATACATCCTCCCCGGCCATCGACTGAGCCTTTCCTGAAGCCTCCGGGGAGATGGGATGATCTCAGCGGAGGTCCGAGATGAACGGAAGTGAGGGTTCGGCCGGACGGAGCATGGGGAGCGGCACGAAACGCGGCGCCCTCATCGCTCGGATGGGGGGTGTCCTCGTACTGACGATGTTCGTGACGGTTGCGGGCGTTCATGCCCAGTCCCCCCCTGAACTCCCCCTCTCCGACCTGCTCCACCGGCTCGAACGAGCGAACCCCGACCTCCACCGCGCCGATGCACTCCGCGAGGCCGCTCGGGAGCGTCTGGGCCCCGCGGGATCCCTCCCCGATCCCATGATCTCGGCCGGACTCATGAACCTCCCAGCCGGAACCCTTGATCTGGCCCGGGAGGGGATGTCCATGGCCGTCTTCGAGGTGGGCCAGCGGTTCCCCGCTCCGGGGGTTCGGGAAGCACGGGTACGAGCAGCCGATGCGCGCGTGGAGGAAGCGAACCACCGGCGGGAGGCCCTCGCCCTGGAGCTCCGGGTCGAGGTGGCCGAGGGGTATGCCGAGCTCCTCTATCTCGACGAGAGTCTGGCCGTGCTGGAACGGACCCGAATGCTCCTGACGGAGCTGGCTGAAGTGGCTCGAGTCCGGTTCGGAGAGGGTGACGGGGCCCAATCGGATGTGGTGCGCACCCATACTGAACTGGCCCGAGTGGAGGAACGGATAAGCGACCTGCGTGCGGCACGAGCCCGCGTGGAGGCAGGGCTCTCCGCTCTCCTGGATGAATCTCTCCCTCCTGGCTTTCCGGTGAAGCGCCCGGAGGGGTGGGCGCGCCTCCTGGCTCTCCCGGCCACTCCGGACGACTTCGCGCTTCTCGTTCCCGATCGGCTCCCAGGGCTGGGGCTTCCCTCCATGACGGAGCTTCTTGAGCAGGCGCTGGGCGGCCACCCCCGTATTGCGGCCGCGCAGGCCGGATTTGGTGGCATGGAGGCCGAGCGACTCCTCGCCGAGCGGGAGCGGCGCCCCGACATCGAGGTGATGTTCGGGTACGGAGTGAGACCCGGGCGCGAGGATATGTGGAGTGCCTCCGTCTCCATCCCCGTTCCGATCTTCCGGGCACGGAAGCAGGAACCCCTGGCTCGTGCCGCCGCCGGTGAGGCGGAAGGGGCTCGGTACGAGATCCGGAGGGAGCAAGCCGACCTGGAGGCGCGCCTCACCGCCGCTTGGTCGGATCTGGCCCGGTCCAGGGAACGGTTCCATCTGGTTGAACGACTGGTCCTTCCGCAGGCCTTTGCCACCGTGGAATCCGCCATGTCGGCGTATCGAGGGGGGGCCGAAGGGGTTTCCTTCCTCTCGGTCCTCGAATCGCTCATGACCCTTCTCGCGTCGGAAACGGAGCGGGCCCGATCGGCTCGGGACCTGGCCGTCGCGTCCGTACGCCTGGACGGTGCTGCCGGCACCGCCTTCTTCCTGGATTCCGAATCATGAAGACGCTGACCTTTCGATCCACCCCCATCGCACTCCTCGTGCTCCTGATCGGCCTCTCCGGGTGTGGCCCCGAGGAGAACGGAGAACCGGATCACGATCACGGCGAAATCCCGACGGAGATGGAGGATCCGCACGCCGGACACATCATGCCCGCGCCGCAGCAGGAGGTTGACCATTCGGCCCACGGCTCCGGCCCGTCCCAGGCCGACGCACCCTGGGAGGCGGAGGTCCAACTGGACCCGGAACGGGTGTCGGCGCTGGGGATCCGGTCCGTAGCCGCCCGCCGGGGGGTGATCCCCACGACCTTCCGCGTAACCGGGTCGGTGGAGTGGGACGAAACGAGCTTCTCCACCGTGACCCTCCGGTACGGCGGATACGTCGAGCGGCTCCATGTGGCCGCCGAAGGGGAGCCAGTACGTCAGGGCGCCCCCCTCCTGGAGGTCTACTCTCCCGAACTGGTGGCGGCTCTCGAGGAGCTGGTGAGCGCCGCCCGACTCGAGGACCGGCTTGCCGGAGTGGCCACCCCCCGTCCGTCGGCTGCCCCGGCCTCCCTCGTGGAGGCGGCACGCCGTCGCCTCGCCGCGTGGGAAATCCCCGAAGCGCTGGTGAACGAGATCCTGGAGTCCGGACAGATCCCCCGGACTCATGTGGTGGCCGCCGCCTCCAACGCCGTTGTGGTGGAGCGCCTGGTGCAGGTCGGTGAGCGAGTGTCCCCCGGCACTCCCCTCTTCCGCCTCGCGGCCCGCAGCCCCGTCTGGGTGGAAGCGCGGATTCCCGAAAACGACATGGCTTCCATCCGCGAAGGGGACCAGGCCACCATCGAACTCCAGGCCTTCCCGGATCGCCGATGGACGGGCCGGGTCGCACGCATCTACCCGAGCCTGGACCCCACCACCCGCACGGCCCGGGTTCGCATCGTGGTGCCCAGCCCGGGGGGGGAGGTCCGCCCGGGGATGTTCGCCTCGGTCACCCTGGAAAGCTCCGCCCGCCGGGCGCAGGAAGCCGATGCCCTCCTGATCTCACGGGATGCGGTGATCCGGGCGGGGACCCGGGATGTGGTCTTCGTGGAGGAGCACCCCGGCCACTTCGTGGGGCGCGAGGTCCGGCTCGGTCGCACCATGGGCGACCAGATCGCCGTGCTCTCCGGACTTCGGGAAGGAGAACGGGTCGTCGCCCGTGGCGCCTTCCTCCTCGATGCCGAGTCCCGTCTCCAGACCGGAACGGCGGGGATGGATCACGCCGCCATGGGCCACTGAGGAGCGACCGATGCTGAACCGGATCATCGCCGGGTCCGTAAATCACCGGACCCTGGTCCTCCTCCTCGCCGCCCTCTTCGTGGGCGCCGGGATCTGGGCCGTTCGTACCACCACGGTGGATGCCATCCCCGACCTCTCCGACGTGCAGGTCATCGTGCAGACGGAGTGGATGGAGCAGGCGCCCCAGGTGGTGGAGGACCAGGTCACCTATCCCCTCACCACCGCCCTTCTTTCGGTGCCCCGAGCTCGGACGGTGCGAGGAATCTCCGCCTTCGGGATCTCCTATGTCTACGTGATCTTCGAGGAGAACACCGACCCCTACTGGGCCCGGAGCCGGGTGCTGGAGTACCTGGCGCAGGTTCGAGATGAACTCCCTGCCGGGGTAACTCCACAGCTGGGTCCCGATGCCACGGGGGTTGGATGGGTCTTTCAGTACACGCTGGAGTCGGACCGGCACGACCTTGCCGAGTTGAGAAGCCTCCAGGACTTCTTCCTCCGGTACCGGCTCCAATCCGTCCCGGGCGTGGCCGAGGTGGCCGCCCTCGGGGGGTATGTCCGCCAGTACCAGGTGGATGTGGACCCCCAGCGGCTTCAGGGGTTCGGGATCACCCTGGGCCAGGTGAAGTCCGCCATCCGTGCGGCCAACGTCGATGTGGGCGCCCGCGTCCTGCAGGCGGGGGGGCGGGAGTACATGGTGCGGGGGCTTGGCTACATCGAATCCATCGAAGACATCGACAACGTGGTGGTGGGGCTCGGACCGGCCGGCACGCCGGTTCGGGTCGCCGATGTGGCCCATGTGCAGCTCGGTCCCGATCTGAGGCGCGGGCTGGCCGACCGGGATGGAGAGCGGGAGGTGGTGTCAGGGATCGTGGTGATGCGCCACGGCGAAAATGCCCTCAACGTCATCGATGCGGTGCGCGCTCGCCTGGACGAGATCGCCGGCGGGCTCCCGGAGGGGGTGCGCATCGAGGTGGCCTACGACCGGGCGCCCCTTATCCGCGACGCCATCTCCAACCTGAGCCGGACCATCCTTCAGGTCCTCCTCATCACGGCGCTCATCTCCGGGCTCTTCCTCCTCCACCTCCGTAGCGCTCTGGTCGTCGTGGTGACCCTCCCCATCGCCGTGCTGGGCGCCTTTCTCGCCATGCGGCTCATGGGGGTGCAGGCCAACATCATGTCGCTGGCGGGGATCGCCATCGCCATCGGGGCAATGGTGGACGCAGGGGTCGTCCTCATCGACAACGTCCACAAACATCTGGAGCGGGAAAACGGTCCCATCTCGGCCTCCCGGCGCTGGGAGATCGTAACGGCATCATCGGCGGAGGTGGGTCCGGCGATCTTTTTCTCCCTGCTCGTGGTGACGGTGAGCTTCCTCCCCGTCTTCGCGCTGGAAGCGCAGGAAGGGCGCCTCTTCCACCCCCTGGCCTGGACGAAGACGCTGGCCATGGCCTCGGCGGCGGTGCTTTCGGTGACCCTCCTCCCGGTCACCCTCGGGCTCTTCATCCGTGGCCGCACCCGAAGTGAGGACGAAAACCCGGTGAGTCGGGGCCTTCTCCGGATCTATCGACCCCTCCTCCGGCAGGCGCTTCGCTTCCGCTGGGTGCTCCTGGGGGTGGCCGGGGTGGTCCTCCTGGTCACCGTGCTCCCGGCTCGCGACCTGGGGTCCGAGTTCATGC
>JBJHBD010000095.1:0-12561 GCA_050485305.1 Gemmatimonadota bacterium
CGCCCCCCCCGCCCCCCGCCGCCGCCCCCCCCCCCCCGCCGGCGGCCCCCCGGGCGGCGGCGGGGGCCCCCGCCGGGGGGGGGGGGGGGGGGGGCACCGCTTGACGGGGAAAGATAACGAGCGGTATTTTAGGCGCACCTAAATATGAGGTTAGGGAGGGCTAATGCCAGGGGGTCATCCCCGAACTCCCTCCGCCTCACCGGTGGTCCGCCGTGGGTTCCCCCATCCGATCCCGAGAGGGGTTTTTTCATGTCCAGATCGTGGCTTTGCCTCCTCTTCGTCCTCTTCCCCTTCGTCGGGGGGGGAACCATGGCCGGGTGCGCCGGCCCCGACGGAGATCCGGACGGCCTCCCCCTGGTGGTGACCACGGTAGGGATGGTGCACGACCTGGCCGAACGGGTGGGAGGGGATCGGGTGCGGGTGGTGGGACTCATGGGCCCCGGGGTGGATCCCCACCTCTACAAGGCGAGCGCCGGGGACATGCGGACGCTGGCCCGCGCCGATCTCATCCTCTATGTGGGGCTCCACCTGGAGGCGGCCATGGCCGACCTCCTGCGAGAGATGGATGGGCGGACCCGCACCCGGGCCGTCACCGACCCCGTTCCCAGAGAGCTCCTTCTCACCCCGCCGGAGTTCGAGGGCGCGTACGACCCCCACATCTGGTCCGACGTGTCCCTCTGGCTGTACGCCCTCGACGCGGTGACGGAGGCGCTGACGGAACTGGACCCGGAGGGGGAGTCCGAGTTCCGGGAGCGGTCGGTCGCCTATCGGGGCGAGCTGGAGGCGCTGGACGCGTGGGTACGGGAGGAGGTGGAGCGGGTCCCTCCCGAGCATCGGGTCCTCGTCACCGCTCACGACGCCTTCCACTACTTCGGGCGAGCCTACGGCTTCCGGGTGGAGGGGCTCCAGGGGCTCTCCACCGTGGTGGAGGCGGGGACGGGCGATGTCCAGCGGGTGGTTCGTCTCCTGGTGGAGGAGGAGATCCCCGCCATCTTCATCGAGTCGTCCATCCCCCGGCGCAATGTGGAGGCGGTGCAGGCCGCCGCTCGGGCGCGGGGATTTCCGGTGGCCATCGGGGGAATGCTCTACTCCGACGCCATGGGCGATCCGGGGAGCCCCGAGGGGACGTACCCGGGGATGATTCGCCACAACGTCTCCACCATCGTGGGCGCGTTGGCCCCGGACGCAGAGGCTCTCCGGTGAGCACCCCCGCCATCGAGGTGAACGACCTCACCGTGGCATATCGGGAGCGCCCCGTCCTCTGGGATGTGGATCTCACCGTGCGCGCCGGGACCCTCACCGCCATCGTGGGGCCCAACGGGGCGGGGAAGACCACCCTCATCAAGGCGGTCCTCGGACTGGTGAAGCGGGCCGCAGGAGAGGTGAAGGTGCTGGGGCGCCCGTATCGGGAGGCTCGGCGGAAGGTGGCGTACGTCCCCCAGCGGGGGAGTGTGGACTGGGACTTCCCCACCTCGGTGCGGGACGTGGTCCTCATGGGGACCTACGGCTCCCTCGGGTGGATCCGCCGCCCCGGCCGGAGCGAGCGGGAGCGAGCCGACGACGCCCTGGAGAAAGTGGGGATGACCGCCTTTGCCGACCGGCAGATCTCCCAGCTCTCGGGAGGGCAGCAGCAGCGGGTCTTCCTGGCCCGGGCGCTGGTACAGGAGGCGGCCGTCTACCTCATGGACGAACCCTTCCAGGGGGTGGACGCCCGGACCGAGCGCGCCATCGTGGAGGTGCTGCGGGAGTTGAAGGCCCGGGGGAACACGGTGGTGGCGGTGCACCACGCCCTCCAGACGGTGCCGGAGTACTTCGACGACGTGGCCCTCCTCAATGTCCGGAAAATCGCCTCCGGGCCCGTGGAGGAGGTGTTTACCGAGGAAAACCTCCGGGAGGCGTACGGGGGCCGGGTCCCCTTCCTCCAGGCGGTCACGGGGAGAGAAGGCCCCCTCCCATGACCCCCCTGGAGTTCGACTATACCCTCCGCACGGTGGCGCTGGGTGCCGCGGCCCTCGGCGCCGTGGCCGGAGCCATGGGGTGTTTCGCCGTCCTCCGGCGCCAGAGCCTTCTGGGTGACGCCGTCTCCCACGCCGCCCTCCCGGGGATCGGACTCGCCTTTCTCCTCACCGGATCCCGGGCCACCCCCGTCCTCGTGCTGGGCGCCGCTCTCGCCGGGTGGATCGGCACCCTCTTCGTCCTCTGGATCGTCCGCCAGTCCCGCATCCCGGAGGATTCCGCACTGGGGATCGTCCTCTCGGTCTTCTTCGGCGCCGGGCTCGTCATCCTCACCTTCGTGCAGCGGCGACCCACGGCGGCGCAGGCCGGCCTCGAGACCTTCCTCTGGGGGCAGGCCGCCACCCTGATGGGGCGGGACGTGCTCCTCATCGTAGGGGTGGGGGGGGTGGTCCTCGTCTTTCTTGCCCTCTTCTGGAAGGAGTTCAAGCTCCTGGCCTTCGATCGGGAGTTCGGCGGGTCGCTGGGGCTCCCCATGCTTCGGGTGGACATCCTCCTCACCTCCCTCCTCGTGGCGGCCATCGTCCTCGGCCTCCAGACGGTGGGGGTGGTCCTCATGAGCGCTCTCGTGGTGGCCCCGGCGGCTGCGGCCCGGCAGTGGACCGATTCGCTCGCCCTCATGGTGGTTCTGGCCGGGCTCCTGGGGGCCGCGGCGGGGGTGGGGGGGGCCATGGTGAGCGCCGCGGGGACGGGGATTCCCACCGGCCCCACCATCGTGCTTCTGGCCTCGGCGGGGGTCCTCATCTCTCTCCTCGCCTCTCCCCGGCGAGGGGTGGCCGCCGAACTCATCCGCGCCGCCCGGACCCGGCGCCGGGTTCGCATCGACCGGGTGCTGGCTGACCTGTACGCGCTGGGAGCACAGCATGGAGGCGCCATGGACCACCCCCACCCGGTGGCGGTGCTTAGAACCATGCATGACCGGGAGGGGTCGGTGGAGCGGTCGTTGAGGGCGCTGTCCGAGCGGGGATGGGCGCGGGAGCCGGTTCCCGGGGAGTGGTCTCTCACTCCCGCCGGGGTGGAGCGGGCCCGCCGCCTCTTCGGGGCCGCCTCCGAAGGGGAGGCGGAATGACCACCCTGGACCTGGAGATCCAGCTTCTCGCCGTGGTGGTGGCGGTGGCGTGCGCCCTCCCCGGGGTCTTCCTGGTGCTCCGCCGGGTGGCCCTCATGAGCGACGCCATCTCCCACTCCATCCTCCTGGGGATCGTCCTCGCCTTCTTCGTGGTCCACGATCTGAATCACCCGGCCCTCATCCTTGCCGCCGCCGGGGTGGGGGTGCTCACCGTAGCCCTCACCGAGCTTCTTCATCGTACCCGCAGGGTGAAGGAAGATGCCGCCATCGCCCTCGTCTTCCCGGCCCTCTTCTCCATCGCCGTCCTCCTCATCGCCCGTCACGCCGGGAATGTCCACCTGGACGTGGATGCCGTCCTCCTGGGCGAGATCGCCTTCGCCCCCTTCCGGCGGCTGGAGGTGGGAGGATGGGATCTGGGGCCTCGCAGTCTCTGGGTCATGGGAACCATCCTCCTGATGAACCTCCTGGCGCTGGCGCTCTTCTGGAAGGAGCTCACCCTCTCCACCTTCGACGCCGGGCTGGCGGCCACGCTCGGCTTTTCGCCGGTCCTCCTTCACTACGCCTTCATGTCGCTGGTCTCGGTGACGGCGGTGGGCGCCTTCGATGCGGTGGGATCCATCCTGGTGGTGGCCCTCATGATCGCTCCCCCGGCGGCCGGGTGGCTGCTCACCGATCGCCTTCCGGTGCTCGTGGGGCTCTCGGCCCTCCTGGCCGCGTTTTCTGCGGTGAGCGGGTACTGGATGGCGACCCTCCTCGACGCCTCCATCGCGGGTTCCATGGCCTCCATGGCGGGGGTCACCTTCCTCATGGCGCTCCTCTTCGCCCCGGAGCGGGGGACGGTGGCGGGGGTGCGGCGGCGGTCCCACCAGCGGGTGGAGTTCGCCGGACGGATGCTGGCCATCCACCTCCTCCACCATGAGGGAGGGCCTCGGGTAGCGGTGGAGAACCGGGTGGGGCACCTCCAGGAGCACTTCGGATGGAGCCCCGATTTTGCCCGGAGAGTGGTCCGGAGAGCGGAGCGGACCGGGTGGATGCGGAAGGATCGGGACGGCTCACTCCACCTGACTCCCCTGGGGCGAGAGGCGGCCCGCTACGAAATGGTGCAATAGGGTGTGGAACGGAATGGCGCCCTTCGCGGGGGATCATTAGTTTCCATCGCCTCATCTCCGTCCTCCGTGCATCCGGGACCGACCAAGGGCGGTCCCCTGCCTCCTCTCCGTCAGAGGGTCGATGACCGATCTCGCCCAGCGTCCAATCCGCGTTCTCCTCGTGGAGGAGGATGGGGGGGCTCTGGACCCCGTCCGGGACATCCTCTCCCGCGGAGAAGGAGAGCGGTATCAGGTAGAGTGGTGCGGCGAGCTGGCGCAGGCCCTCCAGCGGGTCTCTCTGGGAGGGGTGGACGTGGTGCTCCTCGAGCTGAACCTCCCGGACTCCGAGGGACTCGCCACCTTCGAGCGGGCCAACGCCTTCGCGCCCGACATCCCCATCGTGGTCCTCACCTCGGTGGACGACGAGGAGCTGGCGCTCCGAACCGTTCAGGGCGGGGCGCAGGATTACCTCGTGAAGGGGCGGGTGGCCCCTGAGCTCCTGGAACGGTCACTCCGGTACGCGGTGGAGCGGCACCGGCTCCTCTCGGCGCTCCGTTCCCTCTCCCTCATCGACGACCTCACCGGGCTGTACAACCGCCGGGGATTCATGGATCTGGGGGAACAGCACCTGAAGCTGGCGCGGCGCACCGGTCGGGCCCTCAGCCTCGTGTACCTGGATCTGGATCGCTTCAAGACCATCAACGACACCTACGGCCACCATGTAGGGGATCGGGGTCTCCGGAAGATTGCCGACATCCTGAAATCCACCTTCCGTCGCTCCGACCTCCTCGCCCGCCTCGGCGGGGATGAATTTGCCGTACTGGCGCTGGAGGCCTCGGGAGAGGATGCCGAACTCCTGGTGAACCGGCTTCGGGAGCGGGTGGAGCATTTCAACGACGAGGGGGGCGAACCCTTCCGCCTCTCGGCCAGCGTGGGACTTGCTCGCTATGAGGACGGGCGCCGGATTCGGCTGGACGAACTCCTGGCCCGTGCCGATGTAGTCATGTATGAGGAGAAGCGCCGGAAACGAGGCGACCTCGCGGGGGAGAGGAGTCGATGAGTTCGGTGCACTGGCTCCTGCGCATCGCCGAGCGGGCGGGGGTCACCTCCGAGGAGCGCCCCGACATCTCGCCACGAACCCCGGTGCGGGAGGCCTGGTCTCCGGTGGTGAAGGCGCTGGCGATCACCGATCGGCGGCTGGCCGAGCTGGTGGCCGAGTACTTCCGCCTGAAGGTGGCCGACCTCACCGTCCCCGACCAGGAGGCGCTCGCCCTCATCCCCGAAGCCCTCGCCCGCAAGTTCCACATCTACCCCATCATGCTCACCGACCGGCATCTGGTGGTGGCCACCTGCGACCCCACCGATCTGGATGCGGAACGGACCCTCGGCTTCACCTCGGGGCGGACGGTGGTCTTCCAGGTGGCCTCACCTGGGGGGATCCAGGACGCCCTCGACCAGAGGTACGCTCCCGATCGGACGGTGGAGAGCATCCTGGGCACCCTCTCCGACGATGACGGGGAGTCGGTTCGCCTGGTGGAGGAGCAGGGCCCGGAATCCCTCTCGGTGGAGGATGTGGACTCGGGGCCGGTGATTCGCCTCACGAACCTCATCCTCAGGGATGGGATCGAGGCCGGGGCTTCCGACATCCACATCGAGCCGGGGCGGGGGAAGGGGAGCATTCGCTTCCGGGTGGACGGGGTGCTTCGCTCCCACATGGAGCTCCCCATGACGGCGTTGAACCGGATCATCTCCCGGATCAAGATTCTCTCCAAGCTCGACATCGCGGATCGGCTGCGCCCTCAGGACGGAAAGGCCCGGGTCCGGGTCAACACCCTCTCCTACGACCTCCGCGTCTCGACCCTTCCCGCCGCGGGGGCCGAGAAGTGCGTGATCCGGATCCTGGACTCGAACAACTCGTTCACCCTGGAAGATCTGGGACTCCCCCAGGTGGAGCTGGACCGGTTCCGTCAGCTCCTCACCTACCGGGAGGGGGTGGTGCTGGTGACCGGACCCACCGGGTCGGGGAAGACCACCACGCTCTACGGAGCACTCCGGGAGCTGGCCGACGGAAAGGTGAACATCATGACGGTGGAGGACCCGGTGGAGTACGAACTCCCCGCCGTCACCCAGACCCAGGTGGAGACGAAGCAGGGGGTCACCTTCGCCGCGGCGCTCCGGGCCATCCTCCGTCAGGACCCCGACGTCATCCTGGTGGGGGAGATCCGGGACCGGGAGACCGCCGAGACGGCGGCGCAGGCCGCCCTCACCGGCCACCTGGTCCTGGCCACCGTCCACGCCAACGACGCCGTGAGCGCGGTGGCCCGGCTTGGGGATCTGGGCCTTCAGTATTCCACCATCGGGAGCGCTCTTCGGGGCGCCCTCGCCCAGCGCCTTCTTCGGAAGGTCTGTGCCGCCTGCGCCGAGCCGGTCCGCGGGGTGCTCACCCCGGAAGAACAGCGCCTCACCGATCGGTATGAGGTGGAGCCGGTGGTGCGGGCCGTCGGGTGCCCCGAATGCGGGTTCTCAGGATACCGTGGGCGCCTCCCGGTTCAGGAGGTGCTTCAGGTGGGGCCTCGTCTCCAACAGGCCATCGAGATGCGGAAAGGGTACGTGACCCTCCAGCGCCTCGCCATCCAGGGAGGGATGCGCACCATGCACGAGGTGGCCCTCGAGTGGGTGGAGATGGGAAAGACCACCCTGGTGGAGGTGGAACGGGTTCTCGGGCAGACCATCGACGAGGGAGAGGAAGATTCGCCGGATCAGGGGCCGCCACGGATCCTCATCGTGGATGACGACGACGACGCGCGCCTCATGATGGGCTCCATCCTGGAGCAGCAGGGGTTCCAGGTGGCCAACGCCGGCGACGGGTTGGAGGCGGTGGAGCTCCTCAAGGAGGATCCCAACTACTCCCTCATGATCCTGGACCTCTCCATGCCCAAGATGGATGGGCGGGAACTCCTCCACTGGGTGCGGGGGTCGGTGGACACGGCGGCGCTCCCCGTACTCATCCGTACCGGCAACGAGGGGGACGAATCGGAGGCCGAGCTTCTGGAGGCGGGCGCCGACGACTACCTCACCAAGAGTGCACAGCCGGATCGCTTCCTGGCCAGGGTACGGGCGGTTCTCCGGAGAGCCGCACTCTGACCTTCCCTCCGGGGCCCCACCCCTTCTTTCCGGGAGGATGGGTCCCGGACCTCGCCATTTTCCGGAGCTCCGGGCCCCGTCTCCAGAATTGACACCCCCCCGGGGGTTCGCGAAGTTTCAACGCTTGTCTTCCGGCATGGGGCCGGGGGGCGCCCACCCGCATTCCGACGCCATGTTCAAGTCTCTCCAAGCGCGCGTCATCTTCATCCTGGTCATCGTGGGGATCTGTGGCTGGTCCCTGTACTCCAACCACCAGGAATCGGGCTCCGTCATCAAGCTCGGGCTGGACCTCCAGGGAGGGATGCACCTGGTCCTCGAGATTGACGATCCCGAAGGGACCATGTCCATCGAGGCGCGCTCCGACGCCATCGACCGCTCCGAGATCGTCATTCGCAGCCGGGTGGACGAACTTGGTGTGGAGGAGCCCCTCATCCAGAAGGTGGGGCGGGACCGCCTCATCGTGGAGCTGGCGGGGATCACCGACGAAAACCGGGCGAAGGAGCTCATCGGGACCACGGCGCTCCTCGAGTGGAAGCTCGTTCGGCTCACCGCCGACGTGGACGCCTACCTCCCCCGCATCGACCGGGCCATCGTGGCGACGCTCGGCGCCGATTCCATCCGTGCCCTCGGGCGGGCGGTGGAGGCGGAGCGGGTGGATGAAGGGTCCATCGAGTCCCTCCTCTTCGGGGGAGAAGACACGACTGCGGTTCCGGAAGCCGAAGAAGAGGACGCCCAGGTCGCCGACGCCGCGGTGGATCGGGAGCGGGAACTCCGCCCCTTCTCCTCCCTCCTCCTCTCGGGGCAGGATGCGGGCGAGTTCCTTGTGGCCTCCGAAGACTACGCGGTGGCCCGGATGTTCCTGGAGCTCCCGGAGGTGCAGGCCGTCCTCCCGCGCGGAGTTTCCCTCCAGTTCGGGTGGCAGCCCGTCGCGGTGGGGGCGCGGAGCTACCGGCAGCTCTACGTGCTCCAGCGGGAGGCCTTCCTCACCGGGGACATGCTGGAGGATGCACGGGCCAATCGGGACGCCCAGAACTTCAACGAGGCCATCGTCGAGTTCGAGTTGAGCCGGGCAGGGGGACGCCGTTTCTCCGATGTGACCGGGCGTCACGTGGGGGACCGCATCGCCATCGTCCTGGACCGGGAGGTGGTGAGCGCTCCCGTGGTTCAGTCCCGCATCGGGGCGCGCGGTCGCATCACCCTCGGTCAGGCCGATATGGAAGAGGCCCGTGACCTGGCCCTCGTCCTTCGGGCCGGTGCCCTCCCGGCGCCGCTTCGTATCATGGAGGAGCGGACCGTCGGGCCCTCGCTGGGGCAGGACTCCATCGATCAGGGGATGGTGGCCGGGATCCTCGGCCTCCTCCTCGTGGTTCTCATCATGATCGCCTACTACCGCTTCACCGGGTTCCTGGCCATCCTGGCCCTCTCGGTGTATGTGGTCCTGGTCATGGGAGGGTTGGCGGCGCTGAACGCCACCCTCACCGTGCCGGGGATCGCCGGGCTCATCCTCTCCATCGGGATGGCGGTGGACGCCAACGTCCTCATCTTCGAACGCATCCGGGAAGAGCTGGATGCGGGTCGAGCGGTGCGGACCGCCGTGGACGAGGGGTTCGGTCACGCCCTGTCGGCCATCGTGGACGCGAACATCACGACGCTCATCACCGCCCTCATCCTCTTCCAGTTCGGGACGGGGCCGGTGCGCGGATTTGCGGTGACCCTCTCCATCGGGATCATCGCCTCCTTCTTCACGGCCCTCTACGTGACCCGGACGCTGTACCTGATCTACCTCCGGGGTAAGAAGGCCACCGACACGATCAGCATCTGACGACGGGACCACGATGCGATTTTTCAGGGACGCGAACTACGAGTTCATCGAGAAGCGGCAGAAGGCCTACGTGGCGTCCGCGGCGGTCCTCGCCATCGGAATCCTCGCCATGGCCTTCAACATCTTCTCCATGGGGAACTGGCTCAACTACGGGGTGGACTTCACCGGAGGGACGCTCGTTCAGGTGCGCACCGCCGAGGGGATCACCGATGCCGACCTCCGGGAGGCGCTGGGAGGCGCCCAGGCGCCGGCGGTAACCCGCTTCGGGGCCGACAACGAGTTCACCATCCGGGCTCCGGTGGTGGCCGAGGCCGAGACGGATCAGGTGGCCAACGAGATCCGGGCCGAGCTGGCCGCCTCCCTGGGGGCGGATGCCTTCGAGGTGGTGCGTGTCGAGGCGGTGGGGCCCACCATCGGTGCGGAGCTGCAGACGAAGGCGGCGCTGGCCATCCTCATCTCCTTCCTCCTGACCCTCATCTACATCGCCATCCGGTTCGAATTCCGGTTCGGACTGGCGGCCATCATCGCCACGGTGCACGACATCGTGGTGACGCTGGGGTTCCTGGCCGTATTCCGCATCGAGATCTCTCTTCCCACGGTGGCGGCCATCCTCACCGTGCTGGGGTACTCGCTGAACGATACCATCGTGGTGTTCGACCGGATCCGGGAGAACCTGAACAAGAAGGGCGGGCGCCGGGAAGATCCCATCCAGCTCATCGACCGCTCCATCAACGAGGTGCTCCCCCGGACGGTCATGACCTCCATGACGACGCTGGCAGTGCTCTTCACCCTTCTCCTTCTGGGAGGCGCGGTGATCAGGGACTTCACCATCGTGCTGATTCTGGGGGTGATCATCGGAACCTACTCGTCCATCTTCGTGGCTTCCCCCGCCCTCCTGGAGATCCAGAAGCGGATGGGGACAAAGGAAGAGGCGGAGCGGAAGAAGCGCCTCAAGTCCACCACCGCGAAGAAGCGGGACAAGGCCATCCCGGTCTGATCCCCCTCCCCCGTCCCTCGGATCGGGAGAGACGCGAAGCGGGGCCACGGGGAGACTCTCCCGCGGCCCCGCTCCCATTTTCCCTCCCACCCTCTCCGAAATGCTCATCGACACCCACTGCCACCTGACCCACGAGCGGTTCGACGAGGATCGCGACCAGGTCCTGGCGACCGCCGGAGAGGCGGGGGTGGGTGCCGTTCTCACCGTCGCCTCGGAGCTGGACGATGCCGAGGGGATCGCCGACCTGCTGGAGGAGCGGCACCCAGGGGGGGGATCGGAGCGAGGGGGGGGCGTCGAGCTTTTCGGCACCGCCGGGGTTCACCCCCACGAGGCGGCGAAGGCGCCCGCCAACCTTCGGGTTCGCCTCCAGGAGGCGCTGGACAGACACCCCCGGGTGGTGGCGGTGGGAGAGTGTGGGCTCGACTACCACTACGACTTCTCACCCCGACCGGTGCAGCGTCGGGTCTTCGCCACCCATCTGGAGGTGGCGGGGGAGCGCGACCTTCCGGCGGTGGTCCACTGCCGGGAGGCGGAGGAGGAGATGCTCCCCATCGTTCGGGAGGCCGGCGTCGCCGGGATCCGGGGGGTGCTCCACTGTTTTCCCGGCCATATGGCGCTTCTGGAGGCGGCCATGGAGGCGGGGTGGTGTGTCTCCTTTACCGGGAACGTCACCTTCAAGAGCTTTGATGGCGTGGCGGCGGTGAGGGCGGTGCCGGCGGATCGATACTTCCTTGAGACGGACGGCCCCTACATGGCCCCCATCCCCCACCGGGGAAAGCGAAACGAACCTCGCTTCGTCCCCCTGATCCGGGACCGGATCGCCGCCTTCCGCGACGAACCTCCCGAAGTGGTGGAAGCCGACACCACCACCACCGCGCGCGCCTTTTTCGCCCTCCCCCTCTGATCGGATCTCCATGCCCCGAACCATCCAGATCCTCCCGGACCAGGTCGCCAACCAGATTGCCGCCGGCGAGGTGGTGGAGCGTCCGGCCTCGGTGGTGAAGGAGCTGGTGGAGAATGCCCTGGACGCCGGAGCGAGTCGGATCGAGATCCGCATCGAAGGAGGGGGGAAGCGGCGGATCCGGGTGGCGGACGACGGGCGGGGGATGGGGCGGGAGGACGCTCTTCTCTCCCTGGACCGACACGCCACCTCCAAGATCCGCTCCGCCGACGATCTGAGAGGGGTTCGGAGCTTCGGCTTCCGGGGTGAGGCGCTCCCCTCCATCGCGTCGGTGTCCCGGTTCACCCTGGAGACCCGCCCTCGGGACGAGGAGGTGGGGACCCGGATCACGGTGCGTGGGGGAACGGTCATCGGCGTGGACGAGGCGGCCCGCACCTCCGGGACCACCGTCACGGTGGAGTCCCTCTTCTTCAACGCCCCTGCTCGGGGGAAGTTTCTCCGGAACCCCGCCACCGAGAGCCGGGCCGTCTCCGACGCCCTCGCTCCCCTGGCGCTTGCCCACCCTGCGGTGGGGTTCTCCCTCCACTCGGACGAGCGCCCCCTACTGGAACTCCCTCCGGCCAGGGATCTGGTGGAGCGGGTGGCCCAGCTCTTCGGCGAAGAGGCGGCGGCCACCCTCCTCCCGGTGGAGAAGAACGCCGGGGGGATGGTCATTCGGGGGGTCATCCAGCGCCCGGACGCGGCACGCCCCGGATTCCGCCGGGCCTTCCTCTTCGCCGACGGGCGCCCCTTTCGGGAGGCATCGCTCCTGCGGGCGGCGGATCGGGGGTACCGGACCACCATCCCGGAGGGGCACCGCCCCTGGCTCTTTCTCTTCCTCGAGGTGCCGAAGGGGAGCGTGGATGTGAACGTCCACCCCACCAAGGCGGAGGTCCGTTTCCGGGATCGAGGCGGAGTCGAGGGAGAGGTGGAGTCCGCCGTTCGCCGAGCCCTGGAGGGGATCGAGAGCGCCGCCACCCTGGACACACACCCTGCGCCCCCCCGGATGGCGGTGCGAGAGCCGGGGAGTGCCCCGCCGTCCACCGTTGCCGGAGGGCGAGGTTCAACGGAACCGGAGCCCCAGATCGCCCTCTTCCTGGCGGGGTCCGGCACCGGGCCCGGAGCCGGGGAGGATGGGCGTCCGGTGACCCATCCTCCAGGAGAGGGAAGGGATCCCGGGGACCCCCAGGACCTCCCCATCGAGGCGGCGAGGGTGGAGCGGCCGCGCCTCTGGCAGGTGCACAATGCATGGATTCTGGCCGAGGTGCGGGACGGACTCCTCCTCATCGACCAGCACGCCGCCCACGAGCGGATTCTCTTCGAGGAGATCATGGCGGGGTTTCAGGAGGGGGTGGAGGGGAGCCAGCGCCTCCTCTTCCCCCTCACCCTGCGTCTCACGCCTGCGGAGTTCCGGATGGTGGAGGACTTCATGGGGCTCCTGCACAAGGCGGGGTTCGAGGTGGAGGGGTTCGGGGAGAACACGGTGAT
>JBJHBD010000096.1:0-12365 GCA_050485305.1 Gemmatimonadota bacterium
CCATCTGGTTCCTGGGGTCCCGCTTCTGAGCGGTAGCGCGATGCACGGGAAGGAACGCCTGACGGGATCAGAAGGGCGATCCCGTACACCCGTCATCCTCCTCCTCGCAGGTGAGGTGTCGGGAGACCTTCACGGCGCCCATCTGGCACGGGAACTCCGGAAGCGCTTCCCGAAGGCCCGACTTCTGGGGACCGGGGGCCCTCGGATGGAGGCCGAGGGGGTGGAGGTTATGGTGGGAGTGGATGAACTCGCCGCCATGGGGTTCGCCGAAGTGGTGAGCCGAATCCCCTGGTTCCTTCGGCTGGAGGGGCGAATCCTCCGCGTCATGGAGGAGGAGGGGGTGGATCTCGTCCTCCCTATCGACTTTCCCGGGTTCAATCTCCGGATCACCCGCGGAGCTCATCGGCGAGGGATCCCCACCCTCTTCTACATCGCGCCGCAGGTGTGGGCGTGGCGGGCGCACCGGGCTCGGGAGCTGGCCCGTCACGCCACCCGGATTGCCGTGATCCTCCCCTTCGAGGAAGAGATCTTCCGGCGGGAGAAAGCCGACGTCGAGTATGTGGGACACCCCCTTCTCGACGAACCCTGGCCGACGGTCTCCCGGGAGGCCTTCTGTGAAGCGGCGGGGCTCGATCCGGCTCGCCCGATCCTGGCCCTTTTCCCCGGCTCGAGACGGCAGGAGATCCGCCGCCACCTCGCCCCCTTCCTGGCGGCGGGAGAGAGGTTGGTGGAGAAGCTCCCCGACCTCCAGGTGGCCGTGGCCCAGGCCCCGATGCTGGACTACGATCTCCCCCGGGGGGTGACCTCGGTTCGAGATGGCCGAGGACTCCTCGCTCACGCCCGTGGGGCGCTGGTGAAGTCCGGGACCACTACCCTGGAAGCGGCGCTCTCAGGTATCCCCTTCGTGGTGGCGTATCGCACACACCCCATCACCTTCGCCCTGGCCAAGCGCGTGGTCCGGGTGGATCATGTGGCCCTCCCCAATCTGGTGGCCGGGGAGCGGGTCGTTCCCGAACTCCTCCAGGGCGAGGTTCGGGGGGATCGGCTCGCCGCCGCCCTCCACCCCCTCCTTCTGGACGGAGAGCCGCGTACCCGCATGCTCGACGAACTCTCTCAGGTTCGAGAACGGTTGGGGAAGGGGGGGACGGCGGCTCGGGTGGCGGAGATGGTGGTGGAAATTCTCGGAAGGGGGGAGGAGTGACCCGGGAAGAGCTGCGGTTCCGGGCGGTGGGGATTCTGGGGAAGGGGATCCTCACCACCCTGGGGCGGAGCTGGCGGTACGAGGTCGAGGGGCGCGAGGTGGTGGAGGCGCACCGGGCCCGCGGCAAACCCCTCCTCTTTGCCTTCTGGCATTCCCGAATCCTCCCCCTCACCTACTTCCACCGGGGAGAGGGGGTCATGGTGATGGTGAGCCGTCACCGCGATGGGGAGTACATTGCGAGGGTCGTGGGACGGATGGGGCTTCTTACGGCGAGGGGGTCCAGCACACGGGGAGGGGCACGAGGGCTTCGGGAGATCGTCCGGCATGCTCGGGGTGGAGGGTCCATCGCCTTTACCCCCGATGGCCCGAGGGGACCGGCTCGGGTCTTCACTCCCGGGACGCTGGTGGCGGCGAAACTCACCGGCGCTCCCGTCCTCCCGGTGGTGGCCGGATCTGAAAGGGCCTGGCGCCTCGGCTCCTGGGATCGGTTCGAGATTCCGAGGCCCTTCACCCGGATCCGGGTGAGGTACGGAACCCCTGTCCATGTCCCCCGGGATGCGGACGACGCCGAGATCGAGCGCCTTGCGGGCGAACTCGAGGTGGCGCTCAATCGCCTTACCGATGAGGTGGATGGGTTCGGAGGTCCCGGGGAGTGAGCCGGGTCGCCGTGAGCCTCCGGTCTCTGGCCGCAGCGGTGTGGAGCGGGGAGGGGCGAGGCCTCGGAGCCCGCGTCTTCTCCCTCCTGACGGCTCCCGTGGCGGCGCTCTACGGGCTCGGGGTGTGGATGCGAAACGCCGCCTACGATCGGCATTGGTTCCGGCGGCACCGTTCGGCCATTCCGGTGGTCTGCGTGGGGAACCTCACGGTGGGAGGGACGGGAAAGACCCCAGTTTCGGCCTGGGTGCTCCGGACCCTTCAGGAGATGGGGCGGCGACCGGCGCTGGTGGCGAGGGGGTACGGGGAAGATGAACTTCTCCTGCACAGGCGGTGGAACCCCGACTGTCCGGTGATTCGGGAGCCGGATCGGGTGAAGGGGGTGGCGGCGGCCGCCGCGCTGGGGTGTGACGTGGCGGTGCTGGATGATGGGTTTCAGCATCGGCGGCTGGAGCGGGATCTGGACATCGTCCTCGTCTCTCCCTCCCAGCCCCTCCCCGGCCGCCTCTTCCCCCGTGGGCCCTATCGGGAACCCCTGGGTGGAGCACGCCGGGCGCACCTCCTCCTCGTGCCCGAGCGACCGGGGGTGGCTGCGGAGGCGGTGGCCCGGACGGTGGAAGTGCTCCGATCCCGCAGGGGGTTTCCCCCCGCGTACCCCTTCCACGTCGCCCTGGCAGGGTGGGCGGAGCTGACCGGAGCATCGGCCCCTCCTCCCTCCGGACCCCTCCTCCTCGTTTCGTCGGTGGCCGATCCGGAGGGTTTTGCCGCCTCGGTGGCCATGGCGGTGACGGGGGAGGCGGAACGGGTGGTGTACCCTGACCACCACCCCTATTCCGCGAAGGACGCCGCCGAGATCCTCCGGCGCGCCCACGGGCGGACCATCGTCACCACCGAGAAGGATGCGGTGAAGCTGAGTGCTTTCCCCGACCTCCGCTCCCGCACCCGGGTCCTGGTGCTGGAGGCGCACCCGGAGGCGGTGACCGCAGTGGCCCTCCGGGGAGCACTCCGAGAGGCGCTGGGAGAACGTGGTGAGGGTCCATGAAGGTTCGCATCGTTGCCGTCGGGGGGGTAAAGGGGGCGCTGGGAGAGGTGGTCGCCGAGTACGAGCGGCGCTCGGCCCACTACTGGAAGGTGGAAACCCGGGAGGTGGAGGCGGGCGCGAAGGGGCGAAACCCATCTCCGGAGCGGGTACGAGCCGCGGAAGGGGAGCGGATCCTGGGGGCGCTGGACGAGGGGATGGAGCTCTGGATCCTCACCCGGGACGGGAAGGCCATGGATTCGGCAGGGCTGGCCGCGGCGCTGGAGTCGGTGGCCCTCCGGGGAGGGAAAGGAGTGACCGTAGTCATCGGGGGCGCCTTCGGGGTGGATCTGTCGGTGCTCGACCGGGGTGCTCGACGGATCTCCCTCTCGGCGCTCACCCTCCCCCACGAGGTGGCACGCCTCCTCCTCATGGAGCAGCTCTATCGGGCCGGGACGATCCTCCGCGGGGAGCCCTACCACAAGGGGCCGGGAAGGGGGACGAAGTGACCCGCTTCCGCCCCGGCGGTCGGGGAACCTACCCCGTGGGGGTGGGGTCTTCGCTCCCTTCGTCGATCCGGGATACGCACGGGAGAGGAGGGTGTGTGGAGAAGGAGTCCGGGAGGGAGAGCGGTGCGGAAGGGGAAGGAACTGTGACGGTAGCGTTCGCCATGCCGGGAGAGGGGTGATGGAGGTTCGCCGCCGCGCGTTTGGTGGGAGTCCCCTCGTCCGGGGGTGGATGGCCGGAGACCCGGCGGCGCTCGCCTTCTATCCGTCACCCCCTCCCTCCACCTCCCACTTCCATCGACAGGCTCAGGTGGTGGCCGGCTCCTTCCCGGAGGAGGGGCGGGTGCGAGTGGCGCAGATCCTGGGAGGCGAAGGATTGTCCGACGACCCTCGCCTCCGATCCTTCGTGGAAAATCAGGGATTCGCCCTCACCACCGGGCAGCAGCCGGGGATCTTCGGGGGCCCGCTCTACGCGCTCTACAAGGGGCTCACCGCAGCCCGCCTGGCCCGGCGCCTGGAGAGGGAGCTGGGGCGCCCCATCCTCCCCATCTTCTGGGTGGCCTCCGAAGATCACGACTGGGAGGAGGTCCGGGTCCTCAAGGTGGTGGACCCCACAAACGAACTCCGGGAGATCGCCCTCCCCTCCCGGGACGACCTCGATCACCCCCCCCTCTTTCGCATCTCCATGGGAGAGGAGGAGATGGGGGCCCGCGTTTCGGCACTTCTCGAGGCGCTCCCCGTATCCGACTTCTCCCCCCGCTGGGCCCAGGTTGTCGAAGAGGTCCACGGCACCGCTCACACCCTTCCGGAGGCATTCGAGGCGATCCTCCGGACACTGATGGCCTCCGAAGGGGTCTACTTCGTCCAGGCCCATCACCCCACCCTGAAGGAGGTCTCCCTCCCCCTCCTCGTGGCGGAGCTGGAAGGGGCCATGGAGCGGGACTCCGCCCTTCAAGCGCGGGGGGAAGCCCTGGTGGCGGCGGGATACGACCTCCAGGTCCCCTTCCTGGAGGGGGGGACCAACCTCTTCCTGGAGGGGCCCACCGGGAGGGAGCGCCTCTTCCGGGATGGGGCCGGCTTCCGCCTCCGCCGCTCCGGGACGCACACCAGTCTGGCGGAAATCCGGGAGCGGGTGGCCGGCGATCCCTCCATCCTCTCGCCCAACGTCCTTCTCCGTCCGGTGGTGGAGGCGGCGGTCTTCCCGACTCTGGGGTATGTGGCGGGTCCCGGTGAAGCAGCGTATCTGGCTCAGGTGGCGCCCGTCTTCGAGGGGCACGGGATCCCTCAGCCGCTGGTGGTTCCCCGCTTCTCGGGGGAGGTGGTGGAGCGGAAGGTGGGGAAGGTGCTGGAGAAGTTCTCTCTCGATTCGGGTGCGCTGGCCCGCCCCTTCCACGAGGTGGCCGGCGATCTGGCCCGGGAGGAGGTGCCCCCGGAGGTTCGGGAGGCGCTGGGAGAGCTTCGGAGGAGTGTGGGGAAGGGCGCGGGTGACCTTCAGCGCGCCGTCACCGGGGTGGACCCCACCCTCAAGGGGCCGGTGGAGCACCTCCGAAACCAGACCTTCTCCCTCCTGGACGAGATGGAGAAAAAGGTCGTGCAGAGCCTGAAGCGGGAGAACGAGGTGGCGCTGGCCCAGGTGGAGAAGGCTCGCCTTCACCTCTTTCCGGGAGGGATCCCCCAGGAGCGGGTGTTTTCCCCCTTCTACTACCTCTTTCGATACGGGGACGAGTTCCTCGAAGCCGTCGTCCGCGCGGTGGACGAGGGGGTGGCGGGATGAATCCTCGGGGGGCGTCCGACGTAGAAGGAGAAGAGACATCGGTTCTCGACACTCCGTTGCTCCCTCCCTCTTTCCGGGAATAGGTTTGGCACCATGACCTGGCTGGTGATCATCGTCCTCGCCTTCCTCATTCCCGAGATCCTGTCCACGGTTCTCGAGTCCCGCCTGGGGCGCGCCATAGCGGCGCGAATCGAGAATGGCACGCCGGGCGGCTCGGACCTCCAGACGCAGGAGCGGGTCCGGATGCTGGAGGGAGAGGTGGACCGCCTCTCCGCAGAACTCCGCCGGGTCTCCGAGGAGTCGGAATTCCTGCACCGGCTCCTCACCGAACGGGCGGACCGAAGGGAGCTTCCCCCCTCGGTGGAGCGATCGGCACCCCGCTCTCCGTGACCACCGGGATCCCACCGGGCTCCCCACCGGAGCCGACCCCCGAGGCGCCGGAGCCTCTCGGCGTGGAGCCGGGCACCCCCACGGAGTTCGCCCGGACCCGGCACTCAGGGTTGGTGGGGGCCGGAATCCTCTCCAGCCGTCTCACCGGCCTCGTCCGGGAGCGGGTCTTTGCCCATTTCTTCGGCGCCACCTCCCTCGCCGACGCCTGGGGCGCCGCGCTCCGTATGCCCAATGTGGTGCAGAACCTCCTGGGGGAAGGCACCCTCTCCGCCTCCTTCATCCCCATCTACGCCGAGCTTCGGGAGGAGGGGCGTCACGCCGAGGCCGCCCGCTTCGCCGGCGCCGTCTTCGGGATCGTCGGGGTGACGGCGGCGGGGGCCGCCCTTCTGGGGATGGCCTTCGCCCCCTGGCTGGTGGGGTTCTTCTTCTACGGCTTCGACCCGGAGACCAGGGCCGTCACCGTGGGGCTGGTGCGAATCCTCTTCCCCATGACGGCGGTTCTCGTGCTCTCGGCGTGGGCGCTGGGGGTCCTCAACTCCCACCGACGCTTCTTCCTCTCCTACGTGGCCCCGGTGGCGTGGAACGCCGCCATGATCGCCGCCCTCCTCTGGGGAGGGATTTCCCTCGGACTGGAGCTGGAGGCGCTGGCCCGGTTCCTGGCGTGGGGAGCCCTTCTGGGCGGGGTGTTCCAATTGGGGGTGCAGCTCCCCACCACACTTCGCCTTCTCGGCGAATTCCGACCCTCTCTCTCTACCCGGGTCGGGGGTGTTCGAGAGGCGATCCGGAACTTCATCCCGGTGGTGACCGCCCGGGGAGTGGTGAATCTGAGCGGGTGGCTCGACTACGCGTTGGCCGCCTTCCTGGCAGTGGGAGCGGTGGCCACCCTTCGCTATGCCCAGACCCTCTACATCCTCCCCATCTCCCTGTTCGGGATGGCGGTGGCGGCCTCCGAACTCCCCGAGCTCTCCCGGATGCGGGATGGGGGGCGGGAGCGCATCGCCGGCGATCTGGCGAGAGCCACCCGCAGGATGGCCTTCTTCCTCGTCCCCTCCACGGCGGCCTTCCTCCTCTTCGGCGATGTGGTGATTGCGGCGATCTTCCGCACCGGAGCCTTCGGCGTGGCCGAGGTGACGGTGACCTGGGGGATCCTCGCCGCCTACGCGCTGGGAATTCCGGCATCCGCCACCTCCCGCCTCTACTCGTCCGGGTTCTACGCCCTCCGGAACACCCGCACCCCGGCGAAGATCGCAGGGCTCCGGGTCTTCCTCGCCCTCGCCGTGGGGGCCTCCCTCATGTTCCCCCTCGACCGGTACGGGGTGGGAGAGCTCCGCTTCGGGGCGGCGGGGCTCGCCCTCGGGTCGACGGTGGCTGCCTGGACGGAGTACCTCCTCCTGCGGCGGGCACTCCGCCGGGAGCTGGGCGACCTTCCCCCGGATCCGGACGCCCCGCCCGGTGCGTCCACCCGCCTCTGGCTCGCGGCGGGGGTAGGGGCGGGGGTGGGGTATCTGGCCGGGATCCTGACCCTGGAGATGCACCCCATCCTCCGGGCAGTGCCGGTGCTGGGAGGGATGGGAGTCGGATACCTGGCCGCCGCCATGGCCCTCGGGGTGGCGGGGCCGGTGCGGGCGCTCCTCCCGAGGCGTGGATCCGGGAGGTAGGCGGGTGACCATCGAAGCCCGCACCCTCGACGCCCTCCCCACCGATCCGGGGGTGTACCTCTTCCGGGACGGGGAGGGGGAGGTGCTCTACATCGGAAAGGCGAAGGCGCTTCGCACCCGGGTACGTTCCTACTTCCGGGACGACCGGGGAAAGGGAGTTCGCCTCCAGGAGCTGGCGCGGCGAACGGCCTCGGTGGAGACCATCGTGGTGGGGTCGGAGGCCGAGGCACTCCTCCTCGAGTCGAACCTCATCAAAGAGCATCAACCGCGCTTCAACATCCGGCTCCGGGACGACAAGCGGTACCCGTACATCAAGGTCACCGTCCAGGAGCCCTTCCCCCGGGTCTTCGTGACCCGTCGCCTCCGGAACGACGGCGCCCGGTACTTCGGCCCCTTCACCACGGTGGGCCCCATGCGGGAGGCGCTGGAGGTGGTGAAGCGCCTCTACACGGTCCGGTCGTGCCGGTACAACCTGCCGAAGGAGGCCCCGCAGCGCCCCTGCCTGGACTACCACATCGGTCGGTGCCTCGCCCCCTGCGTGGGACTCCAGACGGAGGAGCACTATCGAGGGATGATCGGGGAGATCCTCCGCATCCTGGATGGGGACACCGCCTCGCTCCGCACCGAGGTCGAGGCGCGGATGGCCGAGGCGGCCGGGGAGCTCCGCTACGAAGAGGCGGCGCGGCATCGGGACGTGCTCCGGGGACTCGAGAGCATTGCCCGGGAGCAGCGCGTGGAGCGCATCGAGGGGGGGGATCAGGATGTGGTGGGGGTGGCACGGGACGGGGAGCGGGGGGCCGCCACCATCCTCCGGATCCGGAATGGGACCCTGTTGGGGAGGGAGAGCCACCGCTTCGAGGGGGTCACCGAAGAATCGGAACGAGCCCTGGTGGGGGCCTTCGTGACGCGGTACTACCTGGGGCGCGGGGCGGAAGGACACGCCTCCCTCCCTCGGGAAATCCTTCTCCCGTCGGATTTCGAGGACCGCGAGGCGCTGGAGGGGCTCGTCACCGAGGAGGCCGGGCGGAAGGTGGAATTTCTCACCCCCTCCCGGGGAGAGAAGCGCCGTCTGGTGGAGCTGGCCGCCACCAACGCCCGCCACCTCCTGGAGGAGCAGGTCTCCGAGGTGG
Organism: Gemmatimonadota bacterium; assembly: GCA_050485305.1. Taxonomy (GTDB): domain Bacteria; phylum Gemmatimonadota; class Gemmatimonadetes; order Longimicrobiales; family Gaopeijiaceae; genus JBJHBD01. Next base: position 8,332 of record JBJHBD010000096.1, read on the forward strand.
AGGCCATCCACGACCGGGCCGACCTGGTCCTCTACGAACTCCAGGAGCGGCTCGGGCTCAAGGTGGTCCCCCGCCTCATGGTCTGCTTCGACATCTCGCACACCCAGGGTTCCGAAGTGGTGGCCGGGGCGGTGGCCTTCCAGAATGGAGAACCCCGCCGCGGGCTCTACCGCCGGATGAAGATCCGGGGCGGATGGGGGAACGACGACTTCCGGTCCATGGCCGAGGCGGTGGAACGGTACCTGGCTCGGACGCTGGAGGAGGGGAGCCACCTTCCGGAACTCCTGGTCCTGGATGGGGGGAAGGGGCAGCTCTCCGGGGTGCTCCCCGTCCTGGACCGCCTCGGTGTGGAGGATGTGGCGGTGGTGGCGCTGGCGAAGAGGGAAGAGGAGCTCTTCCTCCCGGGGCGCTCGGAGCCCCTTCGCCTTTCCCGCCGGGACCCGGCGCTGCGCCTCCTCCAGCGGATGCGGAACGAGGCCCATCGTTTCGCCGTGAGCTACAACCGGAAGCTTCGCACGAAGCGCACGGTGAGGAGCGAACTGGGAGACATCCCCGGGATCGGCCCCGGCCGCCAGCGGGCGCTCCTCACCCGCTTCGGATCGGTGAAGGGGGTGCGGGAAGCGGGGGTGGATGGGGTAGCGGGCGTTCCCGGCTTCTCCCGGGTTCTGGCCGAGCGCGTCCTGACCTACCTTGAAGGGGAAAAGAGGGAGGATGGGGACCGGTAGCGTGGCTCTTCCCGGTTCACCCATCTTCCCGGAATCCGCCACCCCTCGAACCACCCGCGCCGATGCCTCCCGTACGGACCCGCTTCGCCCCCAGCCCCACCGGTTCCCTCCACCTGGGGAACCTCCGGGTGGCGCTCTTCAACGACCTCTTTACCCGGCGCCATGGCGGCACCCTGGTGCTCCGGGTGGAGGACACGGATCTGGATCGGAATGTGGAAGGGGCGCTGGAGGGGATCCTCGCCGATCTGGCGTGGGCAGGGATCGAGTGGGGAGAGGGTCCGGATGTGGGTGGCCCCTTCGCCCCCTACCGGCAGAGTGAGCGAGGGGAGCGGCATGCGGCGGCGGCGCACCGCCTCCTGGAGGAAGGGAAGGCGTACCTCTGTTTCTGTGATGAGGCGCTCCTTGCCGAGACGCGTGGAGAGAACCCCCACGCCCCGGGGTGCCCGGGAGGGTGCCGGACCGGGGATCGGGCGGTGGCGGCGGCCCGAGTGGCTGCCGGGGAGGGGGCGGCCATTCGCTTTGCCGTTCCCGACGCCACGGTGACCTTCCAGGATGAAATTCGCGGGAAGATCTCCTGGGAAGGGCGGGATCTGGGAGACTTCGTCCTCCTTCGGTCCGACGGGCGCGCCACCTACAACTTTGCGGTGGTGGTGGACGATGTGGAGATGGAGATCACCCACGTGATCCGGGGCTCGGGTCACCTCTCCAACACCCCCAAACACGCTCTCCTTTTCGACGCGCTGGGGGTACCTCGCCCGGTCTTCGCCCACCTCCCGCAGGTGCTGGGGGCCGACCGTCGAAAGCTCTCGAAGCGGGAGGGCGCCGCCGGGGTGGAAAGGTACCGGCGGGAGGGATACCCCCCGGATGGGGTGGTGAACTACCTCTCCCTCCTGGGGTGGTCCACCGAGGACGAGGTGGAGATTCTCTCACGGGACGAGCTGGCGGCACGGATGGAGCTTGGGCGGGCCGGAGCCTCCGACACCATTCTCGACCCGGAGAAGTTGAGATGGGTGTGCGGACAGCACCTGGCTCGCCACCCCCTCGACACCCTGGTTTCGGAGGTCACCCCCTTTCTTGACCGGGCACGCTTTCCGGCGGTAGTGGGGAGGGAGCGGGAGGTGGTGGCGGCCCTCCGGACCCGCCTTCACACCCTCGCCGAAATCAACGAACACCTCACCCTCCTCCATCCGTCCGAGGCGGCGCTGGCTGCCGCATGGGAGGAGCTTCGCGGTGAAGAACGGGGAGTGGAGATCCTGGAGGCCACCCGATCGGCGCTGGTTCAGGTGCCGCTCTTCGAACCGGAGGGGATTTCGGCGGCGCTCAGGGAGTGCGCCAAGGCGCTGGGGGTTCGAGGTCCGACGTACTTCCACCCGGTGCGGCTGGCGGTGATGGGAGCCCGGAGCGGGCCGGACCTCGGGTTGTCGCTGGCGGCGCTGGGGCGGGAGGAGGTTGTGGGGCGGATCGATGGGGCACTGGCGGGGGTGAAGCCCGCCTGACGAAAACCGTTTGACCCGGGGAAGGGACCTCAGGTAGTTTCAGGGGTTATCTTGGGTATCCCACCCCACATCGAACCAAGCACCCTTCAGGAGGATCTGGATGAACTTCCGATTCGGAGCCGTGGCGCTCCTCGGGATCTCGTTTACGTTGGCCGGTTGTGCCGGAGGCGGCCCGTCCGCGGGTGCCTCCCCGGCCCCGTCCTTCATCGACCTCGACAACCTCCCCCAGTGGGTCATGGACCTTCCGGAAGGGGTCACCCCCCGGGAGAATTCACACACTCAGCAGGCGTCGCTCTATCTCTTCCAGGCTCAGCAGTCGCAGAACCCGGAGCAGGCGACGACCCGATACCGCTCCGCCCTCGACGCGGCGCAGGCGGGGATCGAGGCCGACCCGGAGAACGCCCAATCCTACCTCCAGGCAGGGGATGCCCTCATCGGGCTGGGAGACTACACCGAGGGTGCGGCCATGTTGGATCGGGCCGAGGAGATCTTCCCTCGCTACGTCGTCGAGACGGCGGTGATCCGTGAACGGGGGTGGGTGGAGCTGTACCAGGAAGCCGCCACTGCATACGACATGGGAAATCAGGCCGAGGCCCTCCGCCTCTTCGAGACGGCTCACGGGCTCTATCAGTGGCGTCCCGAGGTGGCCATTCGCTTGGCCGGTCTGTACGCCGAGGTGGGGCGGAGCGCCGAATCCGCCGCCATGTTCCAGGAGACCATACGGATCATCGACTCGCCGCAGGCGGCGGAGATGGATGACGATCTCAGGGAAAGCTGGGTGGAGCTCCGGGACATCTCCCTCTCGAATCGCGCTCAGATCCTCTTCCAGATGGGCGATCACGAGGCGGCTGCCGAGGCGTTCGGTGCCATCTATGCGGAAGATCCCGACAACCTCCAGGCGCTGGCGAGCCAGGCGGCATCGTATATGTCCGCCGGGAACCACGCTCGAGCCCAGGAGATCTATGACCGCCTCATGGCCCTCCCGGGGCTGTCGGCGCGCGACTACTTCATTGTGGGGGTGGGGCTGTACGAGTCGGAGCAGTACGAGCAGGCCGCCGCCGCCTTCGGAGAGTCCGCGGCCCGGGTGCCCCTCCACCGGGAAACCATCTTCCTCCAGGCCCAGTCGCTGGTGCTGGCGGAAGACTGGGAAGGGGTCGTCGAGGTGACCGAGCGACTCCTCGAGATCGAGACCCACAACACCTTTGTCTACCGCTTCCGGGCACGCGCCATGGTGGAGCTGGAGCGGCAGGCGGAGGCGATGGAGTTCCTAGAGCGATACGAGAACCTACCCTTCGAGGTGGACGGGCTTCGCCTTCAGGGGATCGAGGGTGGATACGCCCTCACCGGGATGGTCTTCAATCGGACCCAGGCCGAGGGGACCGAGGTTCGCCTGAGGATCCATTTCTATGACGTAAACGGAGGAGAGGTGGGCTCCGAGGTGGCGACCATTTCCCTGGGTCCCATCAGCGAGGACGAGGGAGCCACCTTCCAGGTGAACCTCGCCACTGGCGCCGACGTATTCGGATACCGGTACGAGGTGCTCTGAGCATCGTCAGGAATCGCCCGCCGGGGGGTGGGGGCAGGCGGATGAGGGGGCGCCCCTGACCGCTTGACCCCGACCCCGGTGGCGCTACATTTCGGTTCCATGCGGGCGTAGCTCAGTTGGTAGAGCATCAGCTTCCCAAGCTGAGGGTCGCCGGTTCGAGCCCGGTCGCCCGCTCTGGAGAAAGGCCAGTAACCGCAAGGGTTTTCCCTGGGTTGCTGGCCTTCTTCTTTGCCCCTGGGCATCTTGATGTACCAAGAAGTGTGACAG
>JBJHBD010000097.1:0-12063 GCA_050485305.1 Gemmatimonadota bacterium
CGGGGGGACCATCACCGGGGAGCACGGGGTGGGGGTGGACAAGCGGGGGTACATGCGGCTGGTGTACGGCAAGGAGGTGCTCCGGGCCATGGCGCGAGTGAAGGGGGCCTTCGACCCCGAGGGGCGCGCCAACCCCGGGAAGGTCCTCCCCGACGGGGTGGAGGTGTGAGGGTGGAGTTCCCGGGGCAGGACGCCGAGGTAGCGGCCCTCGTCCGGAGCGCCGCTCGGCATGGGGGGCGGGTGGTGGTGCGGGGGTCCGGGCTTGCCCCCGCCGACGCACCGCCCGACGGCGGAGAGGGCCGCACCCTCCCGGCACCGGACCTCACCCTGTCCACCCGGGGGCTCGCCGGGATCCGGGAGTACGACCCCGCCGACCTCACCATCACCGCCGGCGCGGGCACCCTCCTCTCCGAGCTGGCGCCCCTCCTGGCGGCAGAGGGGCAGTGGCTCCCCATGGACCCTCCCGGTGGCGGCGCCGTCACCCTGGGAGGGATGGTGGCCACCGGACTCCCCGGACCCCTCGCCCTCGGATTTGGGCGCCCCCGCGACCACCTCCTGGGACTCACCCTGGTGGACGGGCGAGGCGACCTGCTCGGCCTGGGTGGTCGGGTGGTGAAGAACGTGGCCGGGTTCGATCTGGTGCGCCTCGCCGCCGGGAGCCGGGGGCGCCTCGGGGTCGTCACCGAGGTGACCCTTCGCCTCTTCCCCCTCCCGCCGGGGGACCGAACCCTGGTCTGGCGCTTCCCTCACCTGGAGGATGGGTGGGCCGGAGGATGGGCCCTCGCCGCCCTCCCCTTCCCCTTCGCCGCCGCGGAGCTCTTCGGCGCGGAGGGGGGCGGAGTGGAGGCGGCCTTCCGCCTCACCGGCTCCGCCGGGGAACTGGCCACCGGGGAGCGCCTTCTGGAGGCGGTGGCAGGTGCCCCGGAGCTCCGAGCCGAAGGGGAGGAGAGTCGCCGCTTCTGGCAGCTTCGGAGCGAGGCGGAGGGCGCCGGATCCCCCACCTTCCGGGGGGCGGTTCGTCCCACCCGGGGAGGGGAACTCCTCCGGAAGATCGTCCCCCCGGGGCTCCCGGAGCCGGGCCGTGCATTCCGCTGGGCCCTGCACCTCCGGAAGGGGGTCCTCCGGGTGGACTGGGAGGGAGGGAGCGAGGTGGATGACGCGTCCGAACGGGAAGAGGGGGGTGCGGACCCATCCTCCTGGATCAGGGAAACGCTGGCCTGGGTCGAGGAGGTGGGTGGCTCGGGGCGGGTGGGGCGTCTCCCCGGCGGAGGGACGGTGAGCGCCGGACGGGGGGGCGGCGTCCGGGCGCTGGAGGAGCGCATCCGGCAGGTGTTCGACCCGGAAGGGGTCTTCGGCGGCGGAAGCGAGGCGGGATGAGCGAGGCCGGCGCGTTCGAGCCGCTGGTGATCCGGCGCCCCGGAGACGGGCGTCTCCTGGGAGAGGTGCCGGGGACCCCTCCGGAAGGGGTGGCTCAGGAGGTGGCGCGGGTTCGGGAGGTGCAGAAGGGGTGGGCGACCCTCTCTCCGGCGGATCGGGTGCGGCGGATGGCGGGGCTCAGGGAGGCGGTGGAGAAGGCCTCGGACGAGATCGTGGACCGGATCGTGGCCGAGACGGGGAAGCCGGAGGGGGAGGCGTTGGCCGAGGTTGCGGTGGTCCTGGGGCTCATGCGCTACAACGAAAGGGTGGCGCCGGAGATCCTCGGCCCACGCCGGGTTTCGGTGAGGTGGCTCTTCCCCCGGCGCTCCTGGGTAGAGCGGGAGCCGTGGGGGGTCATCGGGGTCATCGCCCCCTGGAACTACCCCTTCATCCTGGCCATGGAGCCGGTGGTGACGGCGCTGGTGGGGGGGAACGGGGTGGTGCTGAAGCCCTCGGAGCACACTCCCTTCACCGGAGCCTTCATCCCCGAACTCCTGGAGCGGGGCGGGCTCCCCCGGGATCTGGTGCGGGTGATCCAGGGAGGCGGAGAGGTGGGGAGCGCGCTGGTGCGGGGAGGGGTGGACCGCCTCCACTTCACCGGGAGTCCGGCCACCGGTCGGAGAATCCTGGCCATGGCGGCACCCCTCCTCCTCCCGGTCTCGCTGGAGCTGGGTGGGAAGGACCCGGCGCTGGTGCTGGAGGATGCCGACCTGGACCGGGCGGCCCGGGGGGTCGTCTTCGGCGCCTTCTTCAACGCGGGGCAGAGCTGCATCGCTCTGGAGCGGGTCTTCGTGGTGGACGAAATCCACGACACCTTCGTGCGGAAGGTGGTGGAGGTGGTGCGGAGCCTTCGGGTGGGAGGGGTGGGTGAGGTGGATGTGGGCCCCATCGTGGTCCCGGCGCAGCTCGACACCCTGGAGCGGCAGGTGGCCGACGCGGTGACCCGCGGCGCCGAAATCCTCTGCGGGGGCGGGCCTCCCGATCCGGCCTCGAACCTCTTCCTCCCCACGGTGATCACCGGGGTGACCGGCGAGATGCTCCTTTCCACCGAAGAAACCTTCGGCCCCATACTCCCCATCACCCGTGTACGGGATGAGGACGAGGCGGTGGAGTTGGCCAACGCCGGCGGGTTTGGCCTCTTCGCCTCGGTGTGGACGGGGAACCCGCGTCGCGGGGTGGAGATCGCCCGGCGCCTTGGGGGGGGCGGCGTCTCGGTGAACGACACCCACACCCACTGGAGCGTCCCCGGACTTCCTCTGGGAGGGACGGGGGAGAGCGGCTACTCGCGGGTTCATGGGGAGGATGGGCTCCGGGAGTTCACCCGCCCCCGCGCCTACCTGGTGAATGGGCGCCCCCTATCCCGCGATCCCTGGTGGTACCCGTACTCGGAGCGATCCCGGCGGATCATCCGCGCCCTCGTCCGCCTGGAGGGGCGCACCGGGGTCCGCCGTTTCACCGGAGCGCTGGGGGCGCTCTTCCGGAGGGATTCATGAGCGCCCGAACCGACCTGGCCGAACTCCTTCGAGGGGAAGAGGAGCGCCTCTCTCACTGTGTCCACTGCGGGTTCTGCCTCCCCGCCTGCCCCACCTACACCCGCCTGGGGGACGAGGCCGATTCCCCCCGCGGGCGCCTTCACCTCATGCGGGCGGTGGCCGAGGGGCGGCTGGAGCCGGGATCGGAGGCCTTCCGGACCCATCTGGACCGGTGCCTCGGGTGCCGGGGGTGCGAGACGGTCTGCCCCTCCGGGGTGGAGTATGGGCACCTCCTGGAGCGGGCCCGCCAAGTGTCGCGCGAGGCCGCACCGGCGGGGGGACTATCCCGGGGGCTCCTCACCGCCATCCGCACACCCCTCCTCTTCCACCCCTGGATGCTGGGAAGCCGCCTCCTCCGCCGAACGGGGATCCCGGCGCTTCTGGCGCGGATCCTCCCGGGGAGGAGGGGGACGATCCGCACCGGGATGGCCATGCTGGCCGCGTCGGCCCCGGCCGGACTCCGGCGAAGAGGGCGGGCAGGCGGAGAAGCCATTGCACACCGGGGGGATGGGACTCCGGCTCCCCCATCCTCCCGGAAGAGAGTCGGGCGAGCGGTGCTCCTTCGAGGGTGCGTGCAGGATCACCTCTTCCGGCGGGTGAACGACGCGACCCGCAGGGTGCTGGAGGCGAATGGGTGGGAGGTGGTCGAGGGGGGAGGAGCGGGGTGCTGCGGCGCCCTCCACGCCCATGCGGGTGCCCTTCCCGAGGCCCGGGAAATGGCCCGGCGCACTGTGGAGCGGGTGGTGGAGCTGCTCCGGGAGGCGGGGCGCCCCACCTGGATCGTGGCGAACGCGGCGGGGTGCGGGGCGACGCTCCGGGAGTACGGGGAGCTCCTGGAGGGGGAGGATGATGCGACCCTCTTCGCCTCCCGTGTGCGGGACATCTCGGAGCTCCTGGCCGGTGAGGGGCGGACACCGGTGGCCGGTGGGGCGCTCCCCATCCGGGTGGCGTACGACCCTCCCTGTCACCTCCTTCATGGTCAGCGGGTGGCGGCGCCCCCACTACACCTTCTCCGCTCCATCCCCGGGGTGGAGGTGGTGGAGGTGCCCCGGGGCGAGGAGTGCTGCGGAGGGGCGGGGATCTACGGGATCACCCACCCGGAGCTGGGGGGGCGGATCGGGGAGGACAAGGTGGCGGCCGTGCTCTCCACCGGGGCCGAGGTGGTGGCCACCGGGAACCCGGGGTGCGCCATGCAGATCGGCGGGGGGCTCCGGATGGTGGGGAGCGGGATCCAGGTGGCCCATCCGGTGGAGCTCCTGGACGAAAGCTATCGGCGAGGCGGGGTATACGATGCGTTGGGGAGGGGTTCGTGAGCGAAGGGTTGAGGGGGGGCGGCGTGGATGGGGGGACTCTCGTCTGGACGCGGGCGCTCCTCGAGGAGCTGGTGGGGATCGAGTCTCCCTCGGGGAATGCCGAGGGGGTGACCCGGTGCATGCACCGATACGGGGAGGCGCTCCGGGAGGGGGGCGCGCAGGTGGAGTTCCGGGAAGCGGCGGGGTTCGGCGTCCACCTGGTGGCGGAGGTGGGGGCCGCCGGCGGTGGGGAGCGTCCGCCTCTTCTGGTGGTGGGACACCTGGACACGGTGCACCCGGTGGGGACTCTCGCCCGGAACTCCCTGCGGGAAGAAGGGGGGCGCCTCTTCGGCCCCGGGGTCTACGACATGAAGGCGGGGCTCGCCGCCTTCGCCGGGGCGCTCGAGGGAATCCGGTCGGCGGGTGGTCCGCGCTTCCCCCTCCGGGTGGTGGTCACCGCCGACGAGGAGGTGGGGTCGGGGACCTCCCGACGGTTGCTGGAGGAGGAGGGGCGTCGGTCCGCCGGGGCGCTGGTTCTGGAGCCTCCCATCCCCGGCGGAGGGGTGAAGGAGCAGCGAAAAGGGGTGGGGCATTATGTGGTCACGGTGGATGGGGTTCCCGCCCACGCCGGGATCGAGCCGGGGCGGGGAGCGAGCGCCATCCATGAACTGGCGCCCCTCATCGCGGCGCTGACGAAGATGGCGCGGGTGGATCTCGGGACCACCCTGAATGTGGGAGAGGTGCGGGGGGGGAGCGGGGCGAATGTGGTGGCGGCCGAGGCGCAGGTGGTGGTGGACGTGCGCTTCCGGACCACCGACGAAGGGATGAGGGTGGACCGGGAGATCCGGGCGCTGACCCCGGAGAACCCCCGCTGCCTGTATCGGGTCGAGGGGGGGGTGAACCGTCCCGCGCTGGAGCCCACCCCCCGGTCGGGCGAGCTTCTGGCCCGGCTCCGCACCCACGCCCGCGCCCTGGGAGTGGAGCTGGAAAGCGGCGGGACGGGAGGCGCTTCCGACGGGAATCTCCTGGCCGCCGTGGGGTGTCCGGTCCTGGACGGCCTCGGGGTGGACGGAGACGGAGCCCACACCCTGGAGGAACACATCGTCCTGGCAGACCTCCCCTTCCGGGTGGAGCTCTACACCCGCATCCTGTCGGATCCGGAATTCCTCTCCCTTCCCGATCCCCACCCATGACCCCTCCGGCTTTCCAGATCCGCCCCCTCTCCGGGAGCGACGAGTTCCAGGCCTGCGTTCGGCTCCAGGAAGAGACGTGGGGCGCCGGGTTCTCGGAACGGGTGCCGGAGGCCATCCTCCGGGTGGCGGCGCGGCTCGGGGGGGTCATCTCCGGGGCATTCCTCCCCGACGGGGAGCTCGCCGGCTTCGTCTTTGGCCTCACGGGGTTGGAGGGCGGGCGCCTGGCCCACTGGTCCGACATGCTGGCCGTCCGCCCTGAACATCGGAGTTCCGGGATGGGGCGGGCGCTCAAGCTCCATCAGCGGGAGCGCCTCCTGGCCCTCGGGGTCACCCGCATGTACTGGACCTTCGATCCCCTGGTGGCCCGGAACGCGCACCTGAACTTCAACCGCCTGGGGGGGGTGGCTCGAGAGTATGTGGAGGACATGTATCGGGCCTCCGACTCCCCCCTTCACGCCGGGATCGGGACCGATCGACTGGTGGTCCGATGGGAGATGGATTCGGAGCGGGTGTGGGCCGCCCTCGCGGCGGATACCCCCGGGGGTGTCGAAGGGGAGGATGGGGGAGGGGAAGCTCGCAGCGTCCTCGGCGCACATCCAGATGCCGGCGGGGAGCCGGAGCCGGGGGAGCCGGTGACGGGGGTGGAGGACGACGCCATTTCGGTGGCGGTGCCGGCGGAGATCCAGGCACTGAAGGAGCGGGATCCGGCGCTGGCATACCGGTGGAGGGTGGCCACTCGCGCCGTCCTCTCCCACTATCTGGGGAGGGGGTGGGAGGTCCACGCCCTCGTCCGCGGTACACCCGTCCACCACTACCTCCTTCGCCGTCGGCCATGAAGCTCACCCGATTCGAACTCAGAGAGATTCGTCTCCCCCTCCGGGAGGTCTTCGCCATCAGCTCCGGAGCCCGCCAGAACCGGCGGATCCTCCTCCTGTGCGCCCAGGGGGAGGGGGCCGAAGGGTGGGGGGAGTGCGTCGCCGCGGAGGACCCGAGCTACTCGTACGAGACCACCGACACGGCGTGGCACATCCTGGAGGACTTCCTTCTCCCGGCGCTGGTGGGGCACGAGGTGCTGGGGCCGGAAGAGGTGTTCGACCCCATTCCCTGGGTGCGGGGGCACAACATGGCCAAGGCCGCGGTGGAGATGGCGGTCTGGGATCTCCTGGCCCGCAGCCTGGGCGCGCCCCTCGCCGAACTCCTGGGGGCCTCCGGCGAGCCGGTGCCGGTGGGGGTGAGCATCGGCCTCCAATCCGGGGATGATGACCTTCTCCGTCGGGTGGAGGGGCATCTGGCCGAGGGGTACGCCCGGATCAAGATCAAGATCAAGCCCGGGCGGGACGTGGCCATGCTTCGGAAGGTGCGGGACCGCTTCCCCGAGGCGGTGATCATGGCCGATGCCAACTCCGCGTACACCCTCCACGACCTTCCTCGCCTCAGGGAGATGGACGACCTGGGGCTCCTCATGATCGAACAGCCCCTCGGCCACGAAGACATCCTCGACCATGCGCGCCTTCAGGGCGAGCTGGCCACCGACATCTGCCTGGACGAGTCCATCCGTTCGGTGGGAGATGCCGAGTTGGCCCTCGAGTTGGGGGCGTGTCGCACCATCAACATCAAGCCTGGGAGGGTGGGTGGGTTGGGCCCCGCCCGGGAGATCCACGACCTCTGTCGGAGCGTGGGGATCCCGGTCTGGTGCGGGGGGATGCTGGAGTCCGGAATCGGGCGGGCCCACAACCTCATCCTCGCCGGGCTCCCGGGGTTCACCCTCCCCGGGGACATCTCGGCCTCCCGCCGCTACTGGGAACAGGATGTGGTCACCCCCGAGTTTGAACTCTCCGACGGGAAGATGGGACCCGCACCCGGTCCGGGGATCGGGGTGGAGCCCGACATGGAACGGATCGAGACGCTCACCGTGCGGAAGCGCGAGTTCGGGCGCTGACCCCGCCTCCCGATATATAAAGACAGAATTATGATTCGCTTTTTTCGGAAGGGGCAGGGGCAGGGGCGCCGTGCCATCTTCACCGCCGCGTCCGCACTCTGTCGCATCGCTACGAGCGGCGCGCTGGCTCTCACCCTTCTCCTCGGTTCCGCTGCGTGGAGCGGTGCGGGGGAGCCGGGGTCCGCTCCCGAGCCGTACGATCTGGCGCTGGTGGGGGCGCGGGTGGTGGATGGCACCGGAAACCCCTGGCGGTACGCCGAGGTGGCCATCCGGGGAGACCGGATCGCCGCGGTGGTCCCCGCCGGTGGGCTGGACCTGACCCTCGCCCGGGAGGTGCTCGACCTCACCGGGCTCGTCCTCGCCCCCGGATTCATCGACCTGAACGGGCAGTCCGACGAAGCCTACCTCACCGACGGGTCGGCGCTCTCCAAGATCTTCCAGGGGGTGACGACCGAGCTCATGGGGGAGTCCAACACCCCGGCCCCGGTAAATGTCCGGGTGGCCGGGAGCGCCGCCCCCTCCGACCCCGAGGCGGCTCGCCGCCTCCGGGAGTGGGGGCGCTTCGATGCCTGGCTGGAGGAGATGGAGCGCGGAGGCGTTGCCCTCAACGTGGGGTCCTTCGTGGGGGGGACGACGGTCCGCAGGTACGCCATGGGGATGCGGGAGGGAGCACCCTCTCCCACCGAACTCGACACCATGCGGGCGGTGACGGCGCGCTCCATGCAGGAGGGAGCCTTCGGGGTGGCCACCGCCCTCATCTACGCGCCGGGCGCCTTCGCCGGGACTGACGAGCTGGTGGAGATCTCACGGGTGGTGGCCGAGTATGGGGGAGTCTACATCACCCACCTCCGGAGTGAGTCCTATCACCTCCTGGAGGCGCTGGACGAGGCCCTCGAAATCGGGCGACGCTCGGGGGTTCCGGTGGAGATCTACCATCTGAAGGCCGCCGGGGTGGACAACTGGGGAGTGACGGACGAGGTGGTGCGCCGCATCGAGGCGGCCCGCTCCCAGGGGCTCGACGTGAGCGCCGGGATGTACCCATACACCGCCGCCTCTACCGGACTCACCGCCTGCTTCCCCCCATGGACCCAGGCCGACGGCGGGCTCTACCGCAACCTCGCTGACCCGATGGCCCGCGCACGAATCCGGGAAGAGATGCTGGGTCCCCCCACCCGATGGGAGAACTGGTGCCGGCTCGCCACCCCCGAGGGGAGCATCATCGCCTCCGTCTCCAACCCCGACCATGTACGCTTCATCGGACGGAGCCTCGCCGATGTGGCCGAGGCCATGGGGAAGGGGTGGGCCGACGCCGCCATGGACCTGGTCCTCCGGGACCGATCCAGGGTGGGGATGATCTACTTCGCCATGAGCGAGGAGAATGTCCGGCGGAAGCTGGCTCTCCCCTGGATCACCTTCGGCACCGACGGGAGCGGGTGGAATCCCCGGGGAGCGGGAGGCCAGCCCCATCCCCGGGCCTACGGCACCTACCCCCGCATTCTCGGGCGTTACGTTCGGGACGAGGGCGTTATCACCCTTGAGGACGCCGTCCGGAAATCGAGCTGGGCGGTGGCCCAGCGAATCGGTCTCCGGGACCGGGGTCTCCTGGCGGATGGGTTTTTCGCCGATCTGGTGGCCTTCGACCCCGAAACCATCGCAGAGCGCTCCACCTTCGAGCGCCCCCACCAGCTCGCCCAGGGGGTCCACCACCTCTTCGTGAATGGAGAGAGGGTGATCCGCGACGGGGAGTACACCGGAATCCGCCCGGGGCGGTTTGTGAGGGGGCCGGGGGCGGGGCGCTGAAGGGGCTTCCCGCTGACATTTGGTGCGAGGTCGGGGCGCGCGAAGGCGGCGTTCTTCTTCGGTTTGGGCTTCTCTCCCGAAAGACCGATGGAGTTGGTGCGAGCGCTTCAAGCTCATGCTCGGGTAGGAGCCGTGGTGGATCAGATCGAGTCTAAGCACGGTACCAAATACGTGGTGGACGGTCCCCTTACCGGACCGAACGCAACGGTCGGGATTCGAAGCGTTTGGATCATCACCCGTAGGGCGAGTGGACCGAGGCTGGTAACGGCGTATCTGATGCGACAAGGGGGACAAGACAATGCCTGACGAACACGAATTGGTTGTCCTCCGAAGGGACCTCCCCGACCACGGGTTGAAGGCGGGGGACGTTGGGGTTGTCGTCGCGAAGTACGAAGCAGATGCCTTTGAGGTGGAGTTCGTCAATGCAGGTGGGACCACGTTGGCCGTTCTCACGTTGGAGTCTTCCGACCTGCGTCCTATGGAGAACGTCGAGATCCTGCACGTTCGCTCCGTTGCGGTGGTTTAGCAGAGCACCGAGAACGCCGGGATAGGAAAAGACTACGGACCGAGGTCCGATTCTCCCGGAGCCCAGCGAAAGCGGGGAGTGCGAGCATCAAACCGCTCCACAGGGAGGCCGAAGACCCGCACCACCAGCCGGCGGACACCGCGCCCCAGCGCCCCGCCCACCTCTTCGGTCCCCTCCACCGCCGGGGCCAGGTCCCCTCGGAGCCAGCGGCGGAGTTCGTCCAGGTCCGAGAGCGAGAGGGTCTCCACCTCGAGGCGAGCCAGGTAGTAGAACCCTCCGCTCCGGGTCGGTCGGAGGCGGACCCGGATCCACCCTTCGAGGATGGTGCGGGCTTCGGCCAGGGTGGCTACCTCCCGAGGCTGCTCTCCGGGCGACTCGAGCAGAAACCGGTCGGTAAGGGGGTCCTGGAGGATGGTGGCTCGCCACTCCTCCTGCCCCTCGAGAGCGTCGATGAACCGGTCCCTCCAGAGTTCGGTCACCAGTCGCAGGCGCACGGGAAGCCCGGATTCCAGAGGCTCCCGGAAGGTGGGTCCTTCCAGGAATCGGCCAAGGGAGACACGCACCTCCCCCGTTTCGGCCACCACCGATAGGGCAAGCGGGGGGGGAGCCCCCTGCCCGTGAAGAGAGGTGGGGGCGGCGAGAAGGACGAGGAGAAGGAGGAGCCTCGGCACCGGAAACCGGGTTCAGAAGCGCTGCTGGAAGCGGATGAAGAAGGAGTGCCCTCGTTCGTTCCGGTTCAGAGGGTAGGCCCAGTACGCCCCCACCGGTCCGATGAAGAGTCCGGCTCCGACGTCCGCGCGGGCGGGCGCGTCCACTCTGGGAAAGAGGGGTTCGGGTCCCCCATCCGCCACCCACCCCCGCCCGGCATTCAGGAAGAGTGCCCACGCCGGCTGGAGCGAAAGGAGGGACCGCCACTCCCAGTCACCCCACTCCCGTCGTGGGGGCTCGAAGGAGAAGGGGAGGGGTCCCCGAAATTCGGCCTGGAAGAGGACCACCCGGTCGCACCCGTAGTTCCCGTATCCCGACCGCTCCCCATTGTCGTTCGGCTCCACCTCGGAGAGAGGAACCACGGCGCTTCGGGCACCGCAGTCCACGCTGAACCGGGGGTGGGCAGGGAGTGAGCCGGCCCCTCCAAGGACCCGTTGATGCTGAGGCGGGAGGGGGTCTCCCGAGATGGATCCGGCCAGGAATCCCCGGAGGTTGAGGCGGGAGGTGGGGCTCACCCGGGCGTAGTGGCGAAGGTCCAGGAGGAGGTTGGTGTAGGGGTCCACCCCGGTGGTTGTGCCGTGCCACTCCAGATTCCCCCCCACCAGTCGGGAGAACCGCCCCTCCACCCACCACCCGTCGGTGGGTTCCACCGGGTCGTTCCGGGTGTCGAGATACACCGTCCCTTCCACCGAACGGCTCCGCCCCTCGGCCACCAGGGGCTGAGGGCGCCAGGGGCGCTCGTTGTCCCCCAGCGACCACGGGCCCCCCACCGGGGCGAAGGCGTGCTTTTCTTCCCGGTACCCTACCCGGGCCCGGAAGGGGAGCTGGGCGGGGCGCAACTCCACATACCCCTCCCACCCGATCCGTTCGAAATGATCCCGGAGGTCGTCCCGCCGGAAGAAGGTGGAGAGGGAGCTCTCCAGATCGGACATCCCCCGCCCCTCCACCGGGGAGATCACCGAGTAGGCATCGACTCCGAGCGTCGCCGCACCGCGGCCCCCCACCCCCTGCCGGAGGCGGAAGGTGTACCCCAGATCGTCCAGATTGAAGGTGAGGCCGTCGGTGGAACGCCAGATCCCCAGCACGTCGAAGCGGGTGGGATTTCGTCCGCGGGTCTCGATGCGGGGGCCGAAGTGGACGGGGAGCCCCTCCACCCGGTTGTAGGCGTCTCCGGTGTACAACATGAAGCGGGCCTCGCCGAACCCCAGGTCGGTGGAGAAGGGGCCCTCGGTGATGGTGGGCTCCGCCGCCGTCACCTGACCGGCCCGGAGCTGGTACCGAAGGGGGGCGGGATAGCTCACCACCACACCCAGGATCTCCGCACCCTCGGATCCCAGGAGTCGCCCCCCCACCAGGTAGAGATCTCCGTCGATGCGCGCCCCGGGAGAGAGGGTCAGGTCGCCGTTCACCACCATGAGCGTCCCCCCCACCTCCCCCCCGATGGTGACCGGACCGCCGAGCACGGCGAGGGGGCCCTCCATCCGGGTCCCTGCCGGAATGCGGGTCGGCCCGCTCACCCGGGGAACCGACGGGTCGTTCAGGAAGGTGACGATCCTTTCCTGGAGGGCGGGAGGGATCGGGCCGGGAGTGCCGGGATCCTGGCCGTAGAGCGGGGCGGTGGGGGCGAAGAGGACGCCCACGGCCAGGAGGGTGAGGG
>JBJHBD010000098.1:0-11877 GCA_050485305.1 Gemmatimonadota bacterium
GCCCCGATACGTCCACCGTCTGCGTGCCTTCGGGAACGGTGAGGCTCCCGCGGGGGCCCACCTCGGCGATGCGGTTGTCCTGCACCAGCAGGTCGCCGGACTCCAGCACCTCATCGCCATTCATGGTGATGATGCGGGCACCGGAGAGGAGGACGGTCCCGCGGGGGGTGTCGCGATCGGCGCTCACCTCCACCCGGAACTCGTTGGGGGCGTAGTCGTCCTCTTCCTCGTCCCGGGGAGCGCGGGCCTCCGTCAGGTCGTAGACCACGTGGGCGTTCCCGATGGACCAGTGGACCCGGTTCCCGTCGGCGCTCCAGGAGGCGAACTGCCCGCCGATGTCGGTGAGCTTCCGCACCGGGAAGGCGGCGTTGTCCGGGTTCGCGACGCTCACCGTGGGCCCATCCCCCCCGGTGCGGGGAAGGTGCACCACGTAGAGGTCCATCCCATGCACCGAGAGGACCTCTTCCTCGTTGGGCGACACGAACACCTGCGAGGCGGGCGGGCTCCCGGTTCCCCCCAGCGCCGCCGGGCCGGTGACGCGGATGTGGGTGCGGCGATCGGTCCCATCCCACCGGAACGAGATGAGCCCCTGCCCGCCCCCGTAGGCCCAAATCCGATCGGGGTTCCGGGAGAAGTGGGGGGCGGAGAAGCCCTGCACGCGGATGATGTGGGTGGCCTCACCCCCGGCGGCGGGGATCCAGATGAGCTCTTCAGCCCCGCCAGGTGCGCCCTGGGTGATGGCATCCCGGTAGGCGCGGGCTGGCCCGCGGATGGCTACGATGCGGGCCCCGTCGGGGGACCAGGCGGGCTGCTGGTAGAACCCGGCCTCCCGGGTGAGGCGCTCCGGGGTCCCGCCCGCGGCTCGCACTCGCCAGATGTGGCCCCCCTCGTCGAAGTCCCAGCTCACGAAGGCGATCCAGCTTCCATCCGGAGACCAGACGGGGGCGTGCTGGTTCCCCGGAAGCTCGGCGATGCGGCGAGGGGTCCCGTCGGGGATGGACTGGACGTAGAGGCGCCCGAGGGCGGTGAAGGTAAGGCTTCGCCCATCCGGCGAGGGAACGGCGTCGCGGATCTGCTTCACCGTGAAGGTGGGGGCGTCCTCTATGGGGTACGAGAAGTCCACCTCGGGCCCCACCGGGAGCTCCACCCGGGCCGTGAAGGGGACTTCGATGGGATCACTCCCATCCACCGGGATCCGCCAGATCTTCCCTCCATAGGTGGCCACCACCTCCCGGGAATCGGGGGTGAAGGCCATTCCGGGATACGCGTCGCGGGACGCCCGGGACTCCATGTCGTCGCGCTGCACCGGAAAGGCGAGCCACCGCTCTTCGCCGGTCTCCAGATCGCGGATCATGAGCCCTGTGTGAGCGATGTGCCGGGTGCCGTAGACGAGCCAACGACCGTCGGGAGAGAGCACCGGGCGGAAGCCGCCGCCATACCGGTTGGACTCGGTGCGGGTCTGTCCCGTCTCCATGTCGTAGGTGGCGAGCTGGTAGTCCCGGAGCGCCGAGTTGTACTGCCAGCTCCCCTGGCGCTGGGCGTACCAGATCCGCTCCCCGTCGGGGGAGAAGGCCGCGCCCGTGGTGCGGAGGTTGGCGGGTTCGGAGATGAGGGCCACCCCGCTTCCCCCATCGATGTGGTACATCCAGAGCTTCCCCTGCCCCGGCCCCCCGCCCTGCCGGGTGGCCACGATGTAGCGCCCGTCGGGCGACCAGGTGGGCGACTGGTAGGCGTTGAACTCCCCCCGGGTGACGCGGGTGGTGTCGGAGAGGTCGGTGGAGATGACCCAGAGGTTGTCTCCCCCGCTCCGGTCCGACACGAAGACGATGCGGGAGCCGTCCGGCGAGAAGCGGGGCTGGGCGTCGAAGGCCATCCCCCGGGTGAGCTGCGTGGCCTCACCCCCCTCCATGGGGACCGTCCAGATGGACCCCAGGAGGTCGAAGAGCACCGTCCGCCCGTCGGGGCTCACATCCACCGACATCCAGGACCCTTCCGACACCGTCATCCGGATGAGGCGCCCCGGAAGGAGGGGGAGCCCCTCGGCCAGCCGCCGGGCCTCGGCGGTGTCGGCGATGGGCACCACCTCCACATTCCGGACCCCGTTGGGATCGGGGAGCCCGTAGGTGGAGAGGTCCGCTACCTGGGCGCCGGCGCCCAGAGGGGCGAAGGCCAGGGCCGCGAAGAGGAAGAGGGACGCGCGAAGGGGAAGGCGGGGCATGGGAGACTCCGGCTCGGTTCTCGTGGGAAGACGGGTCCCACGGTAAGCGATGGAGTCGGGAATGGCGAGGAGGGGGCCCCCCTCCCGCGGTAGGCCATCGGCATGGGATCGCAAATTTCCCCTTTTCCTCCAGATGTCTCATGCGTAACTTCCTACCCCGCGTGGTTACGGATACAGCGTAAGTGTAACTAACGTCGATTTCTGGTTACACTTCCCAAGCCAGGATGAGGATATGGGTGGTCGGAAAATCGAGTTGACCTGGCACCACGACCCACGGAGCCACGCTCCGCGGAGGCACCGTCGTGCCTGCCGCTATGAGGCATACATACCGGACTTCCTGGCCGAGCTGACTCTCAGCCTGGACGGCGAGCTCGCCGGACTCGTTTCCGAAGCGGAAGCTGCGGTCCAGACGCTCAACGCCGGCGCTCGCCCTGCCCTCGCCCCGCTCGCCCGTCTGCTCCTCCGCACAGAATCCATCGCGTCCTCAAAGGTGGAGGGAATGCAGGTAGGCGCGAGGCAACTGGCGCTTGCCGAGGCGAGACTTGAGTCCGGCCGCAGGGCTGGAGCCACAACGGAAGACATCCTGGCCAACATCGACGCCATGCAGCTTGCCATCGACGAGGCTGCCCAGGCAGCTCGCTTTGGCCGTCCGGAGCTTCAGGCGATTCACGCTCGTCTGATGGAACGAGCTACCAACAAGGAGGTCGCCGGACGGATACGCGAGGAGCAGAACTGGATCGGCGGAAACAACTACAACCCGTGCGGAGCCGACTTCGTACCTCCTCCTCCCGAGCATGTGCCTCCGCTTCTGGATGACCTCCTCGACGCCATGGACGACGACCGGCTCCCGCCGCTGGTACAGGCGGCGCTCGTCCATGCGCAGTTTGAAACGATCCACCCCTTCCTCGACGGGAATGGACGAACCGGTCGTGCCCTGATCCATGTAATCCTGAACCGGCGGGGTATCGCCCCGGAATACGTCCCCCCCATCAGTGTGGTTCTGGCCGGCAACAAGGATCGCTACATCGCAGGGTTGACGGCTTTCCGGGAAGATGGGATCCACCGGTGGATCGAGTACTTCGCCGCCTCAACCGTGACGGCGGCGAACCTCGCCTCCGAGTACCTTCAGGCCGTCGCCGAGCTGATGGAAGACTGGAGAGCCGCGTTGTCCACTCTCCCCTCCCCACCCCGTTCGGATGCCGCCGCATGGGCGATTCTTGATGTTCTCCCGGCTCATCCGATCATCACCGCACCGGTTGCCGCCGCTGCCACAGGTCGTGCCAAGCCTCGCATTTACCAGGGGCTGGAGACCCTTGAGGGGGCCGGGGTACTGTTGCCCCTGACGGAGCAGCGCCGGAACCAATCCTGGGAAGCGAAGGGACTCTTCACGCTGCTGGAGGGGCTGGAAGCCGGCGAAAGTCCGCGGGTCGCCTGACCGGGACCCTGAGCGAATCAACGCCGTCGTTGATCAGGGAGTTCGGCTATCCGTGCCCCCGAGAGGCCGGGTGGAGCAGAAGCCGGTCCAGCGCGGACCTCCCTGGATCGTTCTGATCGTGTTCCCGGGCATCGGCGGCGGCTTCGGACTTCGCCCGAGCGAAGTCGCTGTCCCAGGTGAGCAGAGGTAAGCCCAGGAACACGGCGGTGGCCGCAGGGACCTGGCTCAGGAGAGCCCGCCCACTCTCGGCAGCCTGAAGCGCTGCCTCCCGCAGCCCAGAGGTCTCCGGCGGGGGACTTCGGCGCATGAGGAGCACCACGGCGGAGGTGTCAAGAAGAACGGCCACCCCACTCCCTCCGGTATGCCTTTACCGCCTCCGGAGACTCCCACGAGAGGTCGCTTCCCGCCAGCATGGCCCACCCCTGGCTCGCCCGGGTCTGCTCCAGTGTGAGCCGGAGCGCTCGCTCGATGGTCTCTGTGAAGGTCCCGGCTCCCAGCGCCTCCCGGGTCTTCTCCAGGAGCTCGCGGTCCAGGTCCAGGGTGGTTCTCATGGGGATTCCAGGAAGGAGGGTTCACCGATCTGCATAGCTATGCACATCACAACATGCAGAGATCAGGGAGACCTGAACAGCTCTCCTTCCGTCTGGTGGACGGTTGGGCTTTCGGCGGGTCAGGAGCCATCCACGCTGTCAATCCGGACGGAGCCGCATAGATTCCCCGGCAACCCATCCCCCAGCCCTGAACCACCATGCTTCGGAACCCCGCACGCCTCCCGGCTCTGGCTCTTCTTGCCGCCCTGGCCTTCCCCACCGCCAGCGCCGCGGCCGTCCCGGCTGCCGTCTCGGCATCGCCGGGCATGGACCTCCCGGCGGCCGGTTCATCGGCCCCCGACACCCTCGCCGCCCAGGTGGACGCCCTCTTCCAGCGATGGCACCGCCCCGACTCGCCCGGTGCGGCAGTGCTGGTGATGCAGGACGGGGTGCCGGTGCTGCTCCGGGGATACGGGATGGCGAACCTGGAGCAGGGGGTGCCCATTCGCCCATCCTCCGTCTTCGATGTGGCGTCGGTGTCCAAGCAGTTCGGCGCCTTTGCCCTGGCGCTGGCCGAGGCCGACGGGCTGGTGGCGCTGGATGCCCCCGTGCACCGCTACCTCCCCGAGCTCCCCGACTTCGGCCATGAGGTGACGCTCCGGCAGCTCGTGCATCACACCGCCGGAGTCCGGGACTGGCCCGGGACGCTGTCCATGGGAGGATGGGATTACCAGGACGTCATGTCCTTCGAGCAGATCCTCCGGATGGCGGGGCACCAGCGGGAGCTCAACTTCCCCCCGGGGTCCGAGTACGCCTACTCCAACACCGGGTACAACCTCATGGCCGCGGTGGTGGAGCGGGTGAGCGGGCAGAGCTTCCGGGCCTTCACCGAAGAGCGGATCTTCGGTCCCCTGGGAATGCACCGTACCCACTTCCACGACGATCACGCCGAGGTGGTGCCCCAGCGGGCCGACTCGTATCGCCCGGGGCCTGACGGCGCGTGGCGCAACGTGGTGAACTCCCTCACGGCGCTGGGCTCCAGCTCCCTTCACACCACGGTGGAAGATCTGGCCCGCTGGATCGCCGTATTCGAGGCGGCGCACCATGGGGAGCCCCTGGCGGTGGGGTCGCCGAAGGTCTTCCGGCGGATGCACGAGCGCGGGGTCCTCACCTCGGGCGACACCATCCCTTACGCCTGGGGGCAGAGTCTCACGGCCTTCCGGGGGGTGGAGCGGTGGAGCCACACCGGCTCATGGGCCGGGTACCGCACCGTGCTGCACCGCTTCCCCGCCGAGCGCTTCGCCGTGGTGGTGCTGGCCAACACCGCCGACATGAACCCGTCGCAGCTCGCCGATCGGATCGTGGAGCTCTACCTGGTGGACCGGCTGGCGCCCCGCGCGGTGGCGGTGTCCGGGAACGCCGGAGGCGCGGGCGCGGAGGAGGGCGAGAATCCCATCCCCTGGACCCCCGATACCGCGGAGCTGGAGGGGTACGCGGGCGAGTACTGGAGCGCCGAGCTTCTCACCGGGTACCGGCTGGAGGTCAGAGATGGGATGCTGGTGGCTTCCCACTTCCGGACCGGAGACCGCCCCTTCCGCCCCGCCGGCGCCCCGGACCGGTTCCTCGCACCCACCTTCGGAGAGGTCCACTTCCTGAGGGATGAGGCCGGGGAGGTGACGGGGTTCACCGCGAACCAGCAGAGGATCCGGGGGCTCAGGTTTGAACGGGTGAGGTAGGGGGGGTTACACCACCCGCCACCAGGGCACGGCAAGGATCTTCGGCCCGAGCCACTCCGTAGCCTCCCCGTCATGAAGGAGGAGCGCCCCGTGCACCGCATCTCCGTACTCGTCCCGGAAGCTCCGGAGATGTCGGGCGTCGGACGCACGGGGGCGCTGCGAGCCTTTCACCTCCACGGCCAGGAGTTTGCCGCCGAACTCCACGACGAAGTCCACCTCCTCCCCGCCGGCGGTTCGCCAGTAGAACAGGTCCGGTCGATCCGGGACGGTGGCGTCTCTCCATGCCAGGAGATCTGACAGGACCAGGTTCTCCAGATGCGCCCCGGTGGGCTCGGTGAGACCGGAAAGTCGGAGCGCGAGGCCGGTGTCGGACCAGTAGAGCTTCGGCGTCTTGATGAGCCGCTTCGTCCGGTTCACGGCGAAGGCGGGGAGAGGCACCGCCTGGTACGAGGTTTCCAGCAGGTTGAGCCAGCGGCGAACGGTGGGCTGGGGAAGCTGGAGGTCGCGCCCCAGCTCGGTCTGGTTCACGAGCTGCCCCAACCGGTGGCAGGCCGCCTGCATGAGGCGGCGGAAGTCCACCAGGTTTGCGATGGCCGATAGGTCCTGGAGATCGCGCTCCAGGTAACTCCGGATGTACCCGTCCCACCAGATGGCCCGATCCGTGGGGTCCTCGAACTCCACCGCGGGAACGGGATACCCCCCCTCCAGGGCCACGTCGGCCCAGGGTACCGGCTCGCCCCCCATCTCGGTCAACCGCTCCGGCCACGCCTCGGGAGGATGGTGGAAGAGCTCAGGCCAGACCCCCGCTCGCCCCTCTCCCCTGCGCTCCCGCCGGGTCATGGGCCAGAGGTTCAGGTACCCGGCGCGACCGGCCAGCGACTCGGAAACCCCCTTCATGACCAGTAGGTTGGCCGACCCGGTGAGGAGGAACCGCCCCGGCGTCCGATCCCGGTCCACCTCTCGCTTCACCGCCATGAGCAGGTCAGGTACCCGCTGCACCTCGTCGAGAATCAGCGGGCCGGGCCGGGCCACCAGTTCGTCGGGGGCGCGCTCGGCGAGAGTACGCACCTCCAGGTCATCCAGGGTGAGGTACGTCCGGTCGCCCGGAAGCAGGTGGGAGACGAGGGTGCTCTTCCCCGTTTGCCGGGCACCCGTCACCACCACCACTGGCATGGTGCGCGCGACCCGGCTTACCGTGGCGGAGAGAAGGCGGGGAAGAACAGGATTATTCATGCCATGAATGATAATCATTCACGGCGTGAATGGACAGCAGTGCGCCAG
This sequence comes from Gemmatimonadota bacterium, assembly GCA_050485305.1. Lineage (GTDB taxonomy): Bacteria > Gemmatimonadota > Gemmatimonadetes > Longimicrobiales > Gaopeijiaceae > JBJHBD01. The sequence goes on from JBJHBD010000098.1 coordinate 7,201, forward strand.
ATTGGTGGGTTTGCCTTCGGGAGTCCTGGGGGTCGCTCGGCCCCCCCCTCAGTTCGACCGCCGCCTCCGCGACACCTCGTCCAGCGTCTTCCGCTCGTCCTCGGTGAGGGAGGCCATGCCGCCGGCGGAGATCTTGTCGAGGATTCGATCCACCTCGTCCAGGAGGGACTCCTCTTCCCGCCGGGCCCTGGACCCGCGGGAAGGCGTCCGGACCTTCTTCTCCCCCTCCTCCGACTCCCGGGGACGCCGCGGCACGATGGCGAACCGCTCCGAACGGGAGGGGCCGCCCCCGCCCCCCATGGAAAAGGGGTTCGAAATCCGCTCGCCGAACCTCAGATACACCAGCGCCGCCACCAGCCCGCCCAGGTGGGCGAAGTGGGCCACGCCGCCCCCCGCGCCTCCGAAGGCGCTCAGGAAGGTGAGGGCGAACATGAACCCCACCAGCCACTTCGCCTTGATGGGGAAGATCCCCCAGATGTAGATGGGGGAGTTGGGCCAGTACCAGGCGAAGGCCATCATGAGGCCGTACATGGCCGCCGAGGCCCCGATGATGGAGCTCCCCCCGGCGAAGAGGAAGGAGAGCGCCACCCCTCCCAACCCGCAGAGGAAGTAGAACTTCAGGAACTCCGTCCCCCCCCAGCGAGACTCCAGCGGAGGCCCGAAGAAGAAGAGGATGAGCATGTTGATGAGGAGGTGCCACGCGTCCCCATGCAGGAACATGTAGGTCACCACCCCCCACGGCCGGGTCACCAGATTGGAGGGGGAGAATCCGAACCACTCCCAGAAGAAGGCCGGTCCCACCGCGTACGTCAGGAGGAAGACGGCGGTGTTGGCCACGAGGAGCTTCACCACCCAGGGGGTTGGGCGGTAACCGAAGGCGAATCGCGTGGCTCCGTACGACATGGTGCTCGGGCGGCGGGAAGTGCTGGGGCCGTCGGGACGGCGGGGTCCTGCCCCGTTGAACCCGGACCCCTTGTGGGGGTTCCTCCCAACATAGGAGGATGGGTCTTGTTTCGCCTCTACCTCCCCGGGCGGTTCCGGGCCAGCGCCAGCTCGGCGATGCGCTCGCAGAGCTCCGGGAAGGGGATCCCTCCCGCCCGGGCGCCCTTTGGCAGCAGCGAGTTGGCCGTCATCCCCGGGAGGGCGTTGGCCTCCAGGCACCAGGCCTCGCCGTCGGCGTCCAGGATGAAATCCACCCGGGAAAAATCCCGGAGGAAGAGGGTGCGGTGGACCTGGAGGGCCAGCTCCTGGAGGTGTTGGGCGGTGGCCTCCGGGAGGTCGGCCGGGAAGATCTCCTCAGCGAGCCCGGGCTGGTACTTGCACTCGTAGTCGAAGAGTTCGCGGGTTGGGATGATCTCGCCCACCGGGAGCGCCTGGTCACCCAGGATCCCCACGGTAAGCTCCCGCCCCTTCACGTACCGCTCGTAGAGGATCCGGTCTTCGTAGCGCCGCGCCTCGGCCACCGCCCCCTCCAGCTCGTCCCGGTCGTGGGCCAGGGTGAGCCCCAGGGTGGAGCCCCCCGAGGGGGGCTTCACGATGACGGGGAGCCCCAGCTCGGCCTGCACGCGGTCCAGCGACACGGGTGACACCAGCCAGTCGGGGGTGGGAATGCCGGCCTGCCGGAGCAGCCGCTTCGACACCTCCTTGTCCATGGCCAGGGTGCACCCCAGTCGCCCACTCCCGGCGTAGGGGATCCCCGAGAGGTCGAGGAGAGCCTGGAGGGTGCCGTCCTCCCCGGTTCCCCCGTGGAGAATGGGGAGGATGAGCTCCACCTCGGCCAGCTCCGGCGCCCGGGTGAGGGCCGTGACGTCTCCGGTGCGGAGCAGATCGGCGCTCTCCGGCGAGGGTGCCGCCCGTACCCCGGAGGCGAGGAGCTCCGCCTCCCGAGCCGGCGAGAGCACCCCCTCGGCGGTGTCCACCGCCACCACGTGGTGCCCGCGCTCCCGGAGGGCTCGCACCACCTGGGCCCCCGAAGCGAGAGAGACCTCCCGCTCGCCGGAGGTCCCTCCCATGAGGACGGCGACCTTCACGCCGCCCCCGTGAGGGTGCGAATCAGGTCGTACCGGGTGACGATCCCCGCCACCTTCCCCTCCCGCCGAACCAGGACGGCGGCGTTGGAGCGGGTGAGGAACTGGGTGAGCTGGTCGGCGGGGAGCCCCATGTCCACCACCGGGAAGGGGGCGCCCATCAGCTCTTCAACCGTGGCGTCCAGGAGCGCCGGATCTTCCAGTACCGCCCCCATGACGTCGCCCTCCACCACCGACCCCACACACTCCCCGTCCAGCATGACGGGGAGCTGGGAGATGTCATGGGAGGTGAGGGTGGAAAGGGCCATCCGCACGGGGGTGGAGGGCGCCACCGAACGGAGCGGCGCCTCGGGGGCATCCTTGGTCCGGAGCACATCCTCCACCGTGCGACGCACCTGCGGCAGGAAGCCGTTGGAGCGCATCCACTCCTCGTCGTAGAGCTTGGTGAGGTAGTGCTCGCCCCAGTCGCAGAGGACCGCCACCACTCAGGCCTCGGGATCGTCCACCTCCCGGGCCACCTCCAGCGCGGTATGGACGATGAGTCCGGTGGACCCCCCCACGAAGAGCCCCTCTTCCCGGGTGAGGCGCCGCGCCATGGCGAAGGCCTCGCCGTCGGTGACGGTGCGGTACTCATCCACCAGCTTCAGCTCCAGCGTTCCGGGGATCTTGTCGTTCCCCAACCCCTCCACCTTGTAGGGCTCCCCCTCCGGGAGGGTGCCGGTACGGAAGAAGGGGGCGATGACCGACCCCACCGGATCCACTCCGACGACCCGCACCCCCGGGTTCTGCTCCTTCAGGTAGCGGGAGGTCCCGGAGATGGTCCCCCCGGTGCCGGCCCCCGCCACGAAGTGGGTGATGCGCCCCTCGGTCTGCTCCCAGAGTTCGGGGCCGGTGGTGCGGTAGTGGGCCTCGGGGTTTGCCGGGTTGTAGAACTGGTCGGCAAAGACGGCCCCCGGGGTCTTCGCCACGATGGCCTTCGCCTTCTGGAGGTAGTGCTCCGGGTGATCCGGCGGCACCGCCGTGGGGGTGATGATGACCTCGGCCCCGAAGGCGCGCAGGAGCTTCACCTTCTCCTGACTCATCTTGTCGGGCATGGTGAAGATGCACCGGTACCCCTTGGCGGTAGCCGCCATGGCCAGCGCCAGCCCGGTGTTCCCCGAGGTGGCCTCCACGATGATCCCCCCGGGCTTTAGCGCCCCGGAAGCCTCGGCGGCCTCGATGATGGCCCGGCCGATCCGGTCCTTCACCGACCCCCCCGGGTTCATGAACTCGGCCTTCCCGTAGAGGGGGGTGCGAACCCCGGCCCCGATGCGCTTCAGGCGAATGAGGGGGGTCCACCCCACCATGTCCATCACATCGTCATAGGGTCGGCGATTCCGTTCGATCATTGATCCGGCTCCCGGACGGGGGGGCGGCTGGGGTCCCGGACGAAGTGCACCGGGAGAGAGGCCCACATCTTCACCCGTTTCCCCCCCTTTCGTCCAGGCTCGAAGCGAAGCGCCCGCGCTCCCTCCACCGCCACCGTGTCCAAGCCGGCGTGCCCGGACGACTCGGCCACCTCCACCTCCTCCACCTCGCCCACATCGTTCACCAGGACCCGGAGGAGCGTCACCCCCTCGGCCCCCTCGTCCCAGAGCTCGATGGGGTACTCGATGGGCGCCTCCCCGTAGAGGGGGGCCGGCTGCTGGAGGGTATCACGCCCACCGCAGGCCGCGAGGGCGAAGAGGGTCAGGAGGGCGAGGGCCGCCCCCTTCATTCCGGGAGGATGGGTCTTCATTCGCTGTCGTCCGACTCCCCGGCCCGGGATCGGGCCTCGCGGCGCAGGCCGTCCAGAAGGTTCAAGGCTTCGAGGGGGGTGAGCCCCTCCAGATCAAGGGTGCGGAGCCGCTTCACCAGGGGGTCTTCCCCGGCGAAGAGGGAGAGCTGGTCCGGGGGCGGGGCGGCAGCGGGGCGGTGGGCGCCGTGGCGGCCCAGCCCCTCCCCTCCCCCGCTGTGGGTCCCCTCCAGCTCGGCCAGGAGCTCCCGCGCCCGGGCCAGTACGGGAGCCGGGAGCCCGGCCAGCCGGGCCACCTGGATCCCGTAGGAGCGATCGGCCCCTCCCTCTTCCAGCCTCCGGAGAAAGACGATGTCTTCCCCGGACTCGCGCACCACCACGTTCATATTCTTCACGCCGGGGAGAAGATCCCCGAGCTGAGTGAGTTCATGGTAGTGGGTGGCGAAGATGGTCTTGGCCCCCACCCGCTCATGGAGGTGTTCGGTGACGGCCCAGGCGATGGAGACCCCGTCGTAGGTGGAGGTCCCCCGCCCGATCTCATCCAGGAGCACCAGGCTCCGGTGGGTGGCGCCGTGGAGAATGGCCGCCGTCTCGTTCATTTCCACCATGAAGGTGGACTGCCCCCGGGCCAGGTTGTCGGAGGCCCCCACCCGGGTGAAGATCCGGTCGCAGAGGGGGAGGCGAGCCCGGTCCGCGGGGACGAAGGCCCCCATCTGGGCCAGAAGCTGAATGAGCCCCACCTGCCGGAGGATGGTGCTCTTCCCCGCCATGTTGGGGCCGGTGAGAATCACCATGTACCCCCCGTCATCGAGACGGAGGTCGTTGGGAATGAACTCCTCCCGGGGCATCATGGTCTCCACCACCGGGTGGCGCCCC
>JBJHBD010000099.1:0-11474 GCA_050485305.1 Gemmatimonadota bacterium
TGAGCTTCGCCTTCGCGGCGAAGAAGTTCGACGAGGAGGGGCGGCTCCTGGACGACGAGATCCCCAACGATGCTGCCGGAGCCCTCCTGGACCGCCTCGACTGGTGGGGGCGGGCCCTCCGGCGGGCCCGGACCGAGGAGCCCTACCGGAAGTAGCGGAAGGGGGGCACCCGCGATGGGGCGCCCCCCTTCTCACTCCTCTTCGAGCTACACGCCCTACCGCCCGTCCCCGGGGCGTCGCGCCGGGCGCGGGAAGGGAGGCTGCTCCACCTCGACCTCCCCGTGAATCTCCAGGAGGCGTAGCGCCTCCTCGACCCCCCGCTCCAACTGGGGATCGCGCCCCTCGGCGAGGGCGCGAGCGGTCATCCGAACCTGGATGTCGGCGGGGATCCCGTAGTTCTCCGCGATCCAATCCACCCCGGGCTCGAAGATGGCGTTGCAGGGGACGTTGGAGCCTCCGCCGTCCACCAGCGGGTAGTGGCCACAGGAGCGGACCAGCCCGCCCCAGGTGCGCATCCCGATGAGGGGGCCGATCTCCAGATGACGGAAGACCCAGGGGAAGTAGTCCCCCCCGGAGCCGGCGTACTGGTTGATGAGGAGGACCTTGGGGCCCAGCACCCCCGCCGGGAGCGGTGTGGGGCGCCCGTTCACCGCCTCGTTGGTGATCCCGGCCCGGAGGCTCCGGTTCATGAGGTCCACCATGTAGTCGTCCAGAAGTCCCCCCCCGTTGAACCGCTCGTCGATGACGGCGGCCGATCGATCCTGCTGGGAGAAGTAGTACCGATCGAAGGAGACGAGCCCCGGGTTTCCGGTGTTGGGGACCCATACGTAGGCGAGGCGCCCGCCCGAGAGCTCATCCACCCGGCGGCGGTTGTCCTCCACCCAGGCGCGCTGCCGGAGCTGAACTTCGTTCCCCAGAGGGACCACCACCTCGGTCCAGGCGTCGGCCATGGAGGGGGTGCGGGAGACATGGATCCGGAGCTGTCGCCCCACCATCCCCTCCAGGAGGCGGTAGGGGTCCTCGTCGGCGGTGACCTCCACCCCCTCGATGGCCAGGAGGTAGTCCCCTTCCCTCACCTGCATCCCCGGCTGATCCAGGGGGGCGGCGAGCCCGGGGTTCCACTGCTCGGTGGTGAAGATCCGGGCAATGCGCCACCGCCCGTCGGCGGCCTCCAGGTCGGCTCCCAGCACCCCCACGGGGGTGGAGGAAACGGTGGGGAAGTCACCCCCGCCGAAGTAGGAGTGCCCCACCGACATCTCCGACCCCACCTGCCCGATGACGTAGTTCAGGTCGTTCCGGTGACGCACCCACTCCACCAGCGGTTCGTAGCGGCGGTACACCGCATCCCAGTCGGCGCCGTGTACGTCGGGGTCGTAGAAGAAGTCGGGCGTACGGCGCCATACCTCCTCGAAGATCTGGCGCCACTCGGTCATGGGTTCGATGTGGATCCGGAGATCCAGCGTGAGCCGCCCCGAGGTGGAGTCCGGGGGGCGCGCCGTGTCCACGATGCGCCACTGTCCGCCCGCTTGCAGAAGAACCCGGCTTCCATCGGGAGAGATGGCCATCTGCCCCACTCCCTGGGCGAAGCTCTGCGCCTCTCGGGACTCCAGCGTAAATTTGTGGACGGTGGTCCCGGGTGTTCCCACCTGGAACTCCCGGAGAAACACGCTCCCCCGCGGCCCCGCTACCGCTTCGACATACCGCCGTACCGGGATGGGGAGAGGGAGAATCCGCCGCTCGATCCCGTCCAGATCGATGCGTACCTCGGGCGGATCGGCGTTCCCGCTCCCCCCACCTCCGGCATTCCGCTCCCTCCCGGCTTCCTCTTCGTCGCTCCGCGGCGGGAAGGGGGTGGGGTCGTCGCTCCGGAGGATCATCACGTACCCCCCGTAGGTGGGGTTCGCCGTGATGGAGCTGGTGTTGGCCCACCCGGAGGCGGTTCCCAGGTCGGTGCTGGCCAGGAACCAGAGATGACGCCCGTCCCGATCCCAGGTGGGGGAGAAGGCGTCGGCCATGGCATCGGTGAGGATATGGGTCTCGCCCGTCTCCACCGACCAGACCACGATACGCCGGAACTGGTTGGGGAAGCGGTTCGAGTACACGAGCCAGCGGGAGTCCGGCGACCACTGGGGGCGCATGGAGGTGCGATCATTGGCGTCGGCTCCCAGATCGGCGGTGACGACCCGCCCCGTGGCCACCTCCACCACCTGCACCCGGGCCCGCTCGTCCATGAAGGCGATGCGGCTCCCGTCTGGAGACCAGGTGGGGTCCCATGCCATCCGCGACTCACCGATGGCGAGGGAACGGGGCGGGTTCAGTCCGTCCTGATGTGCGATGTGAAGGCGGTACCCGTTCCCGTCGTCGGAGAACCAGGCCACCGAATCGCCCACCGGTGACCAGACCGGAGCCCGGTCGGCGGCCCCATCGCTCCGGCTCAGGTTCCGAGCGCTCCCATGTTCGGAAGGGATGGTGAAGATCTCGCCCCGGGACTCGAAGACGGCCCGACGACCGGTGGCCGAGAGCCCGGCGCTCCGGACGGCGGTTCCCATGTCCACCCACCGGGGGCGCGCCCAGGGGAAGTCTCCCCGTACCTCGATGGAGATGCGCTCCACGGCGCCGGAGGCGGGATCCAGGGTGTGGATCCATCCGTCGTGCTCGTACACCAGCGTACCCGCACCGGCGGAGAGGTACTTGATGTCCACATCGGTCTCGGAGGTGAGCTGCTCCAGCTCACCGCTTGCCGGATCGTACGACCAGATGTTGGCAGCCCAGTCCCGGTCCGAGAGGAAGTACACCTTCCCGTTCAACCACACCGGGTGGGAGTCATAGTACCACTCGGAAGGGATGAGGATCTCGTCCAGCGTTTCCAGATCCAGCACCACCAGGGGTTGGTTCTGGCCGCCCCGATACCCACGCCACTCCGGATCCCATCGGGAGCTCTGCTCCACCACGAGCCGGCGCCCGTCGGGAGTCACGTCTCCCCGGAAGCCGAAGGGAGCCGGAAGGAGGGTGGAGGGGCCCCCGTCCACAGGAACGCTCCAGAGCCGGGTGTATCCGGTAGGAGCCGACTCCCGGCCCGTGGCGTAGATGATCCGGGTGCCGTCGGGAGTCCACCCACGAGCCTGTGAAGGGCTGGGGTACCAGGTGAGGCGAACGGGATCACCCCCGTCCACATCGATGACGTGGACGTGTGGCACGCCGCTCTCAGCGGAGGTGAAGGCGATGCGTCGCCCGTCAGGAGAGAAGTGGGGCCCCGAGACCACCGCCGGAGTGGAGGTGAGGCGACGGGCCTCACCTCCACTCCGGGAGACGATCCAGAGGTCGCTCCCGTAGGTGAAGGCGATGTGTTCGGCGCTGACGGCCGGCTCCCGAACGAGGCGGGTGTCCTGGCCCTCCGCAGGGAGGGCCGGGAGGAAGAAGGCAAGGAGGAGAGTGAGAGCGAGGAGTGGCGAGGGGGAATGCCGTTGCAGAGCGTGCATCGGGTGTTGCTCCGTGTTCCGGGTGAGGGGGACTCGGGACAACCTCCCCTACGATGGATGCCCGGGCAAGGTTCAGGGCGTAGCGAACGAGCCGTCACTCCCTTACGATTTCAGGGATGGTCACCTTCCGACGCGCGTTCGCAGCCCCCCTTCTGGCCCTCTTCCTTGGAGCCGTCGGCTGCGAAGGCCCCTCTCCGGCTCCACCGCCGGTCATCGGAGCAGTGGTCTCCGGCTCCTTCACCGACGGGTTCAGGTTTGCGGCGGAAGAGCGGCTGCGAGCCGGAACTCCCACGGTGGACACCATCATCATCGCCGAGGGGAGCAGTCGCACCGGTCCCGCCCTCGAAATCGCGGCAGGGCTGGTGGAGACCCCGGGTCTCATCGGCGTCGTCGGACACTCGAACAGCGCCGCCAGCCTGGCCACGGCCTATCTCTACCGCGAAGCCGAGGTGGTGCAGATCGCCCCCACCTCCACCTCTCCCCTCTTCTCCGACGCGGGACCGTACAGCTTCCGCCTCGTCCCCCCGGACACGGTGCAGGGAGCCTACCTGGCCTCCATCCTCGGCACCATCCTCCCCGCCGGGGGACGGCTCGCCGTCTTCTACGTAAACGACGAGTACGGGCGCTGGCTTCGGCGGGCCTTCGTTCGCAACCTCGACCGGAACCGCTACCCCCTCGCCGTCGAGTTTCCCCATGTGGAAACCGACATTGCAGCAATGGACCTGGAGGAGCACCTGGAGCTGCTGGCAGCGGCGGGCCCGGATCTCATCGTGTGGCTGGGGAGGGTGAATCCGCTGGATCCCATTCTCCGAGGACTCCGGGAAGGAGGGGATTCCACCCCCATCCTCGGCGGGGACGCACTCGCTCCTGCCCGGGAATTCAGCCACCGCCCTTCGTGGTGGGAAGGGGTCTGGTTCTCGGATTTCTTCGACCCCCTCGGCACCCCCGAACTCCGCGCCTTTACCGAGCGATACCGCGCCCGCTTCCATCGGGACCCGAGTACCGGCGAAATCCTCTCCTATGAAGCCGCCGACCTCCTCTTCGAGGCCCTCGCGCAGGGTGCACGTACCGGATCGGAGGTCAGGAGCTGGCTCGAATCCCTGGGGGATGGGCACCCTCCGCACCCCGGAGTCACCGGACCCATCGCCTTCGGCGCCACGGGAGAGGTCCGACGCACCTTCGTCCTCCGTCGGGTTGAATACCTCCCATGAGGTACACCTCCCTCCCCCTTCGCCAGAAGGTTCTCCTCTGGGGGGTGACCGCGTCGGCGGTGGTCCTGATGAGCACCGCCACCCTCTTTGTCATGAGCATGCAGGCTCGAAGCGAACTGGGTCGAGCTACGGGGGCCTATGTGGCGGACCAGGGGAATGCCGACGCCATCACCCGAGCGCTCCTCCGCCAGACCGTTCGGATCTCCGGGCTTCACCATGCTCCCACTCCGGAGGCCCGGGCGGGGTTCGAGGACGCCGGAGAAGAGGTGGAGGCCCTTCTTCGCCGCTTTCTCCTGGGCGACCTGTCGCCCACTGAACGGGTTCAGCTCGAACAGGTCAGGGAGTCGCACCAGCGGATGGAGGTGGCGGCGGCGCGGATGACCGAACTCCACGCCCGGGGAGAAGGGGAAGAGGGAAACCGAGCCCACGAGGAGCTTCTGACCCACTCTCTCACCCTTCTCACCTCGCTGGACGGATACCTCCGACTCCGGGGGGCCCGCCTGGAGGCGCTGGAAGCCCGGCAGGATCGCCTCTTCGAGCTCCTCATCCTGGGGATCGGCGCCCTTGGTATGGCCATCCTGGTCGGCTCCCTTCTGGTGGCTCTCCTCATCCGAAGGCGGATCGCGGCTCCTCTCGAGGAGTTGGCGCGCGCCACGGAAGAGATCGAAAAGGGAAACTTCGCCGTCCGGGTCACCCCGGGTCCCGACCCGGAATTCCGGCTCCTGGCGGAGCGGTTTCACCGGATGGGCGCCGGGGTCCGACGGAGCCAGGAGGAGCTTATCCAGTCCGAGAAGCTGAGCGCCATGGGGCGGATGACCGCAGGCCTCGCCCACGAGCTGAACAACCCCCTTGCCGGCGTCCTCGGGTACGCCCAGCTCCTCGCCGACGAACTGCGGGAATGCGGCGGCCCGGATGGGGAGGCGCTGCACCGTCAATATCTGGAACCCATCCTCACGGAAGGAGCGCGGGCACACCACCTCGTCCGGAATTTCCTTGATTTCTCACGTCCCAGCGGGGTGGAGGTCGGGGCCATTTCGCTCAAGCGGTGTTTCGAGGTCGTCCTCTCCCTCCGTCAGTTCGCCTTCCGACAGGCGGATGTGGAGCTCTCCGTCCACCCGGTCCCCGATCTTCAGGTCCGCGCCGACGAGCAGATGCTTCAGGGAGTCTTCCTGAACCTGCTGAACAATGCCCTCGACGCGCTCCAAGAGGCACCGAACCCCCGCCTGGAAGTCCGCTTCGAGCAGTCTGAGGGGGAGGTGGAGATCGTCTTCCAGGACAATGGCCCCGGGATGGATCGTCCGGAGAGGGTCTTCGAGGCCTTCTACACCACGAAACCGTTGGGAAAGGGGACCGGGCTGGGGCTCTCCCTCGCGCATCAGGCGGTGGAGCACTTCGGTGGCCGCCTCCGAGGAGAGAATCGCGCGCAGGGAGGGGCGATCTTCCGGGTCACCCTCCTCCTCGCCCCTCCCTCCGCGGGCACCCTCGAAGCGCCGGCAAGCTCCCCGCCGGAAATGGTGGAAGAGGGCACACCACCCCCCTTGAATGGCGCCCCCCGCATCCTCGTGGTGGAAGATGAGGCTCCCCTCCGCCACCTCCATGAAAAGATCCTCTCACGCCTCCAACCGGGGTCACTCCACCTCGCTGCGTCGGCGGCGGAGGCCCGGGAAATCCTTGCCCGCGAAACCGTGGATCTGATCCTCTGCGACATCCGGATGCCCGACGAGGATGGGCTCCACTTCTACTCCTGGTTGCGGCGGACCCGGCCGGAGCTGGCCGAGCACCACTTCCTCTTCGTCACGGGCGACGTTCGGGGCGAGGATGTGCGGGTCCTGGCCGATCAGGAACCCGAACGGTTCATCCAGAAGCCCTTCCGACTCGAGGAGTACCTGGAGCGGGTTCTGCGAGGGTTGGAGGGGATCCGGCGGTAGGATGGGGACCGCGCAACCTCACCGACCCGGGAAAGGTCAGCTCCCGCCACTCTCCCGCCAGGCCGCCAGCACCCGCGCCTCCTTCTCCGCCGCCAGCCCGGCCCGCATCTCTCCTCGCCGCTCGGCGGGCTGCTCGCCGAACCAGGCAAGGGTGTCCACCGTGGTCTCTGCCAGCGGGCGGAAGGTGAGGCCCGCGGCCACCGCCCGCTCCACACTGGTGTCCGCGATGGGAGCCCGAGGTCCAAACCAGGTGGTCATCTCACTCCAGCGGCGCACCCCCTGACCATCGAGGAAGTCCGCCGGGAGCCAGTGGAAGCGAAGCTCCAGGTCGCCGGGGAGGGCGCCACGAATTCCATGGAGCTGCTCCGCCATGGTCATCCGCGAGCGTGGTCCGGTGGCGTTGAAGGTTCCGGTGGTCCCGTTCTCCACCATACGGATCGTCCATTCGGCCAGGTCCCGTCCGTCAATGATCTGGACCGGGTCGAGCCCGTCTCCCGGCGCGATGATGTCCCCACCCCGGGCGATGCGCACCGGCCAGTAGGTGAACCGGTCGGTCCCATCTCTCGGTCCGACGATGAGACCTGGCCGGATGATGGTGGTCCGGTCCCCGAACCACCGGCGCCCCTCCGCCTCCGAAGCCGCCTTCATGGGGCCGTAGAGGGCTCCGGAGTAGCCGTCGGCCCGCACCTGGAGGGGGTCTCCGTCGTACCCGAGGAGGGGGGTGTCCTCGTGGACGTTCGTGACCCCGGTCAGGTCGTAGGTCGAGAGGGTGGAGATGAAGACGTACTGCCCCGCGCTCTCGTGAAGCACCTCCCCCACGTCGCGAACCCAGTGCGGAAGGGTGGTGGGGTTGTCGATGACCACATCCCACTCCCTCCCTCGAAGCGCCTCCACCTCGCCGGCGTTCCGGTCTCCGAAGAGTTCCTCCACTCCCTCCGGGAGCACCTCATTGTTGCGACCGCGGTTGAAGACTGTTACCCGGTGTCCACGGGCCAGGGCGTAGTTTACCTGGAAAGGACCGGTGAACCCGGTCCCCCCAAGAATGAGGATGTGTTTGGAGCGCGGCGCTGCGGGAAGGTCGGGGAGTCCCTGGTAGAGTGGGAACCCCATCGCCTCGGTGGGGGACAAGGTCCGGAATCCGGCTCCCCCCACGGCCAGAGCCGAAAGTCTGAGAAAGGTACGACGATCCGTCGACATGGGGTCTACTCCGGTGGAGGGGAAGGTCGGAGGGAGGATGGCACCCCGGCACCCCATCGTCAACGCAACCCCATCCACCAAGGAAGCTGACAACTCCATGAAACGAAGAGATTGGCTGAAGACCACCGGGCTGGCAGGTGTGGCCGGACTCACCGGAGTGGCGGGGCTCCCCCGCACCTCGGCGGCGGCGGGCACCTCTCCGGTGGCAGCGCTCAAGGGGAGGGAGGCCCGGAATCTCATCTTCTTCGCCTACGACGGGACGGGGTACGAGAATCTGGCCACCGCCACCTACTTCTCGGAGCGGGTCCTGGGACGCCCTCTCCTCTTCAGCCGGCTTCTGGCGGAGGGAGCGTCCGGCGGGATGTACGTCCACTCCCTCACCAGCGTGGTGACGGACTCCAGCGCCGCCTCGTCGGCGTGGTCCACCGGGAGGAAGATCGTGAACCAGCAGGTGTCTCAGTTCCCCGACGGGACTCCCCTCACCGCCATCCTCGAACTCGCCCGGGACCGTGGGAAGGCCACCGGGCTCGTCACCTCGACCCGCATCACCCACGCCACCCCGGCCTGCTGGATCGCCAAGACGGAGCACCGGGACCAGGACGAGGCCATCGCGGCCCAGTATCTGGACTTCCTCCCGGATGTTCTTCTGGGAGGGGGGGTCGGACCCTTCACTCCCGCGGTACGTGACGACGGTCGTGACCTCCTGACCGAGCTACGGACCGCGGGGTACGAGGTGGTGGGCTCCCGGGAGGAGCTGGCGCGGGCCGGCGGGTCCCGTCTCTTCGGCGCCTTCACCCCTGGGACCAACCACCTGGCGTATGAAATCGACCGGCGATTCCAGGGGGAGGACTCTCCCTCCCTGGCCGAGGTCACCGGGAAGGCGCTGGAGGTGCTGGGGGGGAAGGACCAGGGCTTCGTCCTCCAGGTTGAGGCCGGTCGCATCGACCATGCGAATCATGAAAACGACGCGGGGGCCATGATCTGGGACTGGATGGCCGCCGACGAGGCCCTCCGCGTCGTGGTGGATTTTGTCCACGCCAACCCTGGGACCCTCCTTATGGTGGGGATGGATCATGACACCGGCGCCGGGGTCCTGTACGGCTACGGCTCCGGGTACCGCGAGTCCACCGACGCCTTCCTCGCGCTGAACCGCCAGCGCATGAGCCTGGATCGCTTCAACGAGCGGATGGGGCGAAACCCATCCTCAGGAGAAATCCGCGAGGGGTGCCGCGAATTCCTGGGACTCACCCCCTCCGCGGACCAGGTGGAGCGACTCGGACAGGTGTTCCGCCGGGAGGCCCGATTTGGGCATCCCTCCGCCCACGGCGGTGTCCTCAACTCCATCCACGCGGTGATTTCGGGGATCCTCTCCGGGGAAGAGCTGGATCGACCGAACATCGCCTACGCCACCAGAAACCACACGGCTGCGGTGGTCCCCATTCTGGTCTACGGTGACGGGATCCCCGCCCGAGGGCTGGGGCTCGTGGACAACACGGAGATCTTCCACTGGATGACCGACGCCATCGGGGCCCGGCACGAGAACCCCTTCATGTCCGAGGAGGAGGCCATCCGGATCCTCACCGCCTTAGGTCCCTCGGCTCTCCCTCCCTCGGCCCACCCCTTCGACCACTCCCGCGACGAGCGGGCCTGACCGGAGCACGCGCACATGGGCACCCATCTCACACGATCCTCGTCCGATCAGGTCATCGCCGGCGTCTGCGCCGGAATCGCCCGCTACCTGGGGTGGCCCGTCACCCGGGTCCGGGTGGCCTACGTCATCCTTTCCATCATCTCGGCGGCCTTCCCCGGAATCCTGGTCTACATCCTCCTCTGGCTCGTCATGCCCCTCGACGGGGGGATGGGAAATCGGGGATACTGACTGCGGCTCTCACCCCTCCGGTGCTCCCTCCGCCAGGTACGCCTCGCGCAGGGCCCGGGACACGGCCTCGTTCACCACGGGGGTCTCCGGAAGTCCGCGAGCCCGCTGAAAGCGACGGAGCGCCGCGATGGCCTCATCGTCGAAAGCGCACCCTCCCGGGCGGGGGGAAAAGGAGTCGTGCCCCAGTCTGGTGAGCATCCGCCGGAGTTCGCAGATGTGGGGGCCGCTGGGGGCCGCCACCACCTTCCGACCGCGGGGTGCAAAATGGTCCACCGGGTGGAAGAGGCTCATCCAGATGTCGTAGACCCGCTCCAGCTCGAGGATCGGTTCCACGTGGTCCTCCACCCTGAGGTCGGCGTACCGGTCGTCGCCCCCGCCATACCCGGCGCCCTCCCTCACGATGAGCAGCCCGGCGCCCTGACGTCCGCGGGTGTCCCCTCCTGCGTCCTGTCCGGCCTTGAGCGACGCGAGAATCCGCTCACCGAAGGGCCATCCTGCGCGTTCGGCGGCCTCATAGGCCTCCGCCATGGCGTTCACCACCTCCTCACCTGCCAGAATGTTCCCCTGCACCGAGTAGGTGGCCCCGACCCGATGTCCCGCCCAGGGGCTCGTCTGCGCGCCGGTGTGGGTGGCGATCCGGCACTCCCCGTCGATGATGCTGAACTGGCGCCGGGATTCGCCGGGGTCGGTGGCCAGGAAGTGGGCCTTCACCTCCTCGGCGGTCATCCCATCCTCGAGGAGCGCCAGCCCCTCGGCCTTGTACCCCACATTGGCCGCCGCCTGGGAGGCGATGGCGCCCACCCCTGCCGCCGCCGCGGGGACGATGGAGCCCGCGCCCACGACCCTCGACTGGATCCCCACCCCCCAGAACCCCTCCTTCAGGTCGCAGGCGACGATGGAGAAGGTGGAGAGGTCGGGGGGAAAAGGGTCCTGGTCCTGGGCCGCCAGGGTTGCCGGCAGAGAGAGGATGAAGGTCGGGATGACCAGGGTCAGTACGATGGTGGGTGTGGCGGGGCGGGTGAGGAGGTCAGGCTCGATTCGGGGCATGGCGGGAGTGCGTGGGGGGAGGGTGCGATTGAGGGTCATGGGTATGAGTGGGAATGGACCGAGAATTTCCGGAAGGGGCAAGGGGGTGAAGCGGGCGCGACACCGGCACGGCGGAGATCGCCGGTGCGATCGGCGTCCTTCTGCCGGCGATGAGCCGTCGGATGCCCTGGCTGACACCCGTCGCGGCTGCCTGTCTCGCCTTCATGGTCGCGAGTGCGACCGTGTCGCATCTCTCCCGAGACGAGATCGGTTCGTCCGTCATCACCGCAGTCCTCTTCCTCATAGCCGTATTCGTCGCCTATGGACGCTGGCGGGTGCGACCCATCGCGGCGAGGAGTGGCGGTGGTTCCGTAGATCGCCCGTCATCCTCCTCGCCGGTGTAACCCGACGGCCAAGCCGCATGATCGGGTGAGTTCAGCCGTGAGGCGAGGTGTACGGCGGCACGAGCGCACCTGCCGGGCCCCTTCACTGCCTTCGCTGCCTTCGCTGCTTTCACTGCCTTCGCTGCTTTCGCTGCTTTCGCTGCCTTCGCTGCCTTCGCTGCCTTCGCTGCCCTCGCTGCCCTCGCTGCCCTCGCTGCCCTCGCTGCCCTCGCTGCCGGGCGGAATGTGGAAAACGTTGTCCCATCCAGACATGCGATTCGAGGTCCAACCTATTGACAGGATTTGAGTTGCGGGGATGGCGGCTTCCTCCCCCTCTCCCTGAGACCCGGTTCACGGCGCCTACACGGCGC
>JBJHBD010000100.1:0-6099 GCA_050485305.1 Gemmatimonadota bacterium
CGGTGGATCGGGGAAACCGACGATGCCGAACCTCCCTCCGTCCACCGGATCGGGGGAAAGCGGTGGAAGACTCTCCGCCGGAAGACCGAGGAGGCCATCGAACGGATGACCCGGGAGCTGGTGGAACTCTACGCCGAACGGGAGTTGGCGGAGGGGCACGCCTTCTCCCCCGACACCCGGTGGCAGCGGGAGATGGAGGCCTCGTTCCTCTACGAGGACACCCCGGATCAGGCGCGCGCCACCCATGAAGTGAAGCGGGACATGGAGAACGCTCGCCCCATGGACCGCCTCATCTGCGGGGACGTCGGATTCGGGAAGACGGAGGTGGCCATTCGGGCCGCCTTCAAGGCGGTGCAGGACGGAAAGCAGGTTGCGGTGCTGGCCCCCACCACCATCCTGGTGGAGCAGCACCGGCGGAGCTTCGAGGAGCGGCTGGCGGACTTCCCGGTGCGGGTGGCCGCCCTCTCCCGGTTCCGCACGACGAAGGAACAGGAGGAGATCGTCCTGGCGCTGGAGCGCGGGGAGGTGGACATCGTGGTGGGAACCCATCGACTCCTCTCCGACGACATCCGCTTCCGGGAGCTGGGGCTCCTCATCGTGGACGAAGAGCAGCGCTTCGGGGTGAAGCACAAGGAGCGCCTGCGAAAGCTCCGAGCCTCGGTGGATGTCCTCACCCTCACGGCGACCCCCATCCCGCGGACACTTCAGCTCTCCCTCGGCGGGATCCGGAATCTTTCACTGATCCGCACCCCTCCGCGGGACCGACTCGCCGTCCTCACACAGTCCATCCCCTGGAGCGACGCCCTCCTGAGCGAGATCATCGCCCGAGAGTTGGACCGTGGAGGGCAGGTCTACTTCCTCCACAACCGGGTGGAGACCATCGAAACGGTGGCGGAGCGGGTACGCCGGATCGCCCCCGAGGCCCGGGTGGGGGTGGCCCACGGTCAGATGCGCCCGGCCCGCCTCGAAGAGGTGATGCGCGAGTTCATCGAAGGGGAGTCGGACATCCTCGTCTCCTCCGCCATCATCGAGAACGGCCTCGACGTCCCCAACGCCAACACCCTCATCGTGGACCGGGCGGATCGCTTCGGGCTGGCGCAGCTCTATCAGATCCGCGGACGGGTGGGGCGCTCCGATCGCCGTGCGTACTGCTATCTCGTGGTCCCCGAGGGGATCACTGAAGAGGCACGGCAGCGCCTGCGTGTCCTGGAGCACTACACGGAGCTGGGGAGCGGATACCAGGTGGCGCTCAGAGACCTGGAGCTGCGCGGCGCGGGGAACCTCCTGGGCGCCGATCAGTCCGGATTTGCCCACGCGGTGGGGATGGATACCTACCTTCGCCTCCTGGAGGATGCCGTCCGACGGCTCAGACGTGGAACGGGGACCCGGGAGGAGTTTCCCGAGCCTGAAGTCTCCCTCCCCGGATCCGCGTACCTCCCTGAGGGGTATGTTTCAGATTCAGGGCAGAAATTGCATCTTTACCGGAGACTTTCGAAAATGGAGGATCGCTCCGATGTGGAGCGCCTGCGGGAGGAGCTGGCCGACCGGTACGGCCCCCTTCCCGAAGAGGTGGAGCGCCTCCTGGACGCCCACCTCCTCCGACTCCTGGGGAAGGAGCTGGGCATCGAACGCATCTTCGTGAAGGACAGGGAGGGACGGATCACATTCCACGCCGCGGCAAATCCGCGCATGACGGCCATGGAGGGCCCCTTTCGGGACCGCCAGGTCCAGGTCGAGATCCGTCGGATGGTACCCCTCTCCCTTTCACTGCGCCCTCTCAGTCCGGAGCCCCTCACTCGTACGCTCATCCGCGCGCTGGGCCGTCTGGTACAGGAACCGGCCCGGGCCGCCTGAGAGCCCCTTCCTTTTCATTGAGTTGAACCTCTTCTCACCCAAGGACGATTCATGCGGCGTTCCTCGCTGTCGACAGCCCTTCTCCTCCCCTCGTTCCTCCTCCTCGTCGGTTGCGACGGAGGAGGGAGCGGGAACCATGTTGCCACCGCCGGCGACTTCCGCCTCGGTGTGGAAGACGCGGCCCGCATGGTGGCGCCCTTTGGTGAACTCCCCGCCGAACCGGGGCTCGTCGAAGCGCTTGCCGACTTCTGGATGGATTACGCCCTCCTCGCATGGGCGGTGAACCAGGAGGGGGAGCTGGACCGGGTGGACTTCAGCTCCCTCGTCCGCCAGCAGTCCAATCAGGAAATGGTGATGCGGCTCCGGGACCAGGTCATCGATGTGGATACCGTGGTGACCGACGAGGATCTTGAGGCCTACTACGAAGAGCACCGCCCCGGGGAACAGGTTCGGGCGCGGCACGTCCTCCTCCTGCGCCCGGACAACGCCTCCCCGGCGGAAGTCGATGCCGTCCGGCGGCAGATCGTGGAGATTCGGGACCGTGCGCAGGCCGGTAACGCCGCCACCTTCGCCGAGCTGGCTCGCACCTACTCCGATGATGAGGGGAGCGCCCAGCGGGGAGGGGACCTGGACTGGTTCCCACGGGGAATGATGGTCCCGGAGTTCGAGAACGTGGCCTTTTCCCTCGAACCCGGAGAGGTGAGCGACGTGGTGGAGACCGCCTTCGGTTTCCATGTAATCCGGGTGGAGGACCGGATGGTCCCTGACCTCGATGAGATCTGGGAGGAACTCCGGTATCAGATCCAGATGGAGCGCTCCCAGGTGGCCGAGGCGGACTACGTTACCCGCCTGGAGGAACCGGCCCGTATCGAGATCACGAGTGACGCCCTGACCATCGTGCGGGAGATGGCGAGGAGCCCCCGGGGACGACTTTCCGCCCGAGCGGCGGAACGGGTCCTCGTCCGATATGAGGGCGGAGCGTACACCGCGGGTGAGTATCGGGAGTTCCTCCTCTTCCAGTCGCCTCAGATCCGGGAGCAGATCCAGGAGGCACCGGACGAGCCCATCGAAGACATGCTCCGGAGTCTGGCACGGAGCGAACTTCTCGTGGAAGAGGCCCGCCGCCATGGGATCTCCGTCTCTCCCGAGGAGGAGGCCGAAATGGTCCGCAACATCCAGGATCAGTACCGGGCCCTGGCCGCCGCCCTCGGTCTTTCGGGGATCACTCCCCGGAATGGTGAATCCATGCGGGATGCGGTGGATCGGGAGGTAAAGGCGCTTATGCACCGGCTGGTTCGAGGAGAGCAGGAACTCATCCCCCTGGGAACCATGGGAGCCCCGCTGCGGAACCGTTGGGACTCGGGCGTGTCACAGGGAAGAGTGAGCCAGACCGTCTCCCGCATCTCACAGCTCCGAGCCGAAGGGTACCGCGGTGATGCCGAAGCGGCTCCCGCCCCCTTCCAGCTCCCGGACCAGATGCCGGAAGGATTTCCTACCCCTGAACCCGAGCCGGACACCGGCGCCGAAGGGCAGTCTCCATGAATGTGACGCTCAGGAGCCTCCTCGCTCTCCTCTTCCTCCTCCCCGTCGCCGGGGTGGCCCAGCAATCGAATGGTGACGAACTGGTGGATCGGATCGTCGCGGTGGTGGGCGACTCCATCATCCTCCGGACCGAGGTGCAGTCCTACCTCATTCAGCTCGAGGCGCAGGGAGTCCCGGTGGCGCCGGAGGGGTCTGCGGAGCGAGGGGAGTGGGAGGAGGAGGCGCTGAACGACCTGATCAATCAGCTTCTCCTCGTGCAGGCCGCCTCCCGCGACACCCTGGTGACCGTCTCCGAAGATCGAGTGGAAGCCGCGCTCCGCCAGACCTGGGAGCAGCAGATCCAGGCATTCACCAGCGAAGCCAGGCTCAGACAGGCCATCGAAGACCGGGGGCAGACCGTCACCCAGTACCGGGCCGAGCTTCGAAACGACATCCGTCGCTCCCTTCTGGTTGAGGGGTATTTTGCGCTTCGCGCCCAGCAGGCGCGGGGGCTCCCTCCGGTGGAAGAGTCCGAGATCCGGGAATTCTTCGAACGGGAACGAGGGCGACTGGGGCGGCGCCCTGCCACCCTCACCTTCCAGCAGGCCTTCATCTTCCCCTCTCCTTCGGACGAGGCCATGGCCCGCGCCCGGGAGCAGGCCGAAGAGCTCCGGGCACGAATCCTCACGGGAGAGGACTTTGCCGAACTGGCACGTCGATTCTCCGCCGACTCCGCCTCCCGCAACCTGGGGGGGGACATCGGCTGGTTCCGCCGCGGTGGTGGGCTGGTGGAGGAGTTTGAGGACGCCGCCTTCTCCCTCCGCCCGGGGATCGTGAGTCCGGTGGTGGAAACCATGTACGGCGCCCACCTGATCCAGATCGAACGGGTGCGTGGGCCGGAGCGGAAGATTCATCACATCCTCATCGCAGCCGAGACCGATCCGGAAGACGCGGTGCGGGCGAGAGCCAGTGCCGAAGAGGCCATGGAACGGATTCGTGCCGGGGAACCCTTCCGGAACTTCACCGGCGATCAGCGAAGTGCAAACCTCCCCGACTCCATCTCCATCGAAGCGGATCGGTTGGGACAGTTCCCCAGTGAGTACGCCGCTGCCCTCTCGGGCGCTTCACCCGGGGAGATGGTGGGTCCGGTACGCTTCCCCACCGGCCAGGGAGACGCCTGGGTCGTGGTCCGAATGCTGGAGGTCCGGGAAGCCGGGGAGTACTCCTACGAGGACGTTCGCTCCATCATCGTCGAGCGCCTCCAGGAGGAGAAGTTCCGCGAACGCCTCCTCACGAACCTTCGAGCCCGAACCCATGTGGAGATCCGGCTCTGACCGGAGCACCGGCAGCTGAGGAGGGGGGGGGAGTCTTCCCCCTCCTCCTAACCCTCGGAGACCCCAGGGGAATCGGTCCCGAGGTGATGGTGGCCGCAGCGCGGAGCTACCTGCACACCCACCCCGACCACCCTCTCCTCCTCCTCGGTGACGAAGGGTCGCTCAAGGGGATCCACGATCTCCCCACTCACTCCGTGGGGATCTTCGACGGGAGTGAACGATCCGCGGGAACCGTCTCGGTAGCCGCCATCCGGGAGGGCGTCCGACACTGCCTCGCCGGGGAGGGGCGAGCCCTCGTCACCGGTCCGGTGCACAAGCCCGCCCTTCACCTGGCCGGCGCCGAATACCCCGGTCAGACGGAGTTCCTCCAGGCGCTCACCTTGGCCCCCGAGGTGGGGATGCTCATGTGCGCCGAGCGCACTCCCCTGGGACCTCACCCCCTCCGCATCCTCCTCGCCACCACGCATCTCCCCCTTCGAGAGGTACCTGCCCTCCTCGACGCCTCCCGCCTTCACCGACAGATCCGGCTTCTGGATCGGGAACTCCGGGACCGGTGGAAGGTGGACGCCCCGCGGATCGCCCTCTGTGCGCTGAACCCCCACGCCTCCGACGGCGGGCTCTTCGGGGATGAGGAGGCCCGCATCTTCACCCCGACGGTGGAACGACTTCGGGAGGATGGGCTCCACGTCGAAGGCCCCTTCCCCGCCGACACCGTCTTCCTCCGCTCGATCCGAGGTCAGGCCGACGCCGTGGTGGTCCCCTATCACGATGTGGGGATGGCGGTGTTCAAGACCCTCGCCTTTGGAGGAGGGGTGAACGTCACCCTCGGCCTCCCCTTCCCCCGCACCTCCCCGGATCATGGAACGGCCTTCGACCGGGTGGGAACCGGGACCGCCGATCCTGCCTCCACCCTGGAGGCGATCCGGCTGGCAGCCAGGTTGGCGCACGAGGGTCCATCCTTCGGAAGCCCGCTCCCTCTTTGACACTTCATATGTTTCCGGGGTATCTTCGGGTGTGATCAAGCTCACCCATGTGACCAAGGAGTATCCGCGCCGCGGGAAGGCGATCGATGACCTTTCCTTCCATATCCGGAAGGGAGAGTTCGCCTTCCTCACCGGTCACTCTGGGTCCGGAAAGTCCACGACCCTCCGCCTCATCCACATGGCGGATCACCCCACCTCCGGTGAGGTTCGGGTAAGCGGCTTTTCGTCCCAACTGACCTCTTCCAGGGACATCTGGAAGCTCCGGCGACGGGTGGGCTTCATCTTCCAGGACTTCCGCCTTCTCCCGGGTCGGAGCGCCCTCGAAAATGTGGCCTTTGCCCTGGAGGTCACCGGAACGCCTCGGAAGGAGGTCGGCCCGCGGGCCAACCGGCTCCTCAGCCAGGTGG
>JBJHBD010000100.1:6109-11376 GCA_050485305.1 Gemmatimonadota bacterium
GCCAGGTGGGGCTCGCCGCCAAGGCGGGTGCGCTGGTGGAGGAGCTTTCCGGAGGGGAGCGCCAGCGGGTGGCCACGGCCCGTGCCCTGGCCAACGAGCCGTTCATCCTCCTGGCCGACGAACCGAGCGGGAACCTGGACGAGCGGGCGGCGCGGGGAATCATGGAGCTCTTTCGGGATCTGAATGCCCGGGGGATGGCCATTCTCATGGCCACCCACGACCTGGAGCTGGTTCGAGCCTACCCCGATCTTCGGGTCCTCGAGTTGAATGAGGGGCGATTGGTGTACGACTCGGCCGGGGCCGAGGTGGAAGAGTGATGCACGCCGTTCGCGAAGCCTTCGCCGGAATGCGCCGAGCGCCCTTCCTGACTCTCCTCTCCTCCGCCATGGTGGCCCTTGCCCTCTTCGTGGTGGGGCTCTTCACGGTGGTGACCTGGAATCTTCACCTCGCATTGACCCGGGTGGAGGAACGGGTCGAAGTGGTGGCGTACCTTCGGGATGACACCCGGATGGAAGAGGTGGAGGCGGTGGAGGCCGACCTTCTGGCCATGGCGGAGGTGCGCGCCACCCGATACATCTCAAAGGAGGACGCCCTTGAGGCGGCCCGCTCCACCCTCCCCGAGTTCCAGGAGGTTTTTTCGGGGCTGGAGGCGAATCCGCTCCCCGCCTCCCTCGAGGTGGAGCTGGAGCCCGGATATCGCACTCCCGAGGGAGTCGCGCGCGTTGCGGGGATCATCGGTATGTACCCCTTTGTGGAAGATGTGGCGTACGGTCAGGAGTGGGTGGATCGGATCTTCCTCCTCCGGAGGATCGGCGCCATCGGCACGACGGTGCTGGGAAGCGCCTTCGCTCTCGTTGCCGCGCTCATCATCGGCACCGCCATCCGCATCGCCATCTTCGCCCGCCGGGAGGAGATCTACGTCATGCGGCTCGTGGGAGCGACAAACGGCTTCATCCGGCGCCCCTTCCTCCTGGAAGGGCTCCTGACCGGCGCCCTCGGAGGGGTCATGGCTGCCGCCCTCACCTGGGGGGCCTACCGAGGCGCGTACACCTTCATCTTCCGACTGGAGTGGATCCCCGTGGAGTGGGTTGCGCTGGGGATCGCCTCCGGGGGGTTCTTCGGCCTCCTCGCCTCCGCCTTCGCGGTACGGCGGTACCTGCAGGAGGTGTGACGGTGCGGGCAGCACTCCTCCTGGTCCTGGCGGCGCTCCTGGCTCCCCTCCACCTCGGCGGGCAGGATCCTCCGGCCGACATCCGGAGAGAGATCCAGGACAGCCAGCGGCGCCTCGAGCAGATCCGGGAGGAACGGGCCCGGCTCCAGCGGGAGATGGATCAGATCCGCTCACGGGTACGGAACGTATCCGGAGAGCTCCAGAACATCGAACGCCAGCTCTCCGCCTCCCGCTCCGTCCTTGCCGAAATCGACTTTCAGCTCGAGGGGACCACGACGCAGGTACAGGCAACCACCGCCGACCTCCTCCGCACCCGGGAAGAATTCCGGGAACGCCAGGCCATCCTGAACCGGCGGGTGCGCGACATCTACAAGCGGGGGCCTCTCCACACCGCCCGGGTCCTCCTGGGAGCCGACTCCTTTGCCGATCTGCTGAACCGGTACCGGTATCTCCAGATGATCACCTCCTATGACCGCGCCCTGGTCACGAACATGCAGCGCCTCGAGGAGGAGCTGGTGGAGCAGGGACAGGAGCTTCAGGCGAACCTGGGTGAGCTGGGACGACTCCGGGAAGCCAAGCTGGACGAGGTCGCGGAGCTCCGTGTAGTGGAAGAGGAGCACCAGCGTACCCTTTCCCAGTTCCGCACCCGGGAACGCCAGACGCAGGGTCGCCTGGAGCAACTCGAGCAGGACGAGCAGCGGATGGGCTCCCTCATCGCCGACCTGGAACGTCGCCGGGTGGAGGCCGAACGCCGCGCCGCCGTGGCGGGAGCGCCGGCGCCGGGAGCCTCCACCCTCACCCTCTCCGACCGGGGTTCCCTCGACTGGCCGGTCCAGGGGGACATCCTCTACCGATTCGGAGTGGAGCGGCGCCCCAACGGAACCGTCCTCCGCTGGAATGGTGTGGGGATCCGGGCCGCACCCGGGACCCCCGTTCGCGCCGTCCGGGGTGGGACCGTCGTCCTGGCGGGCCCCTTCGAGGGGTACGGTCCCACCGTCATCGTGAGTCATGGCGGCGGGTTCTACACCCTGTACCTCTACCTCGAGGAGGTAGGGGTGGTGGAAGGGCGAACCATCAACCAGGGGCAGATCGTGGGAACGGTGGGGGGACGAGGCACTCCCGAGGGCGCCCGGCTGGAATTCCAGGTCCGCGCCCCGGTGGCGGGCGGAACCCCGCAGGCCATGGACCCCCTCCAGTGGCTCCGCCCCCGATGAGCCTCCACCCTCTGGTCGGACATGAAGCCGCCCGCTCGGGAGTGGTGCGCGCCATCGCCCGGGGAGCCCTTCCTCAGGTCCTCCTCCTCCACGGCCCTCCCGGGGTGGGGAAGCAGCGGTTTGCCCTCTGGATCGGCCAGGCTCTCCTCTGCCGCACCCCCACCGACGCGGGCCCCTGCGGGAGCTGTCGGGAGTGCGGGCTCGCCCTCCGTCTCGAGCACCCCGATCTGAACTGGTACATGCCCGTCCCCCGGCCTCCCTCCAAGGGGTCTCGGGAGCGGGATGACGAAGCGCTGGAGGATGCCCGCAGAACCCGACTGGAAGAGCTTCGGGAGTCCCCCCTCTACCCCTCTCACTCCTCCGAACTCCGGGCCCTTCACCTCGGAACGGTGCGGAACCTCCGAAAACACGCCCGCCGCGGTCCGGCCGATGCTTCCCGCCAGCTCTTCCTGGTGGCCGACGCCGAAGAGCTCGTGGCCCAGGAATCGTCCCCGGAAGCGGCGAACGCCCTCCTCAAGCTCCTGGAGGAGCCCCCACCGGAGAGTTGGTTTGTCCTGACCTCCAGCGAGACCGGGCGCCTCCTCCCCACCATCCGCTCCCGCGCCACCTCCCTCCACCTCCCCCCCCTCCCGGCGGAAGAGGTGACCAACTTCCTGGAGTCCCGTGGGGTGGCCGACTCCGACACCGCTGCCGAGGTAGCGCACCTCTCGGGCGGCTCCATCGGGCGCGCCCTCGGCTTTCTCCCCGAAAATGGGGAGGATGGGCCCCTGGAGGTCATCCGCCGCGATGCCTTCCACCTCCTCCGCGCCGCCCTGTCCCCGGCTCCCGGTGACCGCTTCCGGCAGGCCCTCGACTACCCCCCCTCCGGCGCCCGAAAGCTTCACGAGCTTCTCACCGCGCTGGAAGGATGGCTCCGGGATCTGGGCGTGGTGGCCGCCGGGATGGAGGAGCGGGTGCTCAACCGGAACGGGATCCCCTGGCTCTCCCGAATCGTCCGTGAGCGGGAGATCCACCCCCTCTACCCCGCCCGTGCCGTCGCCGCCGTGGAGGAGGCCCGGGAGCAGGCTGCCGGGAATGTGAACCCACAGCTCCTCCTCGCGGAGCTCCTCCGCCGCCTGAGCCAGGACCTCCTCCCCGCCACTTCCTCCCGGAAGCCCTCCCTCCGGGGATGAATGCTCGAGAATCCGCCATGTCCGACCCCGTCGACCGCCCCGCCCTCACCCACCTGGACGCCGCAGGCCGCCCGCGCATGGTGGATGTGGCGGAGAAGGCCTCCACTTCCCGGAGTGCACGCGCAGAAGGGTGGATCCGCATGACCCCTGAAACGCTGGAGGCCATGGTGAAGGGAGGGCCCAAGGGGAGCGCTCTCCGGGTTGCGGAGCTGGCGGGGATCCAGGGGGGGAAGCGCACCGGGGAGCTGATCCCCCTCTGCCACATCCTCCCCGCGGTCTCCATGGATGTGGAGGTCTTCGCCGACACGGAGCTCCCCGGCCTTCGCGTCCGGAGCACGGCCCGCATCCGGGGGAGCACCGGGGTGGAGATGGAGGCGCTCACCGGCGTCTCCGTTGCGCTCCTCACCCTCTACGACATGGGGAAGGCGCTGGAGAAGGGGATGGAGATCGGGGGGATCCGCCTCCTGGAGAAGGTGGGGGGGAAGGGCGGGAGCTGGACCGTCTGACCTCCGCCGTCCGGCAAGACGCCGGCCACTCCCCGGCGTGGATCGGCGGTATGCCGAACCGTCAGCGCTCCTCCGATCCCCTTTGCGGGATCCGGAGCTCCTCTCCCACCCGGATCAGGTCCCGGGTTGTCCGCCCATTGGCCCGAGCCAGCTCCTCCACTCCAACTCCGTAGCGCCGAGCGATGGCGATCCAGCTCTCCCCACGGACCACCCGGTGGACCGAGGGGCGGGGAGGCAGGGTGGGTTGCGGGGCGGAAACCGTGCTTCCCCCGCCGGCTTCGGGAGAGTCCGGCGTCCCGTCCTCCAGGGTTGGCTCCCCTCGTTCCGGCGATCCATTCGCCGCCATCCGGACCGGCGGCTCCCCCCGATTCCGGCTTCCTGCCACCGGAACCACCAACCGCTGCCCGATCTGGAGCCGACGAGGGTCCACCCGGGTGTTCGCCGCCGAAAGCTCGGCCAGCCGGATCCCGTAGCGGGACGCGATGTGGGAGAGGGTCTCGCCGCGGGCCACCACATGCTCCATGAAGGAGACCCGCTCGTTGGGTGGGATGAGGGCGTAGTTGGCGGCGAACATGGGCCCGGCCCCCGCCGGAACCCGGATGACCCGCTCCTCTCCCACGGGGGTGAATCCGCGGAGAAGGTGAGGATTGAGGCTCCGGACCTCGTCCTCTTCCACCCCCGCGGCCCATGCCACCACATCGAGGGAGGTGGCGTCGGGTACCCACACCTCGTCGAAGGCCATGGGGGAACGCCGTTCTCCAGCGCCAAATCCATACCCCTCGGGATTCCCCGCCAACTCGGCGGAGGCGAAGAGCTTCGGCACAAATTCCCGGGTCTCGGCGGGAAGCTGGGCACGCACCCGGAGGTAGCGCTCGTCCCCGGAGAGGGTGGGATCGGGCGCGTGACGCTGCAGGATCCCATTGATGCGTCCGGGCCCTGCATTGTAGGCGGCCAGCGCCAGGAACCAGGAGTCGAACTGGGCGTGAAGCTGCTCCAGATAATCCAGGGCGGCGAAGGTGGCCGCCACCGGGTCACGCCGATCATCCACCAGAGCGTCCACCCGGAGCCCCAACCCCCGCGCGGTGGGTGCCATGATCTGCCAGAGTCCGGTGGCCCCCACACGACTCACTGCCGAGGGGAGGTACCCGCTCTCGACGATGGGGAGGTAGCGGAGGCTCCGGGGGAGTCCCCGGCGTTCCAGCTC
>JBJHBD010000101.1:0-11367 GCA_050485305.1 Gemmatimonadota bacterium
GTCACCCCCCCCCACCCGGCCGGCCCCCCGGGGGGCCCCCCCCCGTCCCGCCCGCCCGCCCCCGTTTCGTTTTGTACCCGCCCTGCCGGGGCTCACATCCGGCGTGGAAGGCAGGGAGGGTGACGGGGGGAGCGGTGGGGAGGGGTGGGGAAGGGGTCCGATTCCCATCCTCTCCCGTGGAAACACTGAATTTCTCTTGAACTTCACTCTTGACCGGGGAGAGACCCCACCCGTATGTTGTCCCAGTCTTTACCACTGTTACCCACTTTACCCCACTCAATCCCACAGACAGGGAGTCGGGCGTGGCCGGGTTTGTCGGCGAGTACGAGTACCAACTGGACGAGAAGGGGCGGGTGTCCCTTCCGGCGGAGTACCGCCGGAAGTCGGACAATCCGCGCTTTGTTCTCCTCCAGTGGGAGCCGACGCACCTGACCCTCTTTCCGGAAGAGGTCTGGGAAGAGGTGCAGCTCCGATTCCTGGAGAAGCGGCGCG
The DNA here is from genome assembly GCA_050485305.1 of Gemmatimonadota bacterium. Taxonomy (GTDB): domain Bacteria; phylum Gemmatimonadota; class Gemmatimonadetes; order Longimicrobiales; family Gaopeijiaceae; genus JBJHBD01. Next base: position 493 of record JBJHBD010000101.1, read on the forward strand.
GAGAGCGCCAGGCGGCAGCCATGCTCCGGACGGTGACCCGGAATGCCGCGGAGGTGGAGCCGGACAAGCAGGGGCGAATCCTTCTCCCCGGGCGCCTTCGGGATCGACTGGGACTGGATGGAAGCGTGCTCCTGGTGGGGGTCATCGATCGGATCGAACTCTGGAATCCGACGACCTTCGCCGAGCTGCACCCCGAAGATGCGTCTGCCGATGCGGAGATGGCGGAGATGGCCCACGAGATCTTCGGCTGAGGCGATCGACATGGATACGGAGGGGCGGTATCACACCCCGGTCCTCCTGGACGAGGTGGTGGAGGCGTTCGCCGGAATCGGCTCCGGCGAGATCCTCGACGGGACGGTGGGGGGTGGAGGACACAGTCGAGCGCTCCTGGAGCGGTATCCGGAGTGCCGGATCCTGGCAGTGGATCGGGATCCGGAGGCGCTCGCCGAGGCGAGGTCGGTGCTCGAGCCCTTCGGGGCACGGGTCCGCTTCGTGAAGGCGCGCTTCGACGAGGCTGCGGAGCGGGTGGGGGTGGCGGGACCGACGCTGGACGGGGTGCTCCTCGATCTGGGAGTGAGTTCACACCAGCTCGACGCGCCTCGCCGGGGGTTCACCTTCCGGGAGGAAGGTCCCCTGGACATGCGGATGGGTGGGGAGGGGGAGGGGGTCACCGCAGCGGACCTTCTCAACGAGATGGAGGAAGAGGAGCTGGCTCGGGTCTTTCGGCGATGGGGGGAGGAGCCCCGCGGGCGTCGGCTGGCCGGAGCGGTGGTGCGGCGGCGGGAATCATCCCCCTTCCGGACCACCGGTGAGCTGGTGGAGGTCATGACCGGGGCGTACGGACGCCCCCCCCTGTCCAAGGAGAAGGCGCGCGTGTTTCAGGCCCTGCGGATCGCGGTGAACGGAGAGCTGGAGGCGCTGGAGCGCGCCCTGCCGGCTTTCCGGGATGCCCTTCGCCCGGGTGGCGTCTTCGTCGTCATCAGCTACCACTCCCTCGAGGACCGCGAGGTGAAGAACGCCTTTCGGGACTGGTCCACCGCCTGCACCTGCCCCCCCGAACTCCCGGTCTGCATCTGTGGGGGGGAGCCGATGGGGAGGCTGGAGGTCCGGGGGATCATCCGCCCCACCGACGAAGAGGTGGAGCGCAACCCCCGTGCCCGGAGCGCCCGGATGCGGGTCTGGAGGAAGGCGGCATGAGACTCTCCGGACCCTCCCGCACCGCACTGGCCATGGCGGCGCTTCTCATTGCCCTCAGCCTGGTGACCTGGCGTCAGGCCCGGGCTCGGGAGGCGTTGGTGGAGCTGGACACCCTCCGTCGGGAGATCTCCCTGGTTCAGGCTGAAAATGGAGAGCTGGAGCGTCGAATCGCCCACCTGGAGAGCCGGGGGCGGGTGGTGGCGGCGGCGCGGGAACGGCTGGGGATGCACACCCCGACCGCCCGGGAAATCGTCCTCCTCTCGGGAGATGCACGATGATCCCTTCCACCCCGGCGGGTGTCGCCCCCTCGGAGCGCTCCCTCAACATCCGGCGCCGCTTCCTTCTCATGGGATGGGTCGCCGTCGGCCTCTTCCTCCTTCTCCGCGCCGCGGAACTCCAGGTCATGGAGGGGTCCGAGTGGCGGGCGGAAGCGGAACGGCAGCACCGGATGCAGGGGCAGGTGGTGGCGCCCCGCGGCTCCATCCTGGATCGGGACGGCACCCCTCTCGCCCTCTCTCACGAAACCTTCCGGGTGAGCGTGGCGCCCCACGAACTCGCCGATCGGGACGCCGGAGCCGAACTCCTGGCCCGCACCCTCTCCCTCTCCCAGGCCGAGGCGCGTCGGATCGCCGGCTCCACTCGTCGCTGGATCCCCCTCCCGGGGCGCTATCCGCCGTCGATTCGCGAGGCGTTGGCGAGCGCTCAGGGAATCTACGTGGAACGGGAGCTGCGCCGATTCCACCCTCATGACCAGCTGGTCACGGGGGTTTTGGGGGTGGTCATCGACGAGGTGGGGACCGGGGGGATCGAGCAGGCCTTCGAGGAGCACCTTCGGGGAACCCCCGGCCTCGAGATCCTGGCCCGGGACTCACGAGGGCGCCCCATCCCCGGAGAGACCTGGTTGGTGGACGCGCCCCGGAGCGGCGGCCAGGTGGTTCTGACGCTGGACGCCGACCTTCAGGAGATCGCGCAGGAGGCTCTCCGGGAAGCGGTGGAAACCACCGGAGCCCGTGGAGGGGATCTCATCGTCACCGATCCTCGCACGGGAGAGGTGCTCGCCATGGTCTCCCTCCTCGACGGACGAACCGATCGGCTGGGGGCCATCAACACCCCGTACGAGCCCGGCTCCACCCTCAAGCCCTTCACGGTGGCGGCCCTCCTACAGGCGGGGCGAGCCACTCTGGCCGACTCGGTGGATACGGGGAATGGGCGGTGGCAGAGCCATGGGCGGACCATCACCGATGTGAGCGTCATCGGCCATACCACCCTCGCCCACGCCCTTCAGCAGTCGTCCAATGTGGCCGTCGCCATGCTGGCGGAGCGGATGACCCCGGCCGAGCAGTATGAATCGCTCCGGGACTTCGGTTTCGGTGTTTCCACCGGGCTCCCTCTTCCCGGAGAGGTGGGAGGGACCCTTCGGCGCCCCCAGCAGTGGTCCCGGCAATCGTCCGCCTCTCTGGCCATGGGGTATGAGATCTCGGTGACCCCCCTCCAGATGGCCATGGCCTACGGAGCGCTGGCCAACGGGGGGGTCCTCATGGAACCCCGCCTCGTCCGCGAACTCCGGGATGCCGACGGGCGAATTCTCGAACGGTACGAACCCCGCGCCGTCCGCCAGGTGGTGGATTCGGTGGTGGCCGCGGAGATCAGCGGGGCGCTGGTCCAGGCGGTGGAGGAGGGGACAGGGACCCGAGCCCGTCTCGGCACCTTCCAGGTGGCGGGAAAGAGCGGAACGAGCCGGGCCTTCGCGGCCAACGGCGGGTACGAGCGGGGCGGGTATTACTCCTCCTTCGTGGGGTTCTTCCCGGCGGAGCGCCCCCAGCTCGTGGTCTTCGTGAAGCTGGATCGCCCCCAGGGGGCGTACTACGGCGGAGCCACCGCGGCCCCGGTGACCCGGGCCACCATGGAAGCGGTTCTGGCCGCCCGGAAGCCCCCTCTGGATCGGGGAGCGCTCACCGCCATCGCCCGCTCCCAGCAGGTGAATCCCGTCACGAGGGGTGTCGAGACACCGGCGACCCGCCCCCTCTTCACGGCACTCTCCCGGGAGAGCGGATCCCCCATCGTGGCGCCGGTCCCTCCGGTGGAGCCGGGGATGGCTTTCCCCCTCCCGGACATCCGCGGGCTTTCGCCGAGACAGACGGCCCGTCGCCTCCACTCCCTGGGGCTCACCGTGGTGTGGGAGGCCACCGGCCCGGGGCAGGTGACGCGCCCCCGAATGGGGAGCACGGTTCACCCGGGAGACACCGTCCGTGTCTACTCGGGTCCACCCGGGGACGCCGTGCCGGCGTCGGTGAGGGTCCAGAATGAATAGACCCACCATCACCCTGTCAGAGCTCGCGGACGTCCTCCGCCGCACCGGACTCGAAGTCGATCTCCGGGGCACGGGGGACCTCGCCGTTTCAGGTGTGGAGCAGGATTCCCGCCTCGTGGCTCCCGGGTGCCTGTACCTCGCCTTCCAGGGGACTGCGGCGGACGGGCACAACTTTGTGCCGGCGGCGAGGGAGGGAGGGGCCAAGGCGGCCATGGTGGAGCGCTGGGTCGAAGATCCCATCCCCCAGCTTCGGGTGACCGAGGGGCGCCGGGGCGCGGCGATTCTTGCCCATCATCTCTCGGGACGCCCCACCGACCACCTGAAGGTGGTGGCGGTGACCGGGACGAACGGGAAGACCACCGTCGCCCACCTGGTGCGCCACCTCCTCTCTCGACGGGGGCCCTCCGCCGCCATGGGCACGGTGGGTGTGGTGGGGTCCGACGGAGCGGTGCGCCCGGGAACGGATGCCCTCACCACCCCCGGGCCGGTGGAGCTGTCCCGGTTCCTGGCGGAGCAGGTGGAGGAGGGGGTCCGGTTCGTGGCGCTGGAAGCTTCATCTCACGCGCTTCACCAGCATCGTCTGGACGGGATCGGGGTGGATGTGGCCTGCTTCACCAACCTCACCCGGGATCACCTGGACTACCACGCGGACTTCCAGGAGTACCGGGACGCAAAGGCCCTCCTTCTGGAGCGGGTCCGTGAAGGGGGCGGGGTGGTGGTGAATGGAGACGATCCGGCGTGGGCGGGGCTCCCGCTCATTCCCGGGCGGCTCCTGGTGACCCATGTGACCATGGAGGGGTCCGACGGCGAGCCCGCCGAACTTCCCGGGGCACCCACTCCAAGGGGTGAGCTTCTCCCCGTACTGGAGGGGCGCGGGGTTCGGTTGGGGGGAGATGGGAGCCGTTTCCGCCTGGTGTGGGGAGATGAAGAGGTTCCCGTGCACCTCCCCCTCCTGGGGCGATTCAATGTGGAGAACGCCCTCGTGGCCGCCGGCGCTGCGCTCCTTCTGGGGTTGACCCTGGACGAGGTGGCCCTCGGTCTCAGCACCGCACCGACCCCCCTGGGGCGGCTCGAGCTGGCCACGACCCAACCGGTAGCGGTGATCCTCGACTACGCCCACACCCCGGATGCCCTCGCCCGGGTGCTGGACACCCTCCGTCCCCTCTACCCGGGGCGCCTCATCGTGGTGTTTGGTGCCGGGGGAGATCGGGACCGGTCGAAGCGTCCCGAGATGGGGCGGGTTGCCGCGTCGCTGGCGGACATCCCCATCGTCACCTCCGACAACCCCCGCACCGAGGACCCGGAGGCCATCCTGGACGACATCGTGCAGGGGATGGAAGGGGCCGTTTTCTACCGGATCACCGAACGTAGGGGGGCCATCGCCCGGGCCCTCGAAATCGCCCGGCCCGGCGACGCCGTTCTCCTGGCGGGGAAGGGGCACGAGACCTACCAGGTGGTGGGGCGGGAGCGCCGTCCCTTCGACGAACGAGTCGTCCTTTCCGAACTCCTGGGTGTGGGGAGGGAAGGATGAGCCCGTTCCGCTGGAGTGTGGACCAGGTCACCGAGGCCCTCGGGGTCGCACCCACGACTCCCCTCAGGGAGGATGGGTTCACCGGGATCTCCACCGACACCCGCTCCCTCACCCCGGGAGACCTCTTCGTGGCGCTGGAGGGGGAGCGCTTCGACGGCCACGCCTTCCTGGATGCCGCCGCCGCGGCAGGCGCCCGGGGGGCGGTCATCCGAAAGGACGCCCCGATGGAGGAGGTGGCCGGACTCCCCCTCTTCCCAGTGGAGGACACCCTCACGGCGCTGGGTGCGTTGGCGCGCCGGCGCCGCTTTGCCCTCCCGGCGCGGGTGGTGGGGATCACAGGATCGTCCGGGAAGACGGCGGTGAAGGAGCTCGTGACCGCCGCCCTCGCCGGATCCTACCGCACCCACGCCACCGCGGAAAATCTCAACAACCGGATCGGGGTGCCGCTGACCCTCCTCTCGGCTCCGGAAGACGCGGAGTTCGTGGTGGTGGAGATGGGGACCAGCGAACCGGGCGAGATCGCCGCGCTGGCCGCCATCGGGGTCCCTGATGCCGCCATGGTCACCACCGTGAGTGAGGCGCACCTCGAAGGGCTGGGGTCCCTCCACGGTGTCCTCGAAGAGAAGCTGGACCTCCTCCGCGGGATGCGGAACGGGGGACCGTCGGTGGTGGGAGACGAGCCCGAGGAGCTCCCCCTCAGAGCGCGGGAGCTGCGGGGCGACGTTCGCGTGGCGGGACTCTCCCTTCGAGCCGATCGAGGGAGCCGGGGCGAACTCCTGGAAATGGATCCGCAGGGACGTTTCCACTTCCGCCTGGATGGGGAGGAACACCTTGCCCCCCTCTCCGGACGGCATGGGGTGGTGAACACCCTCCTGGCACTCACCCTCGCCGACGCGCTGGGGGTGGGTCGAAAGGCCGCCATGGAGGGGATGGCGGCAGTGAAGCCGGCGAAGCTCCGGGGGGAGTTCCGGAGGGTGGGCGGGATGACCCTCCTCCTGGACTGCTACAACGCCAACCCCCAGTCCACCCGAGCCGCCCTCGACCTTCTGGCGCACCTCCCGGTGGAAGGCGGGAAGGTAGCCATCCTCGGGAGCATGCTGGAGCTGGGTCCGGAGGGAGACGTTCTCCACGAAGAGCTCCTCGGGGAGGCGCTCGCCCTCCCCATCGACACCCTGGTGGTCACCGGAGCCTTCGCCCGGGCCGCCGCCGGAGTAGCGGTTCCGGAAGGGAGAGCGCGGTTGGTGCCGGCCGACACCCCCGAAGAGGGATTCGAGGCGCTCCGTCCCCTCCTCACCGGTGGCGAGACGATTCTCCTGAAGGGGTCCCGGGGAGTGGCGCTGGAGCGCCTGATCCCCCTCTTCGAGTCCATGATCGAGGCCACTCCGGCCCGGGATGGAGGGTGACATGCTCTACCATTTCCTCCCCGGACTCTCCGAGTTCCACATCCTCTTCAACCTCTTCAACTACCTCACCTTCCGGTCCGCCGGCGCGGTGGTGACCTCCCTGATCATCGCCTTCCTCGCCGGTCCGGCGGTGATCCGGTGGCTCCAGCGGCTCCGCGTGGGGCAGGTCATCCGGACCGAGGGGCCGGAAACCCATCTCAAGAAAGCGGGAACCCCCACCATGGGAGGGACCCTCATCGTCCTGTCGGGGACCGTCTCCACCCTCCTCTGGGCGGAGCTCACCAACTGGTACGTGGTGCTGGCCCTCCTGGCCCTCCTCTGGATGGGGGCCATCGGCTTCATGGACGACTACCTGAAGGTGGTGCAGCACCGGACCCGGGGGCTCATTGCCCGCTACAAGATGTTCGGGCAGCTCTCCTTCGGGCTGGGGCTCGGCGCCTTTCTGGTGACCCATCCCATTTGGCCGGTCCCCTCCACCTGGACCATGGTCCCCTTCTTCGACGGGTGGGTCCTCTCCTTTCTCATCCCGGCCTACGTGGTCTTCGTGGCGGTGGTGGTGTCGGGGTCCTCCAACGCGGTGAATCTCACCGACGGGCTGGACGGTCTCGCCGCCGGGCTCTGCGCCATTGCGCTCCTCACCTTCGGGGTTTTCGCCTACCTCATCGGGCGGGTGGACACCTCGGCGTACCTGGGGCTCTTCTACCTTCCCGGAGCGGGCGAACTCGCCGTCTTCGCCGCCGCCCTCTCCGGCGCCGCCATCGGCTTCCTCTGGTTTAACGCCCACCCCGCCGAGGTCTTCATGGGGGATACGGGCTCCCTCGCCCTGGGGGGTGCGCTTGCCGTCATGGCCATCCTCCTCAAGGCCGAATTCCTCCTGGTCATCGTGGGAGGGGTCTTCGTCATGGAGGCCCTCTCGGTGATGGTGCAGACCTCCTGGTTCAAGTACACCCGCTTCCGCCACGGGGAGGGGCGCCGGGTGTTCCGGATGGCCCCCATCCACCACCACTTCGAGAAGGCGGGGTGGGCGGAGACCAAGGTCGTCGTGCGTTTCTGGATCCTCGGGATCCTCTGCGCTCTCGTCGCCTTCAGCACCCTGAAGATCCGATGAGCGCGCCCGTGTCCATCCTCGGCCTGGGAGCCAGCGGTGTCGCCGCGGCCCGCCTGGCCCTCTCCAAGGGAGAAACCGTCTATGTCTCGGACCTCCGTACCGATGCTCGCGCTGCAGCCGATGCCCACGCACTCCGAGAGCTGGGAGCCCGGGTCGACCTGGGATCCCACGACCTCGGGGAGATCGCGGCGTCCCGCGTGGTGGTGGTCTCCCCGGGAATCCCCCCCGGCGCTCCGGTGCTCCGGGAACTCCGGGACCGAGGCGTTCGCTGGGTCTCCGAGCCGGACTTTGCCGTACGGTTCTTCCAGGGTCCACTGATCGCCGTCACCGGGACGAACGGGAAGACGACGACGGCGGCGCTCATCGCCCACTGCCTGCACGCCGCCGGGGTGGATGCCGCTCTCGGGGGGAATGTGGGGGGAGGGATCGCCCCCGCCGCCTCGGAGCTGGCCCTTCGGGACCACCCTCCCGCCTGGTACGTCCTGGAGATGAGCTCCTTCCAGCTCGCCGATGTGGAGGTTTTCGCCCCCCGCATCGGGGTGGTGACGAACCTGGCGCCGGACCACCTGGACCGGTATCCGGACCTGGTCGCCTACTACGGAGACAAGGCCCGCCTCTTCCACCTGGCCGCCCCCGACGACCTCTGGGTCCTGAACGGAGAGGACACGGCGGTTCTCGCCCTTCCGGGGGACGCACCCGGGCTTCGCCTCACCTTCGGATGGGAGGATGGGAAGAACGCCGCCTTCCTCCGCGGCGACACCCTGACCCTCCAGATCCCTGCCGGTGTCGGGGCGGCGGCGGACACCGACGGGGATGGGGACACCGGAGGCGAAGAGGAGCCGCTCGTGACCGTCTCCGAACTCTCCCTCCTGGGGCGCCACAACGTCATGAACGCGCTGGCGGCGGCACTGGCGGCGCGTCTGGCCGGGGCGGGGGTCACGGGGATCCGGGAGGGGCTTCGCACCTTCCGCCCCCTCCCGCACCGGATGGAGCCGGTGGGGGAGGTGGGCGGGGTTCTCTGGGTGAACGACTCCAAGGCCACCAATGTGGGCGCCGCCGTCACCGCGCTGGAGAGTCTGGATCGCCCCGTGGTGGCGATCCTGGGAGGGAAGGACAAGGGAGAGGGGTACGCTCCCCTGGTCCCCATCCTCCGTACCCGCGCCCGCGCCGCCGTCCTGTACGGAGAGGCGGGAGCGCGGATGGAGGAGGAGCTGGCGGGGGCCGGGATCCCCATCCTCCGGGAAAGAGACTTCGCCGACGCGGTGACCGCAGGAGCTGGGGCCGCGCTGGAGGGCGACCTCCTTCTCCTGGCGCCGGCCTGCTCCTCCTACGATCAGTTCGAGAACTACGAGGCCCGAGGGCGCGCCTTCATGGCTTTGGCCCGGGAAGGTGGGGGAGGGGTTCCATGACTCCCGTCCGCACCGATGTGGCGCCCCGGCAGCCCCTCACCCTCCCGGACACCGGGTTGGGGAGGGGTTGGGAGCCGGCGGTCCTCATGGCGGCGACACTGGTCCTCCTCTCCTTCGGGCTGGTGAACCTCTACAGCGCCTCGGCCTTCCTGGCCCAGCGCCAGAGCCTCCCGGACACCTTCTACGTCCTTCGCCAGACGATGGGAGCCGCGGGCGGGCTCGCCCTCCTCGTGGTGTGCGCCCGGATCCCCTACATCTGGTGGCGGACGCTGGCCTGGCCCGCCCTCATCGCATGCTGGGTGGGGCTCGTCCTCCTCATCCTCCCCTGGACTACGGGGATCGCCCCGGAGATCAACGGCGCGCGGCGCTGGCTGAATCTCGGGATCAGCCTTCAGCCCTCCGAGTTCGCCAAGCTGGCGGTGATTCTCTGGACGGCCCACATGGCGGTGAAGAAGCAGGAGCACTTCCGCTCGCTCTCCAGGGGGCTCCTCCCCTTCCTGGTGGTGTGGATGGTCCTTCTCGCCCCCATCCTGGCCCAGCCCGACCTCTCCACCGCTTTCCTGGTGGGGATGCTCGGCGCCCTCACCGTCTTCGCCGCGGGGGGGCGGATCGGCCACTTCCTTCTCCTGGGGCTCATCATGGCGCCGGTGGCCATCAGCCAGCTCGCCTTCGGCTTCAGACAGGACCGCCTCGCCGCATTCCGGGAGGCGGGAGAGCATGTTTCCGGAGCCGGGTACCAGGTGCACCAGTCCCTCATCGCCCTCGGCTCCGGCGGAGTCACCGGGGTGGGGTTCGGGGAGGGGCGTCAGAAGTTCGGCTTCCTCCCGGAGCCGCACAACGACTTCATTTTCGCCATGATCGGGGAGGAGTGGGGGCTCCTCGGCGTCCTCCTCCTGGTGACCCTCTACCTCACTCTCGTCGTGGTGGCCTTCCGGATCGCCAGACGGGCGCGGGACCTCTTCGGACAACTCCTGGCGGTGGGGGTGGCGAACCTCATCGCGCTGCACGCCGTTCTCCACATGGCGGTGGGGCTCGGGGTCATCCCCGCCACCGGCCTCTCCCTCCCCCTCGTCTCCTACGGGCGCTCCAATCTCCTGGTGACGTTGGCCGCCATCGGGATCCTCATCTCGGTGGCTCGCGCCCATGGGAGTGACGACGCACCGCGAAGGGGGTTGGCCCATGGGTAGGGGATCGATCCGGGTCTTCTTCTCCGGCGGGGGGACCGGCGGACACCTGTACCCGGCATTGGCCCTCGCGGACGCGCTCCAGGGTGAGCGACCGGACGTGGCGCCCCTCTTCGTGGGGTCTCAACGGGGGGTGGAGGCCCGTGTCCTCCCTGCCCGGGGGGTGGAGCATGTACTCCTTCCGGTGATGGGATTCCGGCGAGATCGTCCCTGGCGGAACGCCCCCGCCCTCGCGGCGCTGGCCAGGGCCCTCGGGGTGCTGGCCACCCTCTTCCGCCGCCATCACCCCGCGCTGGTGGTGGTGACGGGGGGGTACGCCGGAGCCCCGGCGGGGCTTCTGGCCGCCCTTACCCGCACGCGCCTCGTCCTCCAGGAGCAGAACGCGGTCCCGGGGCTCACGACTCGGGCCCTCTCCCTCTTCGCCCGGGAGGTCCACCTCGCCTTCCCCGAGGCGGTGCGCCGGCTCCCGCGCCCGGCCCGGAGCCGAGCGCGGGTCACCGGGAACCCGGTGCGTCCCCCGGTCCCCCATCCCCGTTCCGAGGCGGCGGCGGCCTTCGGTCTCTCCCCGGAGGGGCCCATCCTCCTGGTGGTGGGTGGGAGCCAGGGGGCGCAGGCGGTGAACCGGGCCGTTCTGGATGCGGTGGGAATGGTGGTGCGCGGGGAGGCCCCCCTCCCGGCGAGGCTCCAGCTTCTCTGGGCCACCGGCCCCGCCAACGAGGCGGAGGTGCGGGC
>JBJHBD010000102.1:0-11328 GCA_050485305.1 Gemmatimonadota bacterium
CCTTCATCAAACCCGCCCAGGCCGACCGGGACTTCGGTGCCCGCATCAAGTACAACCCGGTGAAGGAGGTCGTGGCCGGGAAGCGAGTGGTGGTGGTGGACGACTCCCTGGTGCGGGGCACCACCTCCACCTCCCTGGTGAAGTTCCTCCGCCAGGCGGGAGCCCGGGAGGTGCACTTCCGCATCGCATCCCCTCCGGTGAAGTACCCCTGCTTCTACGGAATCGACATGCCCTCCAGAGAGGAGCTGGTCGGGTCCTCCAATTCGGTGGAGGAGATCGCCGCCCTCCTGGGGGTGGATTCCCTCGGGTACCTCTCCCTGGATGGGATGATGGACGCCGTCCGGGAGCAGGGCCCCTTCTGTGATGCCTGCTTCTCGGGAGACTACACCGCTCCCCTGGTAGATGCCGAACGGGGGTTGGTGGCCATGGCGAGCCCTCCCGGATGCTGATGGACCGGATCGCCGACATCCCGAAGGCCGAACTCCACGTCCACCTCGACGGGAGCCTTCGCCCCGAAAGCATGTTGGAGGAGGGGGAGAGGCAGGGCGTCCCCCTCCCCCACACCGAGGTCGACGGACTTCGTCGCTACATGGTGGCCGACGGGGTCGAGGACCTGGTGGAGTACCTGGCACGCTTCGAAACCACCCTCTCGGTGATGCAGACCGAAAGCGCGCTGGAGCGGTTCACCTACGAGATGGTGCTGGACCACGCCGCGCAGAACGTCCGGTGGCTGGAGATCCGCTTTTCACCCATCCTCAACACCCGGGGAGGCCTCTCCATGGAGGCGGTGGTGGAGGCCGTCCTCTCGGGGCTCCGGAAGGGGAGCGACGAGACGGGGGTCAAGGGCGGCCTCATCCTCTGCGGGATCCGGAACATGGAACCGGCCACCTCCCTGGCCATCGCCGAGGTGGCGGTGGCGTATCGAAACCGGGGGGTCCTGGCCTTCGACCTGGCAGGCGCCGAGTCGGGTCACCCCGCCTCCCGGCACCAGGCGGCCTTCGACCGGGCGGCGCTGGGGAACATCCCCATCACCATCCATGCCGGGGAAGCCTTCGGGCCCCCCTCCATTCAGGACGCCCTACACCGGAGTCGTGCGGCGCGCCTGGGGCATGGAACCCGCCTCCGGGAGGACCCGGAGCTGGAACGATGGGTGCGGGACCGGCGCATTCCGCTGGAGATCTGCCTCACCTCCAACGTGCAGACCCGGGTGGCGCCCTCCTTCGCCGAACACCCGGTGCGACGCTATTTCGACCAGGGGATCCTCCTCTCCCTCTGCACGGACAACACCCTGGTCTCCGACACCACTCTCAACCAGGAGTATGCCCGGGCTGCGGAGCACCTGGGCTTCACCCGGGAAGAGCTGGTGCGGATCGCTCGGATGGGGTTCGAGGCCGCATTCCTCCCCTGGGACGAGAAGGTGGAGATGCTGCGGCGCTTCGATGCGGAGATGAAGGGGGAGGTGGGGAGCGGGTGAAGGGAGGACCTTTTCGCGCTCCTTCCCTCAGCTCCCCGGCACCGTAGACACCGCGTCGATCCGCACCGGGGTGACCACCGTCACCGGGAGCCCCGGAACCGGTGCGCCATCGGTGTAGGACGCCGACCGGACGCGGAACTGATCGAAGGTCCCCGCCGGAGTTCGGTACCCCACCAGGTTGTCTCCCGCCGGGGCCCCCGTGACCGGGAAGACCACCGGGATGATCCCCACCCCCGCAGCACCCCGCTCCCGGACCAGAGGTCCCTGGAAGCGCCTCAGCTCAACCACCGCCGTCCCCACCTGCCGATCCGGAGAGTAGACCACGGGGACCACGTCCACCCGGATCTCTCCCCCGATCCAGTCCTCGCCATCGGCCCCGGCCACCGGTCCACGCTCGCCGTGTACCCGGGCCACAAAGGTGTCGGGGTTGCGAAGGGTGAGGGGAAAAGACGATGTCCAGGCAGAGCTCCCACCTTCCCTTGTGGCGAGGCGGGCGGTGAGAACCCGCGTCCCATTCTTGAACCGGGTCTCACCGGTCTGGCCGTTGAACTCCGCGGTGTTCATCAGGAAGACCAGCTCCACGGGAGCTCCCGCCTGCCCGGTGGGCTCACTGGTATCGGCGTTGAAGCTCTGCTGGGCCACCACCTGCCCCGCCAGGAGGAGTTCCACCCGCTCCACCGTGTCCTCTCCCCGATCCAGGGTGAGGGCCACATTGACCGCCCCCCGAACGTCGTTGGGATCCACCGGCTCACTCTGTCCATTCCCCAGAGGGCGGCTGAGCGCCCGGATCACCACCGATGCGGTGAGTTGAGGGGTGCCGGAGAACTCTACCGGAATGGACTCCCCGATCCCCACCGTCACCTCCGTTCGGGTGGTTGGGAAGGTGATGGAGGAGGAGAAGCCGGAGATGGCCACCTCATATCGCCCGGACCGGAGTCCCTGAAAGGCGAAGGACCCATCCCCCGAGGAGAGGGTGGAGGCGGAGTCCGGTCCGATGAGGTTCACCCGCACCCCGGGGAGACCCTCGTTCCGGGAAGTCACCCGTCCCGTCACCGATGCGGTCCGGATGTAGTTCCCGGTGAAATCCACCCGCACCGTCTCTGCGCGACTCAGGACGGCGGTGCGGGAAGTGGCGGGGAAGGAGGCGTCGGCGGGGGCGTCCGCCACCGTGACCACGTACGCTCCGGGAGGAACGTCGGGGAAGATGTATACTCCGTTGCCGTCGGTAGTTACGGCCCGGTTTACCGACCCGGAGAGCTCCACGGTGACATCCGCTACCGGAGTACCCTCCAGCGTAACCGTCCCCTGCACCGCCCCCCTTGGAGAGGTCACGCCGGACTCGGTGCACCCGGCGAAGGCCAGGAGCGGGAGAAGGAGGAGCACCGGATAGGAAGGTCGCCGCATGGGTTTCCTACCGCGTTCCGGAGGCGAAAGTGCCCTCCGCGGCCAGCATGCCCTCCGCCTTCGACACCAGGTGGGGCACCCCGATGAAGAGGGGGGTTCGCTGGTGGAGGGCGGTGGGGACGATGTCCAGGATGGGCCGGGTGCCGTCCGAGGCCCGTCCGCCGGCCTGCTCCACCAGGAAAGCGAGGGGTGCGGCCTCATAGAGAAGGCGGAGCTTCCCCTCGGGTGCCCGTGCATCTCCGGGGTACATGAAGATCCCTCCCTTGAGGAGGGTGCGGTGGAAGTCCGCCACCAGCGACCCGATGTAGCGGGACGAGAAGTCCCCCCCCTCCGGGTCCTCATCCCGCCCCCGAAGGTGATCCACGAAGTGCTGCATCCCGGGCGCCCATCGGTCGTAATACGCCTCGTTCACCGAGTAGGAGCGGGCCCCCGGCTGCGGAATTCGGATGTTCTCGTGACTCAGGAGGAACTCCCCGATGGAGGGATCCAGGGTGAAGCCGTGAACCCCATCCCCCGTGGAGTAGACCATCATGGTGGAGGAGCCGTATACCACGTAGCCGGCGGCCACCTGGGTGCGCCCCGGCTGCAGGCAGTCGGCCAGACTCCCCCGCTCGGCGCTGGACACCTTCCTGTGGATGGAGAAGATCGTCCCGATGGAGACGTTCACATCGATGTTGGAGGAGCCGTCCAGGGGGTCGAAAAGGAGGACGTAATCCCCCGCCGGGAACTTCTCCGGGACGGGAACCATCCCATCCCACTCCTCCGAAACCATGCAGCAGAGGTGCCCGGTGTGGTCCATGGCCCGGTAGATCACCTCCAGGGCGAACTCGTCCAGCTTCTGCACCGCCTCTCCCTGGACGTTCCGTTTCCCTGCCCCTCCGAGAATGTCCACCAGCCCCGCCATGTTCACCTGACGGGAGATCACCTTCGCCGCAAACGCCAGCCCCGTCAGGATGTCGGAGAACCGCCCCCGAGCCGTGGGATGGCGCCGCTCCTCCTCGATGATGTGGCGCTCGATGGTGACGATATGGGTGTCGTTGGTCATGGTGCCGGACGTGGAGAGGGGGCGAACCCCGGGAGGATGGGTCCCGTGATTCTACCACTCCGCGGCTCTCCCTTCCAGCGTCGGCCCCCTCAGCGTGCCGTTCGCACCTCCCACGCCCCGTTCCTGCGCAGCCGGACGCGGATGTCCCCGTCCCGGTCGGTACGCCACACCGGGATCCCATGGGTCTCCAGGCGGCCGGTGACCTCGGGGTGTGGATGGCCGAAGCGGTTCCCCTCCCCCACCGGGATGAGGACCCCCTCCGGACGGGTGACGGTGAGGAGGTGCTCCGAGGTGGAGGTGCGACTCCCGTGGTGTCCCGCCTTCAGGAGGGTGAGGCGGGGGAGGTCGGGGGCCAGCGCCGCCTCGATGCGGCTCCCGGCATCGCCGGTGAGGAGGAGGGTGCTCTCTCCGAAGCGCACGAGAAGGATCACCGAAAGGTCGTTGGCATCGGCCACCCGTTCCGCTCCCCGGAGCTCGGCGGTCGGGTGGAGGACCCGGAACTCGACTCCGTCCAGGGTGAACCCCCGCCCGGCCTCCGCCGTCCACCACCAGACCTCCCGGTGCCGCGCCGCCTCCATGAGAGCCAGGTATGCGGGGTAGGGTGAGGGGTGGGAGGGGTCCAGGATCCCCCGGACCCGCACCCCGGTCAGCACCGCCTCCCCACCTCCGATGTGGTCCAGGTGGGGGTGGGAGAGGACCAGCGCTTCGAGGCGGGTGACCCCCTGCCGTCGAAGCCAGGGGACCACCTTCCGAGCCCCGGCATCGTACCCGGGGGATCGGGGGCCGGCATCCACCACCATCCAGCGCCCCCCAGGAGTCCGGAGTGCCATGGCATCCCCCTGCCCCACCTCCAGCATGTGAAGCTCCAGCGCCCCCGTGCTGGGGGTAAGAGGGAGGAGGAGGAGTGCCACGATGCCCCACCCCACCGCCGCCGCCCTCCGGACGGGTGGGCCGATGCGTCCTCCCCACCCGATCCGGCGCAAGACCCCCAGCGCCAGGAGAGCGCCCCCGCCGCCGGCCAGGAGGGCGGGGCGAGAGACCCAGAAGGAGGCCCCCGGAAGCTCGGCCACCCATCGGACCAGGGTTCCCACGCCCCAGAGGAGGAGCCCTACCCCTCCGGCAAGGAAGCGCCCCGCCCCCTCCGAGAGGAAGGAGAGGAGAAGGGCGCCCAGGATCCCGGGGATGGCGGCGGCCACCGGGGGAGCGGCCAGGAGGGTGGCCGGGACGCCCAGGAGGGAGATCCGGTCGAAGTGCCAGGCCAGGAGGGGGAGGGTGGGAAGGGTGGCCGCCACCCCCGCCACCACACCGTCGCTGGAGCCCCGGAGGAGGAAGACTCCGGGATCCCCATCCTTCCCTCGGGGGAGGGGTCGACCGGTAACCTGTCGCCACCCCGCTTCCAGCGCCCTTCGGGTGGGGGTGCGGAGGAGGACGAGCCCCGCCGTTCCGGCGAAGGAAAGCTGGAACCCCACGGAGGCCAGGTAGCGGGGATCCACCACGAGGAGGAGGAGGAGGGCCGCGGAGAGGGCGCCCACCGGGACCACCGGCCACCCTCGGATCCGGGTGGCGGCCAGGAGGGTGAGGAGGAGGGCCGCCCGGACCGCGGCGTGGGGAGCCCCGATCCCCAGGACATACCCCCAGCACCCCGCCGCCGCCAGCGCTCCCGCCCATCGGGGAGGGGCGCCGGCCAGGCGCAGGAGCCCCAGGAGGAGCCCCGCCACCACCCCCACGTGGAACCCGGAGATGGCCAGGAGGTGGGCCGTCCCCGAGAGGGCGAAGGCCTCCCGGAGCTCCGGGTCCAGGTGCTCCCGGCGGGCCAGGACCAGCGCCTCCACCACCGGGGCCTCGGGACCCCAGAGGCGCGCCATTCGGATCTGAACCCGCCCCCGTACTCCGATGAAGCGTCCGGCCAGATCTCCCCCCGGACGTTCAACACCGCTCTCCTGGAGCTGCAGCCGCCCGGCCCACTCCCCCCGACCCGGGGTCCGTACCTCCCTCCCCTCCCATCGCACCGGCACCGCGATGCGGACCCCCACCGGAGGCGGGTCGGGGGAGGGCCCGTCGGTCCGGGGACGAGGGAGGGACGCGCGCACCGTCCCCCGACATCCGCCGGGGAGCCCCTCCTCCACCCGGAAGGGGAGGGACCGTCCCGGAACGGGGTGGGCCAGGAAGCGCCCCACCACCTCTCCCTCCCATCGATCCGGGAGGTGGAGGCGGCAGTCCCTCAGGTCGGCCAGGTGACCGCCGGTCCCGGAGAGCACCCCGGCCAGTAGGGCCACCACCGCCAGGGTGGACGGGGAGGGGCGCCGCCATAGGAGAAGGAGCGCCGGGGGAAGTGCGGAGAGGAGGAGCGCGGGAGGGAGGGCGAGACCCGCGAGGGGGAGGGCGATCCCGGTGGCGTGGGCGAGGGCTGCCGCGGTCACCGGAGGAAGGCGCCCCATCGGGCGCTTAGCTCTTCGTCAGGGAGGCGTCTCCCGGGTCACGACCACCCTCGGCGGCACCGGGGGGATCTCGATGTCGTCGTCCGGATCCTGCCGGAAGAGGTCCCGCTGGTAGCGGTCGATGCGATCCCGTTCGGCGCGCCCCTCCTCTTCCAGCCGCTCCCGGAGAAAGCGACGCACCTTCAGATCTGCATGGATGTTGGCCGCCAGCATGACCGCCATCCCCAGGAAGAGGGCGAGGAAGGCCACGTAGGTGAGGGGAACCCGGTAGAAGGTGTAGAACCCCAGGTCCACCGTCACCCGCTCCACCCCGTTCCAGCGGGCGAAGAGCATGACCATGATGAGGGCCGCCGCGACCCCCGCCGGACCGGCGTAGCGGGTCACGCGGCCCCGGCTCCCGCCGGAGCTGCCAACAGCTCGCCCTGGAAGGTGGCACCGGTGGTCCCCGAGAGGCGCACCGTGTGGAAGCCGCCGACTCGCGCCCCATCCTCGGGGAAAGCCACCATCTTGTTCCGACGAGTCCGCCCCAGAAGCTGCCCGGGATTCCGGGCCTCCTTCTCCACCAGAACCTCCTCCGTCCGACCCACTTCGCCACGGTTGATCTCGGCCTGGATCCCCCGGGCCACATCGATGAGTGATTCCAGACGGGCCTGCGCCTCGGCATCAGGAATGGCTTCCTCCTCCGGAAGCCGTGTTGCCGGCGTCCCCTCTCGTGGGGAGAACTTGTAGGTGTAGGCTTCGTGGAAGCGCACGGTGCGCATGAGTTCCAGAGTATCCCGGAATTCGGCGTCGGTCTCGCCGGGGAAGGCCACGATGATGTCGGTTGAGAGGGCGATGTCGGGGATGGCCGAGCGTACCATCTCCACCTTCTCCAGGAACGATGCCACCGTGTAGCGGCGGAGCATGCGCCTGAGCGTCCGGTCGTTCCCTGCCTGCGCCGGAAGATGGAGGTGCTCGCAGACCGCCGGTTCGCCGGCCATGACCTCCACCAGCTCGGGAGTCACGTCGTTGGGGTGCGGAGAGGTGAAACGCACCCGGGCGATCCCGTCCACTCGTGCCACCTCCCGGAGGAGGCGCGGGAAGGCCCAATCGCCGGCCCGGTACGAGTTCACCGTCTGTCCCAGGAGGGTCACCTCCACCACCCCCTGCTCGGCGAGCCCCCGCACCTCTCGCAGGATCTCGTCCGGGGTACGGTTCTTCTCGGGGCCCCGGACGTAGGGGACGATGCAGTAGGTGCATCGGTGGTCGCACCCTCGCTGGATGGGGACCCAGGCCGAGACCCCGGCGGTTCGCCGCTGCTCCAGCCCCTCGTAGTTCTCCCCGGTGTCCAGCTCCAGGACGGCGAGCTGGATCCGCCGCTTGGCGCCGCTTCCCTTCTCCACACCGAAGGTCCCCTCGCCGGCGGCTCGACGCGCCGCCGGGTCCGGAGCGCCGGCGGCAAGTTCGCTCCCCGCCGAGGCCGGCAGCTCCCCCGCTTCGATGCGCGAGAGCTGCTCCGGAAGGGTACGGTAGGCATCGGGACCCATCACCAGGTCTACATACGGCGCCTGCTCCAGGAGGGAGGTGCCCATCCGTTGGGCCATGCAGCCGGTGACCCCGATGATCAATCCGGGGCGTTCCCGCTTGATTCCGTTGAGCTGGGACACCCGCCCCAGCACCCGCCGTTCGGCGTGATCCCGGATGGCGCAGGTGTTCACCAGCACCACATCGGCCTCTTCGGGTGACCCCACCAGCTCATAGCCGGAGCCGGTGAGAATCCCCTCCATGAGTTCTCCGTCGGAGACGTTCATCTGGCAGCCGTACGTCTCTACGTAGGCGCGGCGGGGGAGGGTCTTCTCTGACATGGGGCGTAATTGAACCCGGGGAGTGGGGGAGATCAATGCCTGTGTGGGTCAGTCGTCCTCCCGCCCACCCGATCAGAAAGCGGGCACGGCTTCGATCCTGCCACAGGCGATGGGATCACCGGCGTCGCCGCTGGGCTGGGTCTCGAGGTCATCACGACGCTCGTGGACCACTACGGTCCGCCCCACGATGGACACGTCGCCGATGAGGGATACGTCTTCGATGGTGGCTTCGTAGCCGGCCTCACCGTCCGCCCCGGCGTAGAGATTCCCCAGGTCGCCCTTGTGGCGCTCCGAACGTGGGTCATCGGGTCCGCCGTGGTCATGACCACGAGGGGCAAGATGGTTGCCGGGATCGTCACATGAGGTGCCCTCATGGATGTGGAAACCGTGTCGTCCCTCCACATCGAGTCCGAAGACGACGGCACCTACCAGAAGGTCCCCATGCAGGTCCGTGAATGTGACCTCGCCTTGCACCTGGCGATCCGTCAGCGGCTCAAGGCGAGCCAGTGCCATCATGCCGGAGACCGGCGTCTCCGGAGTTTCGAGCGCCGGATCGATGGCCTCCGGCTGTTCCAGATCGAGATCGGGGGCTCCACAACCGGCCACCAGCAGGAGGCCGAGGGAGAAGAACGCCGTGATGGTGTTCGTTCCGATGCGTTGCATGGATCGTTCCTCCTCAATGCTGAAATTCTCGTCTATCTCGGTGGACCATTTCTCCCGAGACGGGTCGCCGTCAGATCGAGGTAGAGATGAAACTCGTCCCGGTTCCGGATTGCCCCCAGGAAGGCTCGGTAGGGGTCGATGCCGAAATCCGTGAACCGTAGCTCCCCGTAAGCTTCCACCCGCACTCGATCCTCCTCCACGGTGAGGTGGGCCCGAAAGGGGACGTTCACCATCCGTTCGCGAATGGTCACCTCGACGTCCACCGTCCAGGGGAAGTCTGGATCATCCCGGGAGGAAATGGCCCCGGATCGCACCTCGACCTTGGGGTACTCTTCCCCGTGGAGCTGATCCGATGCCAGCATCGACGAGCGAACTCTCTCCCGGTCCCGATCGGACATCTCGTCGTACTCGCCGGCCAGGATCCCCAGGTCGACGAGTCGCCGGCCTACGCGCCCCTGGACCTCCGGATCGTCGACCACCAGGTCGAGCACCGGGATCCGGGCGTAAAAGGACGCCTCGGTCGGGCGGTTCGGATCGAGTAGGAGAGTGACCTCCGGATTGGAAGCGTGGATAAAGTGGTCGGGTGCGAAGGTGGCGGCGATCCCCCTGGTCTGCACCACCGCGCCCAGCAGAGACTCCTCGAGAGACACCTGGAGGGTGTCCGGGAAGGAAGCACCCTGCGCGACCACAGAAATCCCGCTCGTGGCCCATACCGGCCCTCCCAGGAGGAGGGTCAGTACGAAAGTCCATCCCCCTGATGGAGCCAGAACACCGTAAAGGAAGGGAGGCATCGGCGCCGGTCCCTTCAACTCTCTCGGACCCGGTCCCAGGCCCGATCGAGTTCGTCACCCTGTGGAAGGGCGTGATACATGGAAACCTCCTTTGGCGCTGTCATCGAGAGCCATGGAGGAGACTACCCCTCGAGGAGCTCTCAGGTCCGCTCCCGAGAAACCTAAGTTTCATTGGGAGTGTAACTTGACTCATTGGACACCCTTGGGGAAGCCAGGGAACCGGGCTTCAGGATGGGGAACGAGCGGACCTGACCGACCTCTCCCGGTGAAGCAACTCAGGACGACTTGTACTCCAGCCCTTTCGCCACCAACGCCTCCCCGAGAATGGCGATGGCCTTCGGGCCCACCCCATGGATGGCCAGCAGCTCCTTCCTCGAACGTTCGGCCACCTGTCGGAGGGTGGTGATCCCATGATGGGCGAGTTCGCGAGCCGCGGTTTTGCCGATCTCGTTGGGAAGATCCCCAACGGGGCGAATGTCGGGTGTGGGAGACATGGTGGGGTGTCCGGGGGGAATGGGGATGGGGAGGGTGACCGGGGTGAGGGTAAGGAAGGACTGGGTTGGGTGTCCAGTGGGGTGGGCACCCCGCCGCGGATTGCCCCGAGCCCGGTCGCACGACAGGATAGTTCCCATGCGCGCGCCGACCGAGCGCCGCTCCCACCTCCGGTGGAGCTTTCATGCGTATCCTCATCGTCGAAGACGACCGCAAGGTCTGCCGGTTCCTCGAGCGCGCCTTCCGGGAGGAGGGGTACGCGGTGGATACTGCGCTGGACGGGTCGGACGGGCTGGCCAAAGCGCGAATCCATCCCTACGACATGCATGTCCTGGACGTCATGCTTCCCGGACGAAGCGGCCTCGAAATCACACGCGCACTCCGGGAGGATGGGATCCAGGCTCCCATCCTCCTCCTGACCGCTCGGGATTCCACTGCCGAAGTGGTGGCGGGGCTGGACGCCGGTGCCGACGACTACCTGACCAAGCCCTTCAGCCTGGAGGAGGTCCTGGCCAGGACGCGGGCGCTCCTTCGCCGCGCAGGGCCCATCCACCCCAACGAACTCCGGTACGCCGACCTCGTCCTCGACCGGGTGCGCCATGAAGCCTTTCGTGGCGGGGACCGCCTCGACCTGACCCCGAGGGAATTTGCGCTCCTCGACCACCTCATGCAGCGGGCGGAGGCCGTGGTCCGCCGAACCGAGCTCCTGGAAAAGGTCTGGGATCTAAGCTTCGACCCCATGTCGAACGTGGTGGACGTTCACATGGCCAATCTTCGGCGGAAGCTGCGGGAAGGAGGGCGAAGCCCGCTCCTTCATACCGTGCGGGGGGTCGGCTACACCCTCCGGGCCGATCCGGCACCCCGGGATCCGTAGATGATACGGTCTTTTCGCGGGCTCCTGGCGCTTCGTTTCGGGCTCCTGGCCGCAGTCGGGATGAGCCTCTGCGTGCTCATCACCTGGCTCGCCTTCCGGCAGATGCTCGACGCCGAGTTGAACGCGAACATCCTCAACGTCGCCTCGATCCAGGCCGCCGCCGTCACCGACCATGCGGAAGGAGTCATGCGCTTCCACGAGTGGGAGCTGACGCCCGACGAAGCGGCTTCGGTCATGGAGCTGATCCGCTACGCCCAGGTCTGGGACGAGTCCGGGGCAAGTCTCCTGCGCAGCCGATACATG
>JBJHBD010000103.1:0-11243 GCA_050485305.1 Gemmatimonadota bacterium
CCGCCCCTGCAGATCCGTCGCCATCCGCGCGCGCGTCGCATCAGCGTGCGCGTCTTGCCCGCCGGGCGGGTGGGGGTGACCCGCCGAGGGTGGCGCGGGGGGGAGAAGCAGGCCGGTGGGGTGGTGGGGCGTCAAGGGGGGGCGGCGGTGGGCCGCCCGGGACGCTATCGCAACCATCCGCTCACCCGGTGTTGTTCAGGGCATGCATCCATCGAAGGGATGGGGACGCGAAGGAGCCACGCTTCACTCTGGACTCCAGGAAGCCGACGATCCAGGACGAAGAGGTCGCTCCCCTCCACGTCGAAGACGGGTCTGGCATCGCTCCCCCCGGGGACCCGCAGGTCCACGCACCCCTCGTCGGTGGAGGGGTCCAGTACCGTCAGAAAGATCTCTCCGGTAAGGAGAATGGCCGGTGGGGCGCCGGAGGAGTGTTGGTCTACGTGCGTGAGCACCAGGCGACCGTCCGGAAGGGTCCAGATGCCGACCAACCAGGAGAAGAGATCGAACAACGGTCCACATGTGGCCGTTGCGAGTTCGTGATCAGCCAGTTCCACGCATGGGTGATCCACCCCGCGGCGGAAGAGCCGTGGAACCTCGCCCAGGGTGGAATCGGTCCCTTTGGTGAGGTCGTATGCCAGGAGAGTCTCAACTCCATCGAACCCGAGGACGAGTGACTCTTCACCCAGACGGCTCATGGTGGAGACGGCAAAGAACGCGCCGAACCAGCCCGCCCCCCGCTCCACCGCGGAACGATGTCGCTCCGGAATGGGACCTACCCGACGCCACCCTCCGGAGGCGACGTGCAGGATCCCCACCGAGGTGGTTGTGGTGCGATCAAGCAGCGGAAAGACGAGAACTGGCTCTCCGTCCTCTTCCCAGGCCACTGGGCGAGATCCTCCGATTCTCCCCGTTTCGTGGTACGCAATCCGGAGAAGTTCCCCGCTCCCGGCGGCGAACCACTTCACCGCTCGCCCTCTCATATCCACCCCGGCCACCTCGCCCGGCTCCCCACGAAACATGAAATTCGCCGCTCCGAACTCCGCCGGCCCCGGTCCGGGAGCCCCCACCCGCCCGACGTACCGACCTTCGCCGTCAAAGCGCCAGAGGCGGTTGGAGTAGAAGTCGGAGACCCAGATCTCGGAAAGAGCCTCTTCGTCTGCCTCCCGGGCCACCACCAGGCTGAAGGGGTTCCCGAGGAACACCTGGTCGTGTTCAGCGACATGGAGGGAGTCGACGGGGAGAAGCTGGTATGCTCCACCCCGAGCCTCCTCCCCCCGCTCCTCCGTGGCGCTGCAGGCAATGAGGAGGAAGAACGCCGCCGAAAGGATGGGAGTGCGGCGCACCGTACCCTTCCCCCAGCCCGTCACTGACGTTTCCGCTCCTTCCCTCGAGGCCATCGGAGGATTTCCAGGGGTTCGGGTCGCATGGTGTCGAAACGGATCACTACTAACGTTACCATTCACCGAAGCGATCAGCACCCCCTCCCTCCCCGAAACGGCATATCCCCCTCCCCCTCATGGACTCCGCGCCCCACAGGCCGTATACCTGGTGTCACTCTCACTTGGAGCATGCCTGTGCCGACTCCCTCCAACCATGCTCGTCTCCACGAAGTCGACTGGCTCCGGATCGGGGCCGTCTTCCTCATCTTCCTGGTGCATGTGTCCCAGGTGTTCAGCCCTCTGGAGGAGTGGCACATCGACAGCCCGGACAAGAGCCCGGTGCTGGAACAGTTCACCGTCTTCGTCGGGCCCTGGATCATCCCCCTCTTCATGCTTCTGGCGGGAGCGAGCGCCTGGTTTTCCCGGAAAGGACGAAGTGACGGCGAGTACCTGAGGGTGCGGGTGGCTCGCATCCTCGTCCCCCTGGTGGCGGGCACCCTCCTCCTCATCCCCATCCAGATGTACTACTTCCGAATGTTTCGGGGAGAGTTCGAGGGCACCTTCCTGAGCTTCTATCCCCACTTCTTCGAGGGTGTCTACCCCGAGGGGAACTTCAACTGGGGGCACCTCTGGTTCCTGGCCTATCTCTTCACGTACATGCTGGCGGGGCTCCCCCTCTTCCGCCTCCTCGACCGGGAGTCGGGGAAGCGGGTGCTTGACCGCATTTCCCGGTGGATGACCCGCCCGGGAGGGATCCTTCTCCCCGCCCTCCCCCTCGTCTTCGGTCAGTGGATCTTCCGCGTTCCCTTCACCGCCACCACCGGCGCCCTGGTGGGGGACTGGGCCACCCACGCCTGGCTCTTCCCGATCTTCCTCTACGGGTACCTCCTCATGGCGGAGGGCCGGATGATGGAGTCGGTGGATCGCCAGTGGAAGGGGACCCTTGCCCTCGCCCTCCCGCTCTCCCTCGGGCTCGCGATCTGGAGCCTCCCCGGCGATGCCGTGGGCCGCCTCCCGGGCACCCCGGGGACCGAATACTTCCTCTTCTGGGGAGCCTTCGCTCTCGCGAGCTGGAGCTGGCTGATGGTCATTCTGGGGGCGGCGCGAACCCATCTCCGACACGAAGGTCCGGTGCTCCGATGGGCCCGCGCCCTCGTCTACCCCTTCTACATCTTTCATCAGCCCATCATCGTGGTGGTAGCCTACTACATGGTGACGGTCCCCGTTACGCTCTGGCTCCGCCTCACCCTGGTGGGGCTCCTCTCCTTCGTAGCCACCCTCGCGGCCCTCGAACTCACCCGCCGAATCCCCGGAATACGCACCCTCTTCGGCCTCCAACCCCGGCTGCGGGCACCAGGAATGTGACGACTCCCATGTCCGATCCCGGCTACCGAATCGTCCCCATGGAGGGGTTCCAGATCCTCGTCGGGAAGAGCGCGCGGGACAACGACCACCTCACCTTCCGGGTGGCTCGCCCGCGGGACCTCTGGCTCCACGCCCACGGCTTCGCCGGGAGCCATGTGGTGGTTCGCGCCGCGCCGGAGGATGGGACTCCGGGAGATGCAGGGTCCGGGACCCATCCCCCCACGGAAGAGGTCCCGAAGGGGGTGATTCAGCGTGCCGCCGAGCTGGCGGCCTGGCACTCGAAGGCCCGGAACGCCCGCGGGAAGGTGGCGGTTCACCTCTGCCGGGCCGGAGAGGTCTCCAAGCCGCGGGGCGCCCCTCCCGGGCAGGTTCGCCTCAGGGGGTGGGAGGTGGTGAAGGCGTACCCGCAGGAGTAGCGCGGCTGCCCCCTATCTCCGGATCCCACCTCCGAAGGTGACCCGGAGGTGCACCCCGTCGAAGGCCACATCGGGGCCGCGGGTGGCCGCTCCCCACTGGCTGGACCAGCTCCAGTTTCCGATCCCCCGAAGGGCGGTGGCTTCCACCCCCAGGATGGGGCCGGGGCGGGGCCGCCCACGGGCCGAACGCTCCCCCAGGGCGATCTCGCCTCGGATCCCGGCGGAGGTGAGGATCCCTCCCGCGGAAAGGGTGGAGCTTCGCCGGGGATCCTCGAGGATGTCGTCGAAGAGGGCGGACTCGCGGGTGCCGATGTGGAGGGAGTAGCCTCCACCACCGATGCCACCGACGGGGAAGAGGGTGACGCGGGACCCTCGATACACCTCCCACCCGAGGGAGAAGATCCCGTACCCGCCGGAGAGGCGCACCCCGGTGCGTCCATCCTCCGTGGTCTCTTCCGAGTTCAGGAACCCGTGCCCCTGCCCACCGAGGCGGAGGCGCCCCCGCTCGTTCCACCCACCTCCACCGAAGGTGAGGGCCGAAGACTCGGCGGCGGGGAGGTCGGCGGCCACGAGGCGCCGGTTCAGATCGTCGAGATTGAGATCGATGGTCCCCAGGCTGAAGAACCCGCTCCCTCCGGTCTGGGCGATGACGGGGGTGGAGATCAGGAGCAGGGCGGCGGGGAGGAGGGCGAGGGAAGTGGGAAGGGCGAACCGGGGTGCGGAAATGCGGCCACGCATGGGAGCCTCCGTGAGCGAGCGGGGGGAGTGGAGCAGGCCGAGGTCAGCTACTCGTACCGCTCCCGGCACCCCCCGAGTTCCCCTACTCAATCCTCCGGAATGTGGCCACCCGGGTGTACCAGGCCGGGTACACCCCCACCTGAAGGACGTCGTGACGGAGGTTCCAGCGGACGTGTAGGGCGTCCACCGACCCATCTTCCCCGCGGGTGAACCAGACGAACTTCTCGCGCTGGGCAGGATTGATCCACGAGCCCCGGAAGGTGTCGAAGTGCCAGGGCTCCAGCTTCAACGTCTGGGTAGCATCGTCCCAGAATTCCAGGACGAGGGCGCCATCTTCCAGGCGAACCCGCGCGTCGGCGTAGAGTGAGTCGTAGTAGACCCCGGTGAAGTCCTGGAGGGGGCCGGAGGGAGGCGCGTCCGGGATGCGGGCGGCGTGGATGGAGTCGCGTTGGGCCTGCGCCCGATTGAAGGCCGCCTGGTGGGACTGCCAGACGGCCTGATCCCAGGGACGGTCGTCCACCCCCAGGAAGCGGTCCACCACCCGGTTCGCCAGCGCGTTCATGAAGGTGTTGAAGGTGTTGGTGACCACCACCACCCCGAGGTTCTCCTCGGGGACGAGGAGGAGGGTGGTGTTCATTCCGTCGGTGGCGCCCCCGTGCTGGGAGGTACGGCGCCCCTCATGGGTGGAGAGCCGCCACCCCAGCCCGTAGCTGGCCAGGGGAGCGGCGAGCCCCCCATCCCCCAGATGGACCTGGGCGCGGTGCATTTCGCGAACCGTTCCGGCGTCGAGAAGGCGAACCCCGTCCACCTGACCGGGTGTCCCCAGATGGAGGCGCATCCAGGCGGTGAGTTCGGCCACCGAGCTGTTGATGGAGGCGGACGGGCCCACATTGTCAAAGTTGCGCCGGGCGATGGGAACCACCTCACCCTCGATCTCCTGATGGGGCCAGGCGGCGTTGTCTCCCTCCCGAATCTGCGTGATGGAGGTGTTGCTTCGGGTCATCCCCAGGGGGCGGAAGATGCGCTCGGTGACGAAGTCGCCCCACGACTGCCCGGTGACCGCCGGGATGATCTCGCCGGCCACCATGTAGAGGACGTTGGAATAGACGTACCCCTCCCGGAAAGTGAGTTCGGGGCCAAGGTGGCGAATCCGGTGGATGAGCTCGCTCCGCTCCCGATGGGGCATCCAGGTGATGCGGTTCCCCGTCATGCGGCCGATCCCCACCCGGTGGGCCAGGAGGTCCCGGATGGTAACGGTCTGGGTCACGTAGGGGTCGTAGAGCCGGAACTCCGGGAGGTGCTTCACCACCGGGTCGTCCCACCGGATGAGCCCCTCGTCCACCAGGATCCCCAGGGCGGCGGCGTTGAAGGCCTTGGAGACGGAGGCGATGCCGAAGAGGGTATGGGCGTCGACTCGCTCCGGCTTCCCCACCTCCAGCACTCCGTACCCGCGCTCCAGGACCACCCGGTCGTCCTTCACCACTGCGATGGCGAGCCCGGGGATCCCCCACTGGGCCATCCCCGCCTCGATGAAGGCGTCGAGCCCCTGGAGGGGGGCGTCCTGCCCGGCCGCGGGTGCCGGAGCGAGAGGGGTGAGGAGGAGGACCGCCGCGACGGCGGCGGCGAGGGAGAATCGGTCCCGGATGGGGGTGCGGCGCGAATGGGCGTTCATCCGGCGAACGTAGGCGCGGGGAGAAGGAGGAGGCAACCGGGGGCGTTGGGGGGGCGGGACCCATCCTCCTCGGGTGGGCCGGGGACTCCACCCACCGTCACCCATGGGGTACATTCCCGACCATGGCCTGGATCATCCTCTTTGTCGCCGGCCTCTTCGAGGTCGGCTGGGCCGTCGGCCTCAAGTACACCGACGGATTCACCCGCCCCTTCCCCACCGCCGTCACCCTCGCGGCGCTGGGTGTCAGCATCTACCTCCTGGGGATCGCCGTCCGCACCCTCCCCCTCGGCACCGCCTACGCCGTCTGGACCGGAATCGGCACCCTGGGGACCGTCATCCTGGGAATCGCCCTCTTCCGGGAGCCCGCCACCGCCTTTCGTCTCTTCTGCATCACCCTTATCCTGGCGGGGATCGTGGGGCTCAAGTTCGCGACAC
The DNA here is from genome assembly GCA_050485305.1 of Gemmatimonadota bacterium. GTDB lineage: Bacteria > Gemmatimonadota > Gemmatimonadetes > Longimicrobiales > Gaopeijiaceae > JBJHBD01. The sequence goes on from JBJHBD010000103.1 coordinate 6,006, forward strand.
CGCCGGCGCCGCCTCCGGGAGGATGATCAATGCGGGAAGCACATCATCGCCGCAATCGACGCATCTTCGGATGGTCCTTCGCCGCGGCGGCCCTCCTCCACGCCTGGCTCCTCTTCGGGGGGCCGCAATGGGGGATCGAGCGCGGAGACCGGGTGGGCGGACTTCCCGGCGACGGCCCCTCCCCGGACGCCATGCAGCTTCTGGACGTCTCCTTCGGCCCGCCGGTGATCCTCGGGGACGATGGGTCCCGGAACCCCGAACCCCCCGGGCGCACCCTCGAAGCGCGGGACATCGACGTGGCCCGGATGCCCATCCCCCCAGGGTGCGAGTGGGTGCGCCGTCAGGGGATCGGAGCGGGGGAGGCGGAGGTGCGGCTCACGGTGGGTCCGTACGGGCTGGTCACCCGCGCCGAGCTGGAGCGGAGCGGCGGGGACCCGTGCGTGGACCACGTCCTGGTGGTGGTGGCGGGAACCCTCTGGTACCGCTGGCTCCCGGACGAACGCTACCCCCCTCCGGTGCACCTCATCCAACCGATCCGGGCGGTGCGCTTCACCCCGAGCTGAGCCCCTTCCGGAAGATCACCACCGTGGGGGCGGGCTCCTCCACGTCCCACCCGTGCCGTCGGGCGATCCAGCGGAGCGTCGCGGGGGCGTAGAAGGCCACATGGGACGGATCGCGCACGTACCACCAGGTGGCGAAGTCCATGTCCGGGTGGAGGATCCCCGTCATGACCGCCAGCACGCCCCCCGGGTTCAGGAGGCCATCCAGCCGCTCAAATTCCCGCCCCGGCTCGAAGAAGTGCTCAGCGGTCTCGGTGCAGGTAATGAAGTCGTACCGATTCCCAAGGGGTGCCGGGTCCGGATCGAAGAAGGGGTCCCAATTCGTGGTGGGAAACCCGTTTTCCGTGAGGATGAGCGAGAGGGTGGGGCCGGGTCCCGAGCCGTAATCCAGCCCGCGGGCCCCCGCAGGGAGCCGGGCCATGAGGGGGTCGGCGAGACGCCGGAGGAAGGCCCGGTATCCCGGGTCGTCGGCCCGGTTGTCATGGGTCCGATAGCGGGCCAGTTCGGCGTCGGGGGCGAGGCGATCCGCCGGATCCATGAAGGTGAGAGCGCACCGTGGGCACCGGTGGTACCGGCGCTCCTCCCGCTCCAGAAAGCCCCGGGTGTCGGAGTGGGCGCAGAGAGGGCAGATTACGGACATGAACGACGCTCGCCCTTCTCCGCCCCTCCGCGCAACTCGCCGCCGGGGTTTGGTCCTTTGCCGAATGGGGGTCGTGGCCGCCCTCGCAATAGCGCTTCTTCCCCTCCATCAGGCGGCGGACGCCCAGGTCGGGAGTGATCGGTGCTTCACCATCCCCGAGAGCGGGATCCGACAGATGGTCCCCACCCCGAACGTCGACGACCTGAGCCGCCGCCGCGCCGCCTTCGCCGACGCCCTCGGGGCACGGGACGCCGATCAGGTGGCCGGATTCTTCGCCCAGGAGGCGATTCTCCAGACCGCCGGGCGCCCACAGGTGGAGGGGCGGGGCGCCATCCGCACCTTCTACGAGGGGGTCTTCGGCTTTCTCACGGAATCGTCGCTGACGCCGGAGCGGATCGAGCGCTCAGCCTCGGGAGATATGGCTTGGGAGAGCGGATCATCCGCCAACGCCTTCCGACGCCCCGACGGAGAGGTCCGCTTTCGAGGGCGGTACCTCATGGTATGGGTCCGGATCGAGGGTGAGTGGTTCATCACCGCGTACGCGCTTTCCAGCGAGGAGAGTTCGTGACGGAGATCTTCCCCATCGCTCCCGCCCCCCTCCGCTCCCTCTGGATCCTGGGGGTGGTGACGGTCATCATCCTCGGAGTCCTCTTCATCTTCGGGCGAAGCGCGCTGGGGAGCCAGACCACCCGGTTCACCCTCTCCCCCGAGCGGGGGCTGGAGATCCGCGGTCCATACGGGCGAACCATCCCCTGGGAGGTACTGGATGTGGAGGGTGCGCGACGGGTGAACCTCTCCAACGACCCGGAGCTTCGCCCCACTCTCCGGACGAACGGAATCGGGCTTTCGGGGTATCGGGCCGGTTGGTTCCGCCTGAGCAACGGGTCGCGGGGGCTCCTCTTCGTCACCGATAGGGAGCGGTCGGTGGCCATCCCCACCACCGAGGGGTTCACCCTCATCCTCTCCCCCGACGACCCCGAGGCATTCCTCTCTTCGCTCCGAGCCCGATCAGGATAGGATGTCCACCCCCGACACCCTCCCCGTCTCACGCGCCACCCTCGCCCACGACCTTCGCGCCCTCGGCGTGCGCCCCGGGATGCTCCTCATGGTTCACGCCGGGCTCCGAAAGCTGGGGCCTGTGGTGGGGGGTGCCGACACCGTCCTGGATACCCTGGAAGAACTTCTGGGCCCGGAGGGGACCCTCGTCATGATCCTCGGCTCCGACGACAGCACCCCCTTTGACCCCCTCACCACTCCGGTGGAGGGGGACATGGGAGTCCTCGCCGAGGTCTTCCGGAACCGCCCCGGCACCCGGGTGAACGACCACCCCGCAGGGCGCTTCGGTGCCGTCGGACCGCTGGCCGAAGAGGTGCTGGAACCCATCCCCCTGCACGATTACCACGGACCCGGATCGGTCACCGATCGATTCACCGCAATGGGAGGATGGGTCCTTCGCCTCGGCGCCGACACCAACACCGTCACCCTCACCCACCTGGCCGAGTACCACGCCCGGCTCCCGGAAAAGCGCACCGTTCTACGGCGGTACCTATGGAAGGGGCATGGCGAGGTGGAGATCGAAGGGCTGGACGATGTGGACGGGATCGTGGAGTGGCCCCACGGAGACTACTTCTCCGCCCTCTGGGAAGCATACCTCGCCGCCGGGCACCCCCGCACCGCCCCGGTGGGGAACTGTACCGGTGAACTCTTCGAAGCCCGGCACTACCTCCCCTTCGCCGTGCGCTGGCTCGAGCGGAACCTGTCATGAGCGCCCCTCCCCTCCTCCCGGCGGAACCCACCCACCTGGACCGCCGACTCCCCACCTGGCAGGAGGCGGAGCGCCACGCCATTACCCTGCTCGCACCCCCCGAGCGAGTCTGGGAGGTGCTCCACACCGTGGATCTGGGCGGGGGTCCGGTGGTGAAGGGTCTCCTGGCGCTCAGGGCCCTCCCCGCAGCTCTCTTCACCCGAGGAGGGATGGCACGCCTCCGGCGGAACGCCACCGCCGGGATTCGCCTCACCTCCTTCACCGAGACGGGGTTCACCCTCCTGGAATCGTCCCCACCCCACGAGGTGCTCCTGGGGCTTCAGGGCCGGTTCTGGCGCCCCACCGGAAAGCTGGATCGCCTGACGGCGGATGGGTTCCGGGATCCCATCCCCCCGGGAGTAGCGCGGGCCCTCTGGAACTTCACCCTCACCCCCCTCCCCGAGGGCGGCACCGAGCTGGCTACCGAGACCCGCATCGCCTGGTCCGACCCGGCGGCGGGGCGGTCCTTTCGGCGCTACTGGCGGCTCATTCGCCCCTTCAGCGGGCTGATCCGGATGCGGATGCTCAAGAGTGTCGAAAGGGGGGTGCGTCGTGGGTGACGACGACACCTCGGCCATCGAGGCGTTCCAGGAGAGCCGCCGGTCGTTTCAGGCGCGGTGGAACGCCAATTTTTTCCGCCGAATGCTCCCGGGATTTTTCGTCTTCGGAGCGGCGCTCTTCACCCCGGACCCCCTTCGCCTGCCTCTGGCCCTCCTGGGCCTCGCCGGCTTCCTGTGGGGGTTGGGTCGCGGGGTGGCCCTGATCTTCGAGGGGCGTCGGTGCCCCCGGTGCAGGACGGTGCAACCCACCCAAATCCACTTCCCTTATCGGAGCTGCCCGGGGTGTGGGGTGCGCCTGTCGGAGGGGGTGCGCGATTCAATGTAAAAAGGTGGCGCGGTCGGCACCGGTGAGGCATGTTCGCTCATAACGGGCCCCATCGTGCGACGACCTTTCTCCCCCACCGCGCACGCCCTCATTCAGGGAGGATCCGCGCCCTCAGGATCCGGTCCAGGAGGGGGAACTCCGCGGCGAGGTAGGCCTCCCCCTCGGCGGTGATGCGCCCCTGTTCGGGACCGCTCCCCCGGGGAGCACCCTCGCCGTACCCGCCGTAGAGGCGCTCCACCGTGTCCATCCCCCCGGTGACCCGGCCAAAGGGGGCAAATCCGGAGGCGTCCAGGCGGGTGTTGTCCACCAGGTTGATGAAGAGCTGAACGGTGCGGGTGTCGGGCCCAGCCATTGCGTAGCTCACCGTCCCCCGTTCATTGGAGGCGGCCACCGAGTCGTCGGCGATCCTCTGTCCACGCCAGGCGGCGCCCACCTCCGGGTCGGGGTGGAGGCCGAACTGCGCCACGAACCCGGGAAGGACCCGGAAGAACCGCACCCCGTCGTAGTACCCGTGGCGCACCAGGTTGTAGAACCGCCGGGCGCCAAGGGGGGCCAGTTCGGGCTCCACCTCCAGGACGAAGTCCCCTGCGGTGGTCTCGAACAGGACCTTGAAGGGGCCGGGGACCGGGGCGTCCATCGCCTCCGACTCGGGGTGGAGGAGGGGGTTCGCGGGGGGAGCCGGGGTCGCGGGGCCGGCGGGGCCGCCGGCGCATCCTCCCACCGCGAGGGCGAGGAGGAGAGGGACGGTGAGGCGGAGCATGGCGCAGGGGTTCGGGTTCAGAGTCGGACTCAGGAAGCGGCGGATGGGGACCGGTCGGCCCCTCTCCGATACGTTCGCCTCCATCTCCCCGGTGCGCCAGCGGCGGCGGGGGGGTGAACCCCCGGCCAAGGTCCCGGGTAGGCCGCTCCATGACCCCATCCTCCGAAGCGTCTCAGCCCCTTCGCCTTCTCGTCATCACCGCCTCGAACCGGGAGCGGCGCTTCGGCCCCACGGTGGCCCGGTGGTTCCTTGGGCACGCCGAAGGGGACCTCCGCTTCCAGGTGGATGCCCTGGATCTGGGTGAGGTGCGCCTCCCCGACCGCCTCACCCGGGAGCGCCCCGAGGAGGTGCGGGCGGTGGGCGAGCGGGTGGCCGCCGCCGACGCGGTGGTGGTGGTGACGCCGGAGTACAACCACTCCTACCCGGGACCCCTCAAGGCGGCCATCGACTGGTTCAAGCGGGAGTGGGAGGCGAAGCCGGTGGGGTTCGTCTCCTACGGGGGAATTTCCGGGGGCCTCCGGGCGGTGGAGGCGCTCCGCCTCGTCTTCGCCGAACTCCACATGGTGACGCTCCGCGACACGGTGAGCTT
>JBJHBD010000104.1:0-11135 GCA_050485305.1 Gemmatimonadota bacterium
CGCTTACGCCGCGACAACGGGGTGGTCGAGTTGCCGCGCCGCGTAGAGGAGGCTGGCGGCGATGTCGTCCCCCTCGAGATACGGATACTCCGCCAGGATGGCTTCCGGGGGTTCCCCAGCCGCCAGGAGCTCGAGCACGTCGATGAGGCGGATGCGCATCCCGCGGATACAGGGACGCCCTCCACACTGGTCTGGGTCGACGGTGATGCGAGAAAGAAGCTCGGGCTTCCTCAGCACAGGAGACTCGTTGCTGTTCCTAGAAGATACGCCCGGGACGGTGTCGTCGTCGAGGATTCAGGGGTAGGCCAGCTAACGCCCTGGCGTTCACCTGCGGACCGCGAAGCGGGCTGTCAGGTGCAATGATGGGATGGACTCCTCCCGCACCAACCCGGATTTTGGGGATCGGTAAACCACCCAAGGTCTCGAACGAAGGGAGCCCAACCCATGTCCAGCGTAACGATCGCCGTCGATCTGGCCAAGGATGTCTTCGAACTCGCCGTGGCAGGCCGTGCTGGCACCATCCGGGAGCGCAACCGGCTATCTCGCCTTCGCTTCGAGCGCTTCTGGGCGAACCGGCCACCCTGCCGGGTGGTGATGGAGGCCTGCTCGACGTCCCACTTCTGGGCCCGCTACCTCCAGGCCCGGGGCTTCGAGGTAGTCCTGCTCCCGCCCCACTACGTCAAGCCCTACCGCCGCCGGAGCAAGACCGACCGCTCCGACTGCGAGGCGCTCCTTGAGGCCGACCGCTGCGCCGGCCTCCACCCCGTGGTGATCAAGAGCGAGGACCAGCAGACGCTCGTCGCTCTCCACCGGGTCCGCTCCCGGTGGCTGGCTACCCGCACCGCCCGTATCAACGCCATGCGTGGCCTGCTCCGGGAGTTCGGCCTCAACGCCCCGGTGGGTGCCAAGGCGTTCATGAACCGGGTCCACTCCCTGCTGGCGGATCGCAAGGAACACCTCCCCGACCGGGTACTCCGGATCGTCTTCACCCTCTGGGAGGAGGTCCGAGACCTCGAGGCCCGCATCGAAGCCGTCGAGGCCGAACTCGAGCAACTCCCTCGCACCGAGCCCGTGGTTCAAGCGCTCCTGGCCCTGCCCGGCGTCGGGATCCTCACGGCCACCGCACTCTACGCCACCGTTGCCGACATCCACGCCTTCAAGAGCGGCCGCCAGCTCGCCTGCTGGCTCGGCCTCACACCGCGCGAGTTCTCCTCCGGCGGGCGCCGGCGCCTCGGTCGCATCAGCAAACAGGGCGACCCCTATGTGCGGATGCTCCTCATTCACGGCGCCCGCGCCGCCTTGGGAGCCGCCCGGCGGCGCGAGAAAGCCGGTCTGCCGCTGACACGACTCCAGGAGTGGGCCCTTCAGCGCGCCCGCGAGTCGCATCCCAACCGCGCAGCCGTCGCCTTGGCCAACAAACTCGCCCGCATCGCCTGGGCCGTCTGGTATCACGAGCGCCAGTTCGACGGGAACCACTCCGCCCGCGTCGCCGCCTGAACCACTCGACCATACCCGCAACACCGCTGTCAAAGGAGGCCACCCACCAACCCAGCGCGACGAGCACCGCAGCCTTGGCAGAGCGGTCGGTCCGCCACCGGGGCAAGGCCGATAACGAGGCTGGCCCCAGAGGTCAATTGCAGCGATTGGCCCCCGGTGAGCGAATTCCATGGTGGCCCGGAGCAAACAGCTCCATTCACGAGGCCGGATATACGACTGCAGCCGATTCTCTCTGCCCTCAGGACCGCTCGATCACATTTGACGCGCGGGAGGAGTCCATATACGCCTCGTTATGTTCGCAGACGTCGCCGGGACGTCTAGGGGCCTGCCGTCCGGACCTCACCAGGGCCGATGCCATCGAGGGCAGCGAGGATCTCCGGAACAACCGGCAGGAGGTCCCGAACGCGGTTCGATGCAGCGCGAACCACAACGATCCCGAACGGTCTTCCCGAGAGGACCTGCTGGAACTTGAGATCGCTGTCCATCGTGACGAGCGCGTCGAACCGATCAGCAGCTCGACGGAGCAACTCGCCGTTCTTGATTCCGGACCAGCCCATGCCGGTCACGGTCTCGACGGAGTGGTCCGACAGCTCTGCCGCGAGACCGACCGGAAGGTTCTCGTCAAGGAGAACGCGCACGGTCCAAGACGGAGTCGCGAGCCAGTTCGAGTGCGGCCAGCGCACGGTCGCGGGAGACAGAGGGGAATTGCTGGAGGAACTCGTCCAGGGTCTCGCCTGATTCCAGATACTCGAAGAGAGTCTTGACGGGTACCCGCGTCCCAGCGAACACAGGGGTCCCACCGAGGATCCCTGGGTCGCTGTGCACGACATCCGTGACCGATGGCATCGTCATCCTCCCGATGATGTGGTGCTCCTGTCTACCCCGTACAGCGCACCGCGGTGCCCTGGTAGCCAAGAGCTCCGAGCGAGTGCGGAGGAAGACTCCACCGGCGGGCCTCCACCTGCAACATAACGCCCTTTCTCCCGTCCCCCTGCCCCATAGGGGAGCGGAGCAGAGGCTGCGTGGAGCTCTCGATCCGGAGCAGCGTCCTCAGGCGTGCTGGCTCCGGTGACTGTGGTTGCGGGGAGCGGGGCGGCTCGCGAAGTGGCGGGGGTCCTAAAGCGCATCCAAGGGACTCCGGACCCCCCGCCCTCCCCGGTTGAGGACGTGCGTGTAGATCATGGTGGTGCGGACGCTCTTGTGGCCCAGAAGCTCCTGGATGGTACGGATGTCGTAGCCATCCTCCAGGAGGTGGGTCGCGAAGGAGTGCGGGAAGGTATGGCAGGTGGCATGGCGGGACACGCCCGAGTCGCGGACGGCGTCCTTCATCGACCGCTGGACCGCGGATGGGTGGAGAGGCCACCTGAACCGGATTCCGGTCCTCGCATCGACCTGGATTCGGGAAGCCGGGAAGACCCACTGCCAGCCCCATTCACGGGAAGCCTGCGGATACCTCCGGGCGAGGGCTGAGGGGAGGGGAGCGTGTCCGGCGCCCCGTTCGGTATCCCGGGTGTGGATCCGCTTTGCCCGCAGCAGCTGCTCCCCCACGGCCCCGTGGGCTGCCACTGGGTACAAGGAGATCCGGTCCCGGTCCCCCTTCCCGCCTCGCACGGTCAGTTGCCCGCGGGCTTCATCCAGATCCTGCACCCTCAGGTGCAGCGCTTCATTGAGGCGGAGGCCGCCACCATAGAGGAGGAGCGCCACCGTGCGGGCCGGCGGGGCCATGTGGCTCAGGATCGCCCGGACCTCGTCCCTCCCCAGGACCGTCGGAAGCCGGCGGGGCTGTCGGGCCCGGACGATGGTGCTTCCCGGATCGCTCGCCTCCAAGGGCCTGTGGAGCACCTCCCGGTAGAGGAAGACCAACGCGCCTCGAGCCTGCGACTGGGTGGACGCCGCGACGCCACCTTCCACCGCCAGGGCGCTGAGGAAGCGATTCACCTCCTCGACCCCGAGCTCGGACGGATGGCGGCGACCATGGAACAGAACGTAGCGGCGGACCCAGTGGACGTAGGCGCGCTCGGTGCGGGGGCTGAAATGCCGCGCCCGGATGGCGGTCGCGACGTCACGGAGAAGCTGGGAGCGGTACGGAGGAGGCATGGTCCTGCGAGCGTGGCTTCGACGAGCGGGCGATTCAATGGTCGGGCGGGCTGCTCCAGGAGGTCTGCCCCGAGCGGTCTGCCCCCAGCGGGTTGTCGCATGTCGGCTGCCGCATGCGGGCCGGGTGGAGCGGTCTGGCCCCTCACCCCCTCAACCGTCGGGGTAGACGACGGGGAGCTCGAGCTGCAGGCGGTCTGCTTCGTGGTGGGGCCGGGGAGGGGGGGGCGGCCGCCGGAAGGCCTCCACCGAGAGGGATCGGGCCCGCTTCCCGAGCCCGAACCGGGCGGCGGAGACCCGGAAGAGCTCCTCGATCTGCCGGGCGTAGGGTCCGGTTCCCCGTCCCCGGGTCCCGAAGGCACTCCGGTAGAGGGCTCCGTCCCGGGTATCCCGGATCCGGTTCAGCACCCGCTCCGCCCGTTCCGGCACGTGGGTGTGGAGCCATTCCTGGAACAGGTCCTTGACCCCCCACGGAAGGCGAAGGAGCACGAGCCCCGCCGACGTGGCCCCCGCTGCCGCCGCCGACTCCAGGATGGCGGGGATCTCGTGATCGGTGAGCCCGGGGATGACGGGGGCCACGTTCACCGCCACGGGGATCCCCGCCTCCGCCAGTCCGCGGATCGCCTCCAGGCGGGCGCCGGGGGAGGAGCCCCTGGGCTCCAGGGCCCTCTGGAGCTCCCGATCCAGAGTGGTGACACTCACGGTGACATGTGCGGCCCCCACCTCCGCCAGCGTCCCCAACAGGTCCCGGTCCCGGAGGACCCTTCGGGACTTGGTGATGAGGGCCACGGGGTGGCGGGCCTCCGCCAGCACCTCCAGGCAGCCCCGTGTGATCCGGAGGCGCTCCTCCACGGGCTGGTAGGGGTCGGTGACGCCGCTCATGACCAGGACCTGGGGCGTCCAGCGCCGGGAAGCGAGCCCCTTCCGGAGCAGGGCCGGCGCCTCGGGCTTGGCCAGGATCCGGGTTTCGAAGTCCAATCCTGCGGAGAACCCCAGGTATTCGTGGGTGGGACGAGCATAGCAGTAGACGCATCCGTGCTCGCACCCCCGGTAGGGATTGAGGCTCCAGTCGAATCCCACGTCCGGGCTCGAGTTCCGGGTCAGGACGGACCGCGACGCATCCCGCAGGATCCGCGTGCGTGGGCCCGTTCCCCCGCTCCCGGGCGCCTCCCGGGGGGCGCCCTCAGGGGGGAGGGGCTCCATCTCGAGGGGTTCGAACCGGCCGGATGGATTCAGGGGTGTGCCGCGCCCGGGGAGGGGGGGTGGCCCGAAAGCGAAGCCCCTCCCGGCAGCTGGATGGTCTGGGAGTTCGTCCATCCTCCCCCGTACACCCATCGGTAGTGGAATGGTTTCGGCATATGTTCGGGTGTGTCCGGGCCGGTCCACCAGCCGTCCACGGGTTCTCCCCTCCGGAACGGACCCTTCACAGCGCCCCCGGGCCCCCTGTACGTGGACCGCTGAAGGGGATAGCTTATCCGGGCTTGGTGGGACGTCCTCCGACCCCGGGGCCGGGAGACCGGTGTCCGATGGGGGGCGACGACCTGCCGGGGACGTGCGAGTGAGGATCGCCGCCGGACGGGTCCGCCCGGATCGGTGGAGGAAAGTCCGAGCTCCGCAGGGCAGGGTGCCGGGTAACGCCCGGGCGGCGAAAGCCGACGGAAAGTGCCACAGAGAGCAGACCGCCGATGGCCCCTCGGGGCACAGGCAAGGGTGAAAGGGTGCGGTAAGAGCGCACCGGGTCGCCGGTAACGGAGACCGCATGGCAAACCCCACCTGGAGCAAGACCAAGCAGGGACGAGGAGCGGCCCGCTCCACCTGAGTCCCGGGTAGGTTGCTCGAGCCCGGCGGCAACGCCGGGCCCAGAGAAATGATCCTCCCCCGGCGTGCCGGGGACAGAACTCGGCTTATTCCGCACGCACCCCCGGCCCCGCCGGGCCCACAACGCGCCCGTAGCTCAGCTGGATAGAGCGTCGGCCTCCGGAGCCGAAGGTCAGAGGTTCGAATCCTCTCGGGCGCACTGCAGGTAACCCAAGGCCCCGCAACGCCTCACGGCGCGGCGGGGTCTTGGCGTTCCAGCCCCCCGCGGCGCATTCCCCCGCGGTGCCTTCGCCCAAGGGGCGCCCACGATCCGAATTGCGGCCCGGTTTCCACCGAAACATCTTGCCGTGGAAGGGGGTCCCGCGGGTCCCGGGTCCGCGACCACCGGTGCCCGAGCCCTCGCCGCCCTTCCCATCGCCCAGCCGCCCTCCCCGTCGCCCAAGGGTCAGGCCATGAACCAGCCATCGCACCCCTCCTTCCCGGGGAACGGTGAGATGGCCCGGCTCTGTCGGGCATTCCCCTGGGCGTCCTCACCCCTGGGGGCGCCGGAGTCCTGGCCCGAGTCGCTCCGCACGCTGGTGCGAACGGTCCTCACCGCTCCCCACCCCATGGTCCTCATGTGGGGGTCGGAGCTCACCCAGATCTACAACGACGCCTTCCGCCCCGTACTGGGCGCCGGGCCGGAGCACCCGGGGGCTCTGGGATCCCCGGCCCGGGAGTTCTGGAAGGACATCTGGCATCTCACCGGGGAGCAGATCGAAGGGGTGCTCGCCACCGGGGAATCCGTCTGGGAGGAGGAGAGGTGCATCCCCATCCACCGGAACGGTAGGCTCGAAGAAGTCTGGTGGAGCTATGGCTACTCCCCGTGCCACGACGCCGAGGGCCGCGTGGCGGGCATCCTCACGGTCTGCCAGGAGCTCACCCACCGGGTGCGCGCAGAGACCGAGATACGGGAGCGGGAGGCCCTACTCTCCATGGCAGGGGCCATGGCCCACCTGGGGGGATGGGTGGTGGATCTGGAAACGGGCCTCTGCCGGTGGTCGGACGAGGTCTGCCGGATCCACGGAACGCCCCTGGGGACGGTGGTGACCGCGGAGGAGGGAATCGGCTTCTACGCCCCGGAATACCGCGAGCCGATCCGGGAGGCCTTCACCCGTTGCGCTCGGGAAGGAGAGCCCTTCAACATGGAGCTCCAGATCCTCACCGCAGGTGGGGAGCGGGTGTGGGTTCGCACCATGGGGGAGGCCATCCGCGACCGGACGGGAGACATCCGGGTGGTGCAGGGGGCCTTCCAGGACGTCTCCCGGGCGAAGCAGGCGGCCGCCGAGCTGGAAGCCAGTGAGCGGCGCTTCCGGGAGCTGGCCGAGTCCATGCCCCTCATCGTCTGGACGGCTGGTCCCGACGGCGAGATCGATTACCAGACCCGCGCGGTACGGGAGTTCACCGGCCGATCGGCCGAGGAGCTGGAGGGAGATGGCTGGCTGGAGGCCCTGCACCCCGAGGACCGCGAGGCCACAGCGCGGGCCTGGCGGACCGCGGTGGCCACCGGCGAACCCTTCGAGGTGCAGTTCCGCATCCGGGATGCCCGGGGAGAGCACCGCTGGTTCCTTACCCGAGCCCTCCCCGCCCGGGACGAAGGGGGGGCCATCGTCCGTTGGTACGGGTCCTCCACGGACATCCACGACCAGCTGGAGACGAAGCAGATGGCCCGGGCCACCGGGGCGGCCCTCACCCGCACCCTGGAGGCCATGTCCGACGGCTTCCTCCTCCTGGACCCGGAGTGGCGCGTCGTCTTCCTCAACCGGGAGGCGGAGCGGCTCCTGGACCGATCCGCGGAGGAACTCCTGGGCCGGAACGTCTGGGAGCGATTCCCGGAAGCGCGCGGCTCCACCTTCGAGCGGGAGTACACGCGGGCGGTGCAGGGGAATGAGGCCGTCTCCTTCATGGAGTACTTCGGTCCCCTGGGGCGATGGTTCCAGGTCCGGGCCTTCCCCTCGGACGACGGACTCGCGGTGTACTTCGTGGACGTCACCTCCCAGCGGGCGGCCGAGCGTCGGCTGCGGGAACAGGCCGAGCTCCTGGATCGGGCCCGGGACGCCATCCTGGTCCGGGAGCTGGATCACCGGATCGTCTACTGGAATGCCGGGGCCGAGCGGACCTACGGCTGGTCGGCGGAGGAGGCGGTGGGCCGATCCGTCCGTTCCCTCCTCTACCGGGACCCGGCGGACTTCGACCGGGCCACCGCCGCCGTCCTGGCCTCGGGGGAGTGGACGGGGGAGCTGGAACACCTCCGCAAGGATGGGGGCACGGTCCCCGTGGAGGGGCGGTGGTCCCTCATCCATGACGACAACGGAGCTCCCCATCGGATCCTGGCCATCCACACCGACATCACCGAGCGGCAGCGCCTCCTGAGCCAGTTCCTCCGGGCCCAGCGTCTCGAGAGCATCGGGACCCTGGCCGGGGGGATCGCCCACGACCTGAACAACGTGCTGGCACCCCTCCTCCTCTCCGTGGCCATGCTCCGGGAGGAGATCGAGGACCCCGAACTGCAGGACGTACTGGAGACCATCGAGGCCGCCACCCAGCGGGGCGCCGCCCTGGTGAAGCAGGTCCTGGCTTTTGCCCGCGGGGTGGAGGGCGCCCAGGTGCCCGTGGCGCTCGACCAGGTGCTGGCCGACCTGGAGCGGGTGATCCGGGACACCTTCCCCCGGAACATCGAGATCCGGATGGAGCTGCCCGAGGACCTCCATCTCCTCCGGGGGGATCCCACCCAGGTCAACCAGGTGCTCATGAATCTGCTGGTGAACGCCCGGGACGCCCTGCCGGAGGGGGGGACCATCCGGATCGTGGCGGAGAACCTCCACGTGGACCAGCAGGTGGCCGCCCTGGAGCAGGCGGCCTCCCCCGGGCCCTACGTCCGGATCTGGGTGGCCGACGACGGCGTCGGGATCCCCCCGGAGGTGGTGGACCGCATCTTCGATCCGTTCTTCACCACCAAGGAGGTGGGGCGGGGGACCGGCCTGGGACTTTCCACCGTGGCGTCCATCATGCGCAGCCATGGCGGGGTGGTGAACGTCTACTCCGAGCCGGGACGGGGGACCATGTTCCGCCTCTACTTCCCGGCGGTGACGGGGGCCCACGCCGACCCCGGGGGGCTGGCGGCGGAGCCCGTTCCCCGGGGGGATGGGGAGCTCATCCTGGTGGTGGATGACGAGAGCGCCGTCCGGGAGATCACCCGGCAGACGCTGGAGGCCTTCGGCTATCGGGTCATCACCGCCTCCAACGGCGCCGATGCGGTGGCGCGGTACGGCGAGCGCCCCGGCGAGGTGGACCTGGTGGTCACCGACATCATGATGCCGGTCATGGACGGCCACTCGGCCATCGAAGCCCTGGCCCGTATGGACCCCGAGGTGAAGGTGGTGGCTGCCAGCGGGTTGGATGCTCCGGGGAGCGCCGGGCGGGCCTTCGGGGGGGGCGCCCTCCAGTTCCTTTCCAAGCCCTACTCCGCGGAGACCCTCCTCCGAACGGTCCATGGGCTCCTCCACGGGACGGAGGAGTAGGGCGGGCCGGCGACCCCTGAACGGTCGCGTCTCGGGGCCGGGTGTGTTACATCCATGGGAATCCCCTGGAACCCATGGGATCCGGGCCCCGGCCTCCCCGGATCCGTTGCTGTGGAGGAGATCCATGAACGGTCCCCGCTTCCGGGTGCCGCTTGCCGCCCTGATGCTGTCGGTCGCTCCGGTGGCCACCCTGGCCCAGGGCGTACCCGACCCCGATGACTCCACCCCCACCATCACCTCCGCCATGGCCACCCGTGTGGAGGCGGGGCCGCTGGTGGATGGTCGGTTGGACGACCCGGTCTGGCAGGAGGCAGACCCCCTCACGGGGTTCGTCCAGTTCGAGCCGGTGGTGGGTGCCCCCATCTCCGAGGCCACCGAGGTCCGGGTCCTCTTCGACGACCGGGCCATCTACATCGGTGCCTGGCTCTGGGACCGGGAACCGGACCGGATCATCGTGGGGGAGCGGCGGCGCAATGCCGATCTGGGCCAGTCGGACGCCTTCCTGGTGGTCCTGGACACGTACCGCGACCGGCAGAACGCCTTCGTCTTCGGGACGAACCCCGGGGGGATCGAGTACGACGGGCAGGTGCGGGGAGGGGGGAACGTCAACACGAACTGGGACGGGAGCTGGACCGTGGCCACCTCCCAGGATGCCCTGGGATGGTACGTGGAGATGCGGATCCCCTTCTCCACCCTCCGGTACGGGAGCGGCGAGGCCCAGACCTGGGGCCTCAACCTGGCTCGCTACATCCGGCGCAACAACGAGCAGGCGTTCTGGTCCCCCGTCCCCCGGCAGTACAACCTCTATCGCCTCACCGAGGCCGGAATCCTTGGGGGGATCACCCCGCCCCCCCAGCGGGTGACCACGGTCACCCCCTACGTCCTCGCGGCGGCCCAGCAGAACCTGCCCGGCCAACTGGGGACCGAGACCCCCTTCGAGGTGGGAGCCGACGCCAAGATCGGCATCACGCCGAGCCTGGCCCTGGACCTGACGGTGAACACCGACTTCGCCCAGGTGGAGGTGGACGACCAGCAGGTGGACCTCACCCGCTTCAACCTCTTCTTCCCGGAGCGGCGTCCCTTCTTCCTGGAGAATGCGGATCTGTTCTCGGTCCAGTCCCAGCGACCGGGGTCGGCCCAGACCCCCATCCAGCTCTTCCACAGCCGACGCATCGGGGTGCATGGGGGACAGGAGGTGCCCATCCAGGCCGGAGCCCGCCTTTCCGGTCGGGTGGCGGGCACGGACGTGGGCTTCCTCTACATGCGCACCGAGGGGGTGGAGGGCATCCAGGATCCCAACGGCTGGCTGGTGGGGCGGGTCGTCCAGGAGCTTCCCAACCGGTCCCGCATCGGGGGGATCCTCACCCAGCGCCGCTCGGCCGACCTCTCCGGGGACATGAACCGGCTCTTCGGGATCGACGCCCGCCTGGGGATCGGGGACCAGTGGACCTTCGACGCGGTGGCCGGCACCTCGGAGACGCCGGGGCTGGACGGGGACTCCCGGGTCCTGAACGTGGTGGGGGAGTACCGCTCCGAGAGCTGGCAGGTCTCGGGGTACTACGACCACATCGGTGACGACTTCAACCCGGAGGTGGGCTTCGTCCGCCGCATGCGGCCGGGTCTCGGCTACACGGCCCGGCAGTTCCGGGTCATGAACTACCTCCGTCTCCCCGGCGTGGAGTGGCTCCGGGAGCTCCGCCCCCATACCAGCTACACGGTGAACCACGATCTGCAGGGGTTCAAGCTCCACGAACGGGTCCATCTCCACACCCACGTGGAGTTCGAGAACGGCGGGCTCACCATGCCCTCGGTGAATTGGGAGCTGGAGGGGCTCGACCAGCCCTTCCAGATCGCCGGGACCGACATCGTGGTTCCCGCCGGCACGTACTCGGGGTGGAACTTCTGGTCCAGCCAGAACACGAACCGGGCGGCTCCCTTCTCCGTGAGCAACCGGGTGGAGGTGGGGAGCTTCCTGAGCGGTCGCCGCATCGGCGTCTCGGGGGGGGTGGACGTGCGGCGGGGAGGGACCCTGACCGGGAGCGTCAACGTGAACCACAACCGCATCGACCTGCCCGAGGGGGCCTTCAACACCACCCTCACCCAGTTCCGACTCCGGTACGCCTTCACCCCGGTGGTCTCCCTCCAGTCCTCGGTCCAGTACAGCGA
>JBJHBD010000105.1:0-11087 GCA_050485305.1 Gemmatimonadota bacterium
CTCACCCAGCAGGTGCTCGTCTCGTCCTTCTCGCACTCCCTGTCCCAGTGGAACTGGACCCGGATCCGGCCATACTTGTCAGTCCACGCCTCCTCCCCCGACTTCCCCACCACCAGCGCCGTCTGGGAGCCGGCGATGGCGGGACGAGGGGTGTCACGGGGCGGGCGGTAGGGGAGGTCCGCCGGTTGGGCAGTGAAGTGCACCTTCCCTGAATCCGTGGTGATCCGGTGCCGGACGCTCCGGAGAATCCAGCTGTCGTTCACATCGTCCCTCGGGTGGTCCGAGATCTCAAAGAGGTGGCCGGCGGTGAGGGCGAGAGCCGCCCCCTCTCCATGGAGGAGTTGGGTGGCGGTCCGCACCGACTCGAGGCGGACCTTTGCCCGCTTCTCTCCGTCGTCCTTCGTTTCGTACCCACCGGGGTGGTCGTGGAGGTGGAGGGGGTCATCCCCCTCCTGCGCGAAGAGATTGGTGGAGGGGGTCTCGAAGTGGTAGTCGTTGAGGGAGAAGCTCTCCGCGCCCACCTGATGCTCCAGGGTGCACTCCCAGATCTCGTCCACCGCGGCGGCGTCGGTGCTGGAGAGGCGATACCGGGTCTTGTGCCCGGCAGGACACTCTTCGTGTGCGTCGGCGTCGTCCCCCAGCACGAGGGTGTGTTTGTCCTCCTCGTGCTTGAAGTAGTAGAAGATCCCCTCGTCCTCCATGAGGCGGGAGATGAAGTCGAAGGAGGTTTCCCGGTACTGGACGCAGTACTCCCGGGGGTCGTAGCTGTTGGTGAGGGAGAGGGTGACGTCGGTGAAGCCGACGCTCGCGCACAGCTCCTCCACGATGTCCGGAACGCTCATGTCCTGGAATACCCGGCAGTCGGACTGGAGGGTGAGGAGCCAGAGCCTCGGACGTAGCTCCACCCGGTACACCGTGGACCGTGCGTCACCCGGTCCCTGCGCTACCCGGACGGCGATCCCGTGGAAGTAACGCTCATCTCCTCCGGGGAGGGTGCAGGTCACCGATACCTCCTCTCCCACGAGCCCGCTCAGGTCGAGCGCTTCGTCGTCGGAGGCCAGCTCGAGGTCGAAGCGGAAGAGTCCGGAGAGGTGCTCCTCACCCCACAGTTCCCGGAAGGTGAAGGCGTCGGCCCCGAGGGGAGTCGTGACCGCAACCTCGAAGGGACCGTCCTCGCTCATCCCACCACCGCCCCCGCCGGAGCCGCGGTGGAGATGGAGTACTCGAAGCCGCCATCCTCACCCACCAGAACATGGATGGCCGAGATGGAGGTCCCCTCCGCCATGTGGCTCAACACCTGCACCGAGAGTTCGGGGAGCATGGTCCCCGAGATGATGTGGTCGATGTTCCGGGCCCCCGAGTCCACCTCGGTGCAGCGGGCGGCGATGAGCTCCACCACCCCGGCGTCATAGGTCAGTTCGGCCCGGTGTCGCTCCCAGAACCGGCGTTGGATCCGACTGAGTCGCAACTCCACGATCTCGCGGATTGCCGGGTCGCCCAACGGATAGTAGGGAACCACCACCAGCCGCCCCAGGAAGGCCGCAGGGAAGTGCTTGAGGAGGTAGGGGCGAACGAGCCCGACGAGGGTGTCCGCATCGGGGCGCTGGTCCCCTGCGCACGCCTTCCCGATGATCTCCGTCCCCACATTGGAGGTGAGGAGGATGAGGGTGTGCTTGAAGTCGATGACCTGCCCCTCTCCATCCTCCATCATCCCCCGGTCGAAGACCTGGTAGAAGAGCTCGATGACGTCGGAATGGGCCTTCTCGATCTCGTCCAGGAGAACGACGGTGTAGGGGCGACGCCTCACCGCCTCGGTGAGCACCCCTCCTCGACCGAATCCCACGTACCCCGGGGGCGCCCCCTTCAGCGACGAGACGGTGTGCGCCTCCTGGTACTCGGACATGTTGACCGTCACCATGTTCCGTTCGCCGCCGTACAGGAAATCGGAGAGGGTGAGCGCCGTCTCCGTCTTCCCGACTCCGCTGGGCCCCACCAGGAGGAAGACCCCGGTAGGCTTTTCCGGGTCTTCGAGTCGGGCGCTGGAGGTCCCGATTCTCCGGCAGAGCGACTCGAGCGCCTCGGGCTGACCGATGATCCGGGCCTCGAGGCGACTCTTGAGGGAGAGGACGGTACGCACCTCGTCCTTCACCATCTTCCCAACCGGGATCCCGGTCCAGTCCGATATGACGGAAGCCACCACCCGGGAGTCCACCTGGAGGGGGACGAGGGGGTCCTCTCCCTGGGATTCGGCCAGGGCCTCCTCCAGCTCGGAAAGGCGGGACCGGGCCTCCTCCGGATCCTCGGCGAGCCCCCCCTCGATCTCCCGTCGGAGGGTCAGGATCTCTTCCACCTGCTCCAGCTCCGCCTCCCAACGGGCTTCGAGTTCGGTGTGCCTCTGGCGGGCCTTCGCGGCACTCCGCTCGAGCTGCTTCACCCGCTCTTCCTGGTCCTCGCCGGTGAGGGCCTCCCGCTGAAGGATCTGAAGCTCCAGTTCGATCTGTTCGATGCGGCGCTTGGCATCGGCCACCTCTCCGGGAGGGCTCGTCTGGCCGATGGCCACCCGGGCGCATGCCGTGTCCAGGAGGCTCACCGCCTTGTCGGGGAGCTGCCGTCCGGAGATATGCCGGTGCGAGAGCTCCACCGCGTCCCGGAGCGCCTCCTCCAGGATCCGCACCCCATGGTGGCTCTCGAGCTGCCCGACCATCCCCCGGATCATCTCCATGGCCGTCTCCTCGTCGGGCTCCTCGATCTTGATGACCTGGAAGCGGCGGGCCAGCGCCGGGTCCTTCTCCACGTACCGTTTATACTCGGACCAGGTGGTGGCCGCGATGGTTCGGAGTTCCCCCCTGGCCAGCGCCGGCTTGAGGAGGTTTGCCGCGTCTCCCTGACCCTCCGGCCCTCCCGCGCCGATGATGGTGTGCGCTTCGTCGATGAAGAGGATCACCGGGTTCGGAGACGCCTTCACCTCCTCGATGACCCCCTTCAGCCGATGCTCGAACTCCCCCTTCACCCCTGCTCCCGCCTGAAGGAGCCCCAGATCCAGCGCCAGCACCGAGGCGGTCTGGAGGGAGGGGGGGACCTTCCCCGCCGCCACCGCCAGCGCGAACCCCTCCACCACCGCCGTCTTTCCCACCCCCGGAGCCCCCGTGAGGATGGGATTGTTCTGCCGCCGCCGCATGAGGATGTCGACAATCTGCCGGATCTCCCCGTCCCGTCCGCGAATGGCGTCGATCTTCCCCTCCCGGGCCATCTCGGTGAGGTCCACCGTGAACTGGGCAAGGGCGCCGTCCCCTCGGTGGGAGGGCGCCTCGCCGGGAGAGTCGGCGTCGGAATCCGTTCGGGAGCTGCTCCCCGCACGGGCTCCCGTGGCGGAGATCTTCGCCCCCCCCTCCGCCGAGTACCGCATGAGTTCCGGGAGATCCTTCTCCACCCGCTCGAGGGGGAGCTCCGTCAGCGAGGGGATGGTCTCACGGAGCGTTCCCCGGAGCGCCGCATCGTCCAGCGCCGCCAGGATGAGGGCCCCGGAGCGGACGGTGGATTCCCCGAGTCGGAGCGACGATATGGCCCAGGCCCGCTCCAGGAGGCGGGGGACGTGGGGTGAAAAGGCGGGGGTGCGGGTATTCCCCCGTTTGAGCTGGTCGATGGCGCGGGTCAACTCCCCCTCGAGGGTCGCCGGTTCCAGATCGTACTGCTTGAGCACCACCCGGAAGTCGGATTCGGGAAAGTCCAGGAGTGCCAGGAAGATGTGTTCGATTTCCACATCATAGTTCGTCTGGCGAACACAACGCTCCGCCCCCCCCTCCAGCGCCTTCCGGCAGATGGGATTGAGCTTCGATATGAGGGTTTTCAGCTCGACCTTCATGGGAGAGGCGAGGTCTCCTGGGCGGTGGGGAAGAGGCGTTCGGGAGCGGGCTCTCCGGGGAACGGCGAGGTGCGGAAACTCACACGGAGAGAAACCGGAGGAGAATATCCGGAGCGGGGGGGGAGGGGCAAGCGGACCGGGGAGGGTTCTCCCGATTCCGGAGCGTCACTCCACCCCGAACTCCCTCCGGAAGAGCTGCCCCTGCTCGGGGGTTCCGATCATGTAGAGGCGGCACCCACTGGTGAGGTACTCCCCGGCCCGGGGGGATGGGTGCAGCGCCCCATCCCGCTCCACCGCCACCACGTTGAGCCCGGTCCTCACACCGATCCCTGATTCGGCCAACGTCTTCCCCGCGAGTCTCTTCGGAAGCTCCATCTCGAAGAGCTCCACCCCCTCTCCCAGGAGGACCATGTTGCGCCCCCGGGCCAGGGAGGTGATCGCCTCCACTCCCAGGGAGGCGTAGGAGAGGACCAGATCGGCGCCGGCCCGCCGGATGGAGTCCACATTCCGGTCGTGGGTCACCCGGCTCACGATGCGCACCTTCGGGTTGAGACGCCGGCAGTACACCGCCAGATAGACGTTCATGGCGTCGTCGTTGGTGGTGAGGAGGACCGCCGGCGCGTCCTGGATTCCGGCTTCGTCGAGGAGTTCCCGGTTGGCGGCATCTCCCACGAAGATCCGGTCCGGGATGTCGGCCCACCGCTGCGCCAGCTCGGGTTTCCTCTCGATGAGGTGAACCGGCACCCCCTTCCGCTTGAGCGACCTCGCCGCCGAGCGCCCCACCTTCCCTCCGCCGATGACGATGACCGGATTCCAGTTGGTATCGTAGATGTAGAGGACCTCGTCGAGCTCCCTCATCTGCTCTTCCGTCCCGATGACCACCGGGAGGCACTGCTCGGTGAGGATCCGATCCGGGTGGGCGGGCTTGAGAAGCGCCTGCTCCCACACCCCCACCACATTGATCCCCAGCATCTCCCGGAGCCCGGTCTCCCGAATGGTCTTCCCCGCAAGGGGGGTGTTCAGCACCGGGAACTCGGAGATGACCAGATTCCGGAAGCTCCCGATGGCGTGGGTCTGGGCGTGGCCCGCGTTGATCCGGTTGGCGAGCTGCTCCCCAAGCTGGCGGCGAAGGCCCAGGACGTGGGTGGCACCGGCCAGTTCGAGGAGGTCCGCCGAGTCTTCGCTGGAGGCGATGGCCACCACAGGAATTTCCGGAGCCACCTCCCGAACGGTGAGGACGATGTTCGTGTTGGTCACGTCGTCCAGATTGGCCAGCACCATTCGGGCAGCTTGGGTGCGCGCCCGGAGATAGGTTTCCCGACTGTCCACCTCCCCGCAGAGGATGGAAATTCCCTCGCCGTGACGGCGCGCCGCCTGCTCCGGATCCGGATCCAGTACCACGTAGGGGATTTCGTGGCGGGTGAGCTGCTCCACGAGCCCCGGGGCGATGGAGTCCCAGTCGCAGATGATCACATGTCCGCTCACATCCGCTGCCACCTCCCGGGGAGCCCGGATCCGGATCTGTGCCTCCAGCCAGGGGGCGTAGAAGTACCGGATGAAGACGAAGGGGAGAACCACCAGGAGCATGATCACTCCCGTAAAGAGCACCACCAGGCTGAACGCCCTTCCCAGGTCGGTGTGGAAGGCGATGTCCCCGTACCCCAGGGTGCTCATCGTCACCAGGACCCAGTAGAACCCGCTCAGCCAGGAGTGGGTCTGCCCCTCCCACACCATGAGGAGGTGGAAGAGGATGGTGAAGATGACGATGATCCCCGCCAGGATCCCGACATACCGGAGGAGGGCCCCCACATTGGCTCGAAGCTGAGGTTCGGTGAGGAAGAGGCCGAGCTGGGCTCCGAGGGTCTTGATCACTGACCGATGGCGTGGAGGGAGGGTTCGCCCCGGGGAGTCCGGGATTGG
Source organism: Gemmatimonadota bacterium (assembly GCA_050485305.1). Lineage (GTDB taxonomy): Bacteria > Gemmatimonadota > Gemmatimonadetes > Longimicrobiales > Gaopeijiaceae > JBJHBD01. Next base: position 5,783 of record JBJHBD010000105.1, read on the forward strand.
GCCGCGCTGGACGCTACCCTCTGAGACGGAGGAAGGGCAAGGGTCCCATCTTCCCGTACCGAACCTTCATCCCGGCGTCGCGAGGGGCTACCTTCCCTCCCGCCCGAACACTCCCGCCTCGATCCCCACGCACCATGATCCGCGTCACCTTCCTCGGCACCGCCGCCTCCCGCCCCACGCCGGGGCGGAATGTGAGCGCCATCGCGGTACAGCGGGAGGGGGAGCTGGTCCTTTTCGACTGTGGCGAGGGGACCCAGCGCCAGATGATGCGATTCGGGACCGGGTTCACCCTCGACCACATCTTCATCACCCACCTCCACGCCGACCACTTCCTGGGGGTCATCGGGCTCCTGCGCACCATGGCGCTCCAGGGGCGCACCGAGGCGCTCCATCTCCACGGCCCCCGGGATTCGACGGCGACGCTGGAGGCCGCCGTCTATCTCGGTGTGAACCACCTGGCCTTCCCGGTGATCATCGACGAGATGGAGCCGGGTGACCGGGTCACCTTCGAGGAGCACGACATCGAGGCATTCCCGGTGCGTCACGGCACTCCGGCGGTGGGGTTCCGCCTCCGGGAGCACGAACGACTCGGGCGCTTCGACGTGGAAAAGGCGCGAGCACTCGGGATCCCCGAAGGCCCCCTCTTCGGTCGACTTCATCGGGGCGAGCCCGTGGAGGTCGAAGGGCGGATCATCCGCCCGGAAGAGGTGGTGGGTGCACCCCGCCCGGGGCGCATGGTGGCGTACACCGGGGATACCCGCCCCTGGGAGGGGCTGATGGACGAGGTGCGGGGCGCCGAACTCCTCATCCACGACGCCACCTTCGGGGAAGACGAGCGGGAGCGCGCCCGGGAGACCTATCACAGCACGGCCAGACAGGCGGCAGAGGTGGCCCTCCTGGCCCGGGTTCACCGTCTCGCCATGACCCACCTCTCGGCCCGGTACTCGGCGAACCCCGCACCACTGGAGGAGGAGGCTCGCGCCGTCTTCCCGGCAGCACAGGTGGCGTACGACGGCCTCACCATCGAGCTGGGGTACGAGGGGGAGGAGGCGTGAGAGGCCCTGTCGCCATCGTGGGGATGGGGCTCATGGGCGGATCGGTGGCCCGCGCCCTCCAGGCCCTCCCTGCGCCCCCCACCGTACTGGGGATCGATCCGGACCCCCTTCAGGGTTCGGTCGCCCGGGAGGCGGGAGCGATCTCGCTCTGGGATCCCTCCGGGGAGGAGGCGCTTCCCCGCGCCGCCACCGTGGTCTACGCCACCCCCCTCCCCGAGGCGCTCCGGCTCCTGGAGCTTCACGCCCCTCTCTTCGCCCCCGCCGCATGGGTCACCGATGTGGTGAGCCTCAAGGCCCCCCTCCTCCGACGAGCGGAGAAGCTGGGGATCGGGGATCGATTTGTGGGAAGCCACCCCCTGGCGGGCGGGGAGGGGAGCGGATTCCGACACGCCCGCGCCGACCTCTTCCAGGGGGCGCGGGTCTACCTCGCCGCCGGACCCGATGCACCCCCCGCGCTCCGACGAGAGGCCGGGGAGTTCTGGGCCGCCCTCGGAGGGATCCCCGAGTGGATCGACGCCGAAGAGCACGACCACCGGATGGCATGGGTGTCCCACCTCCCGCAACTCGTGTCCAACGCTCTTGCCGGTGCCATTCACGCCGCCGGATACACTCGCACCGACCTGGGCCCGGGGGGGCGGGACATGACCCGGCTGGCCGCCGCTTCTCCGGAGATGTGGGCCCCCCTCCTCGAGTCCTCCGCCCCGGCGGTGGGTGCCGGGCTCACTTCCGTCTCCCGCGCCCTCAACATCGTGGCCGACCTCCTGGCGCGCCGGGAGGTGGACCGCATCGCCGAGTTCATGGAGCGCACCCGGGAGTGGACCTCCGAAGGAAGCGGAGACGAAGAGGGATGACCCGGACCCTTCAGGTCCCCGGCGACAAGTCCATCAGCCATCGCGCCCTCCTCCTCGCGGCGCTGGCGGAGGGCGAGTCCACCCTCATCGGACTCCTCCCCGGCGCCGACTGCCGGAGTACCGCCGGAGCCCTTCGGGCCATGGGGGTCGAGCTTCCGGGACTTCCGGAGGATGGGTCACCGGTGCAAATCCGCGGTGTGGGGCTTCGCGGCCTCCGCCCCCCCGCCCACCCCGTGGATTGCGGGAATTCGGGGACCACCGCCCGTCTCCTCATGGGGCTCCTGGGAGGAATGGGGGTGCCGGCCGTTCTGGATGGCGACGCCTCGCTCCGCTCGCGTCCCATGCGGCGCATCACCCACCCCCTCACCGGGCTGGGAGTCCGATTCGCCGAGCTGGGAGAGGCGGACCGCCTCCCCATCGAGGTCATGGAGGGACCCATCGCCGACGGGTGGAGTCGGGTCCGGGACGGCGGGGAGCTCCTGGAGTACCGCTCGCCTGTGGCCAGCGCCCAGGTGAAGAGCGCGCTTCTCCTGGCGGGGCTCGGCTCCGGACGCCCTGTCTCGGTGGTGGAGCCCCTCCCCTCCCGCGATCACACCGAGCGGATGCTTCGCCGGATGGGCGTCCGTGTGGAATCGGCGGAAGGGGAGGAGGGGACCTGGCGGGTGACCCTTCCGGATCCCATCCCCAGGAGACTGGCCCCTCTTAAGCTGGAGATCCCCGGGGACCTCTCGTCGGCGGCCTTCCTCCTGGCGCTGGGCGTTCTGGGTGGGGGAGGGGACGGGGTGCGCGTCGAGAAGGTGGGGGTGAACCCCACCCGAACCGGCTTCCTGAAGGTGCTGGATCGAATGGGAGCGGCGGTCCATGTGGAGGATCTCCGGGAGGCCTTCGATCGCGGTGGGGAGCCGGCGGGGACGGTGGTGGCGGTGCCCGGAGCGCTCCGGGGGGTGGAGGTGGGAGGGGCCGAAGTCCCATCCCTCATCGACGAACTCCCCCTCATCGCAGCGCTGGGGGCCCGGGCCGAGGGGGTCACGGTGATTCGGGATGCCGAGGAGCTCAGGGTGAAGGAGTCGGATCGGATTCGGGTCATGTGCGAAAACCTCCGGGGGGTGGGGGTGGAGGTGGAGGAGCGCCCGGACGGGATGGCGGTGACGGGGGGGACCCATCCGCTGGAAGGGAAGGTGGATCCCCGGCACGATCACCGGATCGCCATGGCCTTCGGGGTGCTGGGCGCCCTCCCGGGGAACCGCATCGAGGTCACCGATCGGAGGGTGGTGGATGTGAGCTTTCCGGGGTTCTGGGAGCTTCTGGAGGGGAGATGACCGGAGCCCGCCTCATCGTGACGCTGGACGGTCCCGCCGGGTCCGGGAAGTCCACCACCGCCCGGGAGGTGGCCCGCCGACTGGGGTTTCTCCACCTGGATTCGGGGGCGCTCTATCGGGCTCTCACCCTGGCCCTTCTCCGATCGGGGGTGCCCGAAGAGGGGTGGGAGGAGCTCACCCCGGAGGCGCTCGCCGAACTCGATCTCCGGCTGGAGCCCGCGCGCGACGGGTTTCGGGTCCTCCTGGGAGGAGAGGATCCGGGTGATGCACTTCGCTCGTCCGAGGTGACCTCCCGGGTCTCGCGCGCCGCGAGGATTCCCGCGGTGCGGGATCGGCTCCTGAGCCTTCAGAGGGAGGTGGGGAGCTGGGGCGGGGTGGTGGCGGACGGGCGCGACATGGGGACGGTGGTCTTCCCCGACGCGGAGGTGAAGGTCTACCTCACCGCCTCCCTGGAGGAGCGGGCCCGGCGGCGCCTCCTCCAGGAGGGGAAGGATCCGGGTGAGGTGGGGGTGGAGGGGGAGCGCATCGCCGCCCGGGATCGGGCCGACATGGAGCGGGAGGTGGCTCCCCTTCGTCCCGCACCGGATGCGTGGACGCTGGATACCACCGGGCTCCCCTTCGAGGAGCAGGTGGAGCGCATCGTGAACCGGGTAAATGCCTTGACCCAGAACGACGAACGGGTCTAACTTAGGAGTCTCTACCCGAAGGCTGCACAAAGGCGGTCCGGGCCGAGCACATTCACCAGGGACAAGGGGTTACCCCTTCTTCCCGCAGGCCTCCTCCCCGGAGATCCCGGGTGCGGAGCGACCCCACGCGGTTCCATCCCATGACCGAAAAGACCGAAGACCAGACCCTCGACGCCTCCACCGAGTCCTCCGAACACCCCTCCCTGGAGGAGATCGTGGGCGACGCCGGAGTGGTCGTAACCGCCACCCCTGAAGAGGTGGCCGGCCGTTCCCCCCGGGTGGGGATCTCTCCCGAACTCTCCATGGATCCGTACGGAGAGGAAGACCTGGGGATGACCCGGGACGAATTCGAGGCCATGCTGGAGCAGTTTGCCGGCGAGGTCCCCGAAGCCATGGAAGGGGAGATCGTCACCGCCAAGATCCTCCGCATCACCGACAACTCGGTGATCCTGGAGTTCGGCTTCAAGAGCGAGGGCTCGGTCAATCTCGACGAGTTCAAGGAGCCGGAGACGCTGAATGTCGGGGACGAGGTCGAGGTCCTCCTCGAGAGCCTGGAAGACGACGACGGTGTGGTGGTCCTCTCCAAGCGGAAGGCCGACTTCCTCCGCGTCTGGGAGAAGATCAAGGAGGCCCACGAGGCCGATCGTCCGGTCAAGGGAATGCTCTCCCGGAAGATCAAGGGGGGAGTCACCGTGGACCTCATGGGGGTGGATGCCTTCCTCCCCGGGTCCCAGATCGCCCTTCGTCGGGTCCCCAACATCGAGGACCTCATCGGCGAGACCTACAAGTTCAAGATCATCAAGCTCAACAAGCGGCGCCGGAACATCGTGGTGTCCCGCCGCGTGATCCTCGAGGCCGAGCGCGAGAAGAAGCGTGAGACCCTCGTGAAGGAGCTTCTGGTGGGTCAGGTCCGCGAGGGAACGGTGAAGAACATCACCGACTTCGGAGCCTTCATCGACCTGGGAGGGCTGGACGGACTCCTGCACATCACCGACATGTCCTGGGGCCGTGTGGGTCACCCCTCCGAGGTTGTGGAGATCGGGAAGGCCCTCGATGTGAAGGTGCTGGACATCGACTGGAACCGGGAGCGGATCTCGCTGGGGCTCAAGCAGCTCCTCCCGTACCCCTGGACCGACATCGACGCCAAGTACCCCGTGGGCTCCCGGGTCCGTGGGAAGGTGGTTTCCATCACCAACTACGGCGCCTTCATCGAGCTTCAGAAGGGGGTTGAGGGGCTGGTCCACATCTCCGAGATGTCCTGGACCCGGAACATCCGTCACCCCTCCAAGCTCGTCTCCATCGGGGATGAGATCGAGGCGGTGGTGCTCAAGGTGGATCCGGAAGACGAGAAGATTTCCCTCGGGATGAAGCAGATCGAGGAAGATCCCTGGCTC